>NZ_JALQCK010000045.1:0-84128 GCF_030464835.1 Paraburkholderia sp. WS6
AGGCACCGTCACATTCCTGTGGTCGATGGCAGGCATCGAATAACCCTTAACGAACCCGGAAATACAAGTCGCCTCGAAAACCGCTATCTCTAGTTGAAAGCCGAACTTCCGTAGACGACCCTAAGCGGTCTGTTAGATTTGTCCAAAGCGGACGTTCACAACCACTTGCCAGGCGGTTTAGATCAGGATCGGTAGTGGACGTCTACCGACTCTTGCGCAGCGTCGCCCGGCAGGCGAAAGGTTGCCTCGGCTACAATAATGGGCTGATAACGGCAAGCCGTAAGCAGCTGGCAGAGCAGAACCTCGAAACGTTCCTAGACTGGGTCCGAGCTAAGTCTTTCGTTCGATGACGAGCCGTAGGGCGGGATCGGAAAGCGTTACCGAGTGTGGATTTTCGAAGTCGGCGCTCGACCAGAGTCCGCGCATCAAGGCCTCCGACGACACATGAGTGGAACGTTGAACCTTACACTGGCGAGCTTATAAGTGGTCGTAGTACATCCCAACGAACACGATTCATAGCGACCCGCCACCCGCATTGCATTCCGATCCATAGCCAACACACGTTCCTCCCCCATGCCTTCATCCAAGTTTACCTACGATCTGCCGTCCGGAGCACCGAGCTCCGTTGTCAAAGAAGAGCACATCGAATACGGCTTCCTTGGCAAGCTTCAGAACTTGAAGTACGAATACCGCGACGACATTCGCGATCGCGCCGCACTGGAAAAGAACTTCCGGGAGAAGTTCGAGGCCCTCAACCGCGTCAAGCTGACCGAAGCCGAGTTCGCCAGGCTCCTGGATGAAATAGTTACCCCGGATGTCTACACCGCTGCCAAGACCCTGCGCGGCATCAATGCCTTCACCCGTGACGACGGCACGCCGTTGAACTACACGCTTGTGAACATCAAGGACTGGTGCAAAAACCACTTCGAGGTCGTTCACCAGCTCCGCATCAACACCGACAACAGCCACCACCGCTACGACGTTCTCATCCTCATCAACGGCGTACCCTGTGTGCAGATCGAGCTGAAGACCCTAGGCGTGAATCCACGCAGGGCAATGGAGCAGATCGTCGAATACAAGCACGACGCGGGCAACGGCTACACCAAGACGCTACTCTGCTTCATGCAGTTGTTCATCGTCAGCAACCGCGACCGCACCTACTACTTCGCCAACAACAACGTCCGCCACTTCGCCTTCAATGCCGACGAGCGCTTTCTGCCCATCTATGAGTTTGCAGGCGAGGACAACCGCAAGATCACCCAACTCGACGAGTTCGCCGAACACTTCCTGAGAAAGTGCGACCTCGGCCGCACCATCAGCCGCTACATGGTGCTGCTTGCGGGTGAGCAAAAGCTTATGATCATGCGGCCATACCAGGTCTATGCCGTGCAACACATCGTCAAGTGCATCGACGAAGACAACGGGAACGGCTATATCTGGCACACCACTGGCAGCGGCAAGACGCTCACGTCCTTCAAGGCCTCTACCCTGTTGAAGGAAAACGAACACATTCACAAGTGTCTGTTCGTCGTCGACCGAAAAGACCTCGACCGCCAGACCCGGGAAGAATTCAACAAATTCCAGGAAGGCTGCGTCGAAGAAAACACCAACACCGCCGCCCTCGTGCGCCGCCTGCTTTCAGAGGACTACACCGACAAGGTCATCGTCACCACCATTCAGAAGCTCGGCCTCGCGCTGGACGAGAACAGCAAGCGCAATAAGCAGCGCAGCAAAAACGGCCAGGCCACCTACAAAGAACAGCTCGAAGCACTGCAGGACAAGCGCATTGCCTTCATCTTCGACGAATGTCACCGTTCGCAATTTGGCGACAATCACAAGGCCATCAAAGCATTCTTCCCGAAGGCGCAGCTCTTCGGTTTCACCGGCACGCCGATTTTTGGTGGACCCAACGGCAACGCCAGTCGCATAAAAATCGACGGTGAGGTGGCCTCGTATCGGACCACCGAGGAGCTCTTCCACAAGCAGCTGCACGCCTACACCATCACCCATGCCATCGAGGATGGCAACGTCCTGCGCTTCCACGTCGACTACTTCAAGCCCGAGGGTAAGAACCCGCCAAAGCCCGGCGAAGCCATTGCCAAGAAGGCCGTCATCGAGGCAATTCTTGCCAAGCACAACGCAGCCACCGGCGGGCGCCGCTTCAACGCGATCCTCGCCACCGCGTCCATCAACGACGCCATCGAATACCACGCTCTGTTCAAGACCATGCAGGCGGACAAGCAGGCCACCGATCCTGATTTCAAGCCATTGAACATTGCCTGCGTCTTCTCCCCGCCTGCCGAGGGCGACCCAGACGTCAAGCAGATCCAGGAAGACCTGCCGCAGGAGCAAGTGGACAACGAAGAAGATCCCGAGGGCAAGAAAGCTGCGCTCAAGGCCGTCCTCGCCGACTACAACGCCCGCTACGGCACTAACCACCGTTTGAGCGAGTTCGACCTCTACTACCAAGATGTGCAGAAGCGCATCAAGGACCAGCAGTGGCCCAATGCCGACTACCCGGCCGCGCAAAAGATCGACATCACCATCGTGGTGGACATGTTGCTCACGGGCTTCGATTCCAAGTTCCTGAACACGCTCTATGTGGACAAGAACCTTAAGCACCATGGCTTGATCCAGGCGTTCTCCCGCACCAATCGCGTGCTCAACGGCACCAAGCCCTACGGCAACATCCTCGACTTTCGCCAGCAGCAAGACTCAGTCGATGCCGCCATCGCCCTCTTCTCCGGCGAGAAGACCGGCGAGCAGGCGCGGGAAATCTGGCTTGTGGACAAGGCGCCTGTGGTCATCCAGAAGCTGGAGACTGCCGTGCAGAAGTTGGACGATTTCATGACGTCCCAGGGTCTTGCCTGCACGCCATCCGCCGTGGCCAACCTGAAGGGCGACGAGGCCCGCGCCGCCTTCATCAGCCACTTCAAGGAAGTCCAGCGACTCAAAACCCAGCTGGACCAATACACCGACCTCAGCGAAGACAACAAAGCCGCCATCGAGCAGGTGCTACCCGATGAAAACCTGCGCGGCTTCAAAGGCCAGTATCTGCAAACTGCCAAAGAGCTCAGAGCGCAGCAGGGCAAAGACGCCAAGAAAGGTGATGGCCCCGGCACCGATGACCCCGTGGAGCAGCTCGACTTCGAGTTTGTCCTCTTCGCTTCCGCCGTCATCGACTACGACTACATCATGGGCCTCATCGCCAAGTTCTCTGCCAAGGGGCCCGGCAAGGCCAAGATGACCCGCGAGGAACTCATCGGCCTCATCAGCGCCGATGCCAAGTTCATGAACGAGCGCAACGACATCGCCGAATACATCGCCACGCTCCAGGCGGGTGAGGGCCTCTCTGAGGCCGCCATCCGCGATGGCTATACCCGTTTCAAGGCCGATAAGAGCGCCAAGGAGCTCGCCGCCATTGCCGCGAAGCACGGCCTCGCTACCGCCGCCCTTCAAAGCTTCGTGGACGGCATCCTCGACCGCATGATCTTCGATGGCGAGCAACTCAGCGACCTGATGGCCCCGCTCGACCTCGGCTGGAAAGCCCGCACCCAGGCCGAACTCGCCCTCATGGATGACCTCCACTCCCTCCTCATTAAACGCGCCGGTGGCCGCGATATTTCAGGACTCAGCGCGTATGAGCAATAAGACGAAAACCAACGCCGTCAAGGATGAGGCAACGCCCGCACGGGTGCCGAAGCTACGGTTTCCGGAGTTTCGGGAGACAGATGGCTGGAAATTTATACCGTTAAATCGTCTAGCGATTCGTGCCAAACAGAAAAATCGAGACGAAAAGATTGATCGTGTGCTGACAAACTCTGCTGAATTTGGTGTATTAGATCAGAGAAATTTTTTTGATAAGGATATCGCTACGCAAGGCAAGCTTGAGAGCTATTTTATTGTCGAGCGGGGCAGCTACGTCTACAACCCACGCATATCGTCAACAGCGCCCGTAGGCCCCATATCGAAGAACAAGATTGGCACAGGCGTAATGTCCCCGCTGTACACAGTCTTTAAATTCAAAGACGACAGGGACGACTTTTATGAACACTTTTTCAAGACTACGGGCTGGCATACCTACGTGCGACAGGCATCCAGTACTGGTGCACGCCACGATAGGATGGCCATATCAAGTGACGACTTTATGGCAATGCCTTTGCCTGCGCCGTCACCCGCTGAACAACAAAAAATCGCCGACTGCCTGAGTTCGATGGACAAGCTGATGGCCGCGCAAGCGCGGAAAGTGGGCGCGCTCAAGACTCGTAAAAAAGGGCTGATGCACCGGCTTTTCCCTCGCGAAGGCGAAACTCAACCCCGCGTTCGCTTCCCCGAGTTTCAGAACGCCGGGGAGTGGGAAACGACACAACTGGGGGATTGCCTCGAAAAGGTAATCGACTATCGAGGCAAGCCGCCACCAAAAGCAGAATCGGGCGTTCCGCTGATCACCGCAAAGAATGTGCGATTTGGTTGGCTCGACATGACAGCCGACGAATACATCGAAGCAGGTGCCTACGACGCATGGATGACCAAAGGGATTCCCAAAGCAGGAGACATCCTTTTCACCACTGAGGCACCACTCGGGAATGTGGCGATGTTTCCGAGTGTGGGGGTATTTGCGCTCGGTCAGCGCATCATTACGCTTCGATGCAATACCAAGAAATGCGTTCCTGAATTCCTTTTTCAGTCACTGCTTGGGCCGGAGATGCAAAAGACGATCGACTTTCACAGCACCGGATCGACAGCTAAAGGCATCAAGTCTTCCGTGTTCGTCACTCTCTGCATTCGCCATCCGAAGGTCGAAGAACAACAACGTATCGCTTCGTTCCTGAGCACCCTCGACGCGCTGATCACCGCCGAAGCCCAGAAGCTCGAAGCCTTCAGGAGCCACAAGAAAGGGTTGCTGCAGCAGCTCTTCCCATCCTCGGAAGAGGTTGATGCATGAGCGCAAAACCGAAGATCAACAAATACGCCAACCTCAGGACACTCACGAGAAAGCTGCGTGACGATCTGGGCGGAGTAGAGCTCATCCTCATGCATGCCTACAACCGCACTGGCAAGACACGGCTGTCGATGGAGTTCAAGGACGAGGGGAAGCGCAAGAACAATGGCGCTCCCGACACCCTCTACTTCAATGCCTTTACCGAAGACTTGTTCACCTGGGATAACGATCTAGACGGTGATGCTGTCCGGCGGCTCAGACTCAATCCCAATTCCAGCTTCTTCAATGGTCTGAAAGACCTCGCACTGGACGAAACGATTGCGGGCTACCTCGACCGTTATGCGGACTTCGATTTCGACATTGACTACGAGACATGGACGGTCTCTTTCCGGAACCGTGAAGCCGAGAACATCAAGATCTCCCGTGGCGAGCAGAATATCTTCATCTGGTGCCTCTTCATGGCCATTTGCGAGCGGATGCTCGACGGTCACGTCTCCTATCAATGGAACAAATATCTCTACATTGATGACCCCATCTCTTCACTGGACGACAACAACGCCATCGCCGTGGCTTGCGATCTCGCCCAACTCCTGCGCCGGGCTGTGAGCCGCAAAGGCCAGGACGGCACTCCCGCGCCCATCAAGGTTGTTTTCTCGTCCCATCACGCCCTTTTCTTCAACGTGATGTGCAACGAGATTGGCAGAGCAAAAGAGGGCGAGTCGAGGGTGACCCACAAGCGCTACTTTCTGCACCGCCCGAACGGAGACGGCGTATATACCTTGCGGGCCACCGAAGACACGCCCTTTTTCCATCACGTCGCGTCGCTCGCTGAGCTACAACTTGCCGCTGCCCCCAGCACCGGCAAGCTATACACCTTCCATTTCAACGCCCTGCGCAGCATCATGGAAAAAACGGCGTCGTTCTTCGGCCACGCTGACATATCCTTCTGCCTTAAGGCGCTGAGCATCGAGGAAGACCGTGCACTCTACAACCGCGCGCTGAACCTCCTCAGTCATGGCAAATACGCCATCCACGAACCGACCGAAATGGGGGAGGACAACAAAGAGCTGTTCCGGCGCATTCTGGAAGACTTCACCACCAAATTCCAATTTGACTTGCCGGACATTCTTGAGACGGCGCCAACACCGACACCAGCCGCAGCAACCGCCGCCGCACCTGCCACGATCCCATGAACGAATCCAAACAAAAGCAACTCAACCAGACCCTCTGGAGCATCGCGGACCAACTGCGCGGCGCCATGGATGCGGACGACTTCCGCGACTACATGCTGTCCTTCCTTTTCCTGCGCTACCTTTCGGACAATTACGAAACGGCGGCGAAGAAGGAGTTGGGGCGGGACTACCCTGATGTGGGAAGCGACATCCGCAAGGTGCCGTTGGCGCTCTGGTATGCGAACAACGTTAACGACATCCCGGCGTTCGAGAAGCAGATGCGCCGCAAGGTGCATTACGTCATTCAGCCCGCGCATCTCTGGAACAGCATCGCCAACCTGGCCCGCACCCAAGACGCAGAGTTGCTGAACACGCTGCAAGCGGGCTTCAAGTACATCGAGACGGAATCCTTCGAGAGCACCTTTCAGGGTCTGTTCTCCGAGATCGATCTGAGTTCCCCGAAGCTCGGCAAAACCTACGCCGACCGGAACGCTAAGCTCTGCGCCATCATCCAGAAAATCGCCGAAGGCCTGGCGGAGTTCTCCACCGACATCGACGCGCTGGGCGATGCCTATGAATACCTGATAGGCCAGTTTGCCGCTGGGTCCGGCAAGAAGGCCGGCGAGTTCTACACCCCACAGCAGATTTCCGACATCCTCTCCACCATCGTCACGCTGGACAGTCAGGAACCGAAAACCGGGACCAAGAAGCGGCTGGAAAGCGTGCTGGACTTTGCCTGTGGCTCTGGCTCGCTGTTGCTCAACGTGCGCAAGAAAGTGGCCAAGGCGAACGGCACCATCGGCAAGATCTTCGGCCAGGAAAAGAACATCACGACCTACAACCTCGCACGCATGAACATGCTGTTGCACGGGGTGAAAGATACTGAGTTCGAGATCTTCCACGGGGATACCCTGCTCAACGAGTGGGACATGATGCGGGAGCAGAACCCAGCCAAGAAGCCCAGCTTTGACGCCATCGTTGCCAACCCGCCCTTCAGCTACCGCTGGGAACCGACCGACGCCCTGGCTGACGACGTGCGCTTCAAGAGCCACGGCCTCGCGCCCAAGTCCGCTGCCGACTTCGCTTTCCTGCTGCACGGCTTCCACTACCTCAAAGACGAAGGCGTGATGGCCATCATCCTGCCGCACGGCGTGCTGTTCCGAGGCGGGGCGGAAGAACGCATTCGCACCAAGCTGCTGAAGGACGGGCACATCGACACGGTGATCGGCCTGCCCGCCAATCTGTTCTATTCCACCGGCATACCCGTCTGCATCCTGGTGTTGAAGAAGTGCAAGAAGCCGGACGATGTCCTGTTCATTAACGCAAGCGGGCCGGAGCACTTCGAGAAAGGCAAACGCCAGAACCAGCTCAAGCCCGAGCACATCGCCAAGATCATCAAGACCTACCAGTTCCGCGAGGAAGAGGCGCGCTACTCACGCAAGGTGGAGATGGCCGAGATCGAGAATAACGACTTCAACCTGAACATCTCGCGCTATATCAGTACGGCGGTGAACGAGACGGAGATTGTTCTGGATGAGACTCACCAAGAGCTGGTGGAGATTGAAAAAGCGATTGCGGCTGCGAAGGACAAGCACAACGCTTTCCTGAGAGAGCTGGGTTTGAAGCCGTTGCCATAGGTACTCATACTGACTGGTCCGTGCAGGTCCCGACCTCAGCCTGCGCGAAGATGGTCCGGCACGCTGTTGTACCAGGCGGTCCAGCGTGGTCTGCTCCGGGCGGCTGCGGTAGCGGTGAACAAGCGCGGTCCGGCGCCCGCCGGGGCTGCCGGTCAATGGCTTGCAGGCTGGCTCCAGGAAGATTGCGAAAGGGCATGGTCTCGGGCCTTATGCCGCATCTCAAGGCTCCGAGCGTCACCTACCGATGTGCGTCTGCCTCTGTAGCGTCTCGTTCTTGCGAACAGTTTACGGTCACTTCCGGCGCGACGTCGACGAGACGAGGAGTCGGACAGCTGTCTGTCGTCACCGTCTGTTGATGGCCGGTCCCTGCCGGACACTGATCGACAATTCACCACGTCCAATACGACCGGGAATTCGTAGTGCTGCGAAAACCAGACCGACAGACCGGGCCCCGGCGCCAGACGGATTGAACCATCGGCGCTCGCCGCATGAGGGTCCAAGCGCCAGTAAACCCTCGATGTCGCGCAGGCATCGATCCGGTTGACTTGACTTTCAAAAAAACAACGCTATCACTAAGCATTGCTACCAACTGGTGAGCCGAATGCTGTCCACCAAGGACCGTCGGTCTGGCTTCAGCGCGCCGTTACGTGCCGCGCAGTACGTGCGCATGTCTACCGACCATCAGCAATTCTCCCCGGTTTTCCAGCGACAGGCGATCGCTGAGTATGCAGCAGCCCACAATATCCGGATTGTTCGGGACTATGAGGACGCTGGTATAAGTGGTCTTACATTACGCGAGCGCCCGGCCCTCACCCAACTGCTTGTAGACGTCGAAAGTCCGGCCCGCAAATTCACAATAATCCTGGTCTACGACGTAAGCCGCTGGGGGCGATTTCAGGACGTTGATGAAGCAGCTTTCTACGAATATGCCTGTCGCCGCGCTGGCGTAAAAGTGATCTACGTCGCTGAGCCCTTTGAAAACGACGCCAGCCCGGCAACCTGCGTTATGAAAGCGCTCAAACGGGCTATGGCAGGCGAATTCAGTCGCGAGATATCGCGCAAGGTCTTCTTGGGCCATTGCGTCAACGTTGAGCGCGGCTACCATTCCGGCGGTCCGCCCGGATATGGCTTGCAGCGTGTGTTGGTGGACTCCCAGAGCGGCACCCGTCGACCGCTTGCACAGTATCAGTACAAAAACCTTCAGACCGACCGCGTGGTTCTAGCTCCGGGACCACCGCATGAAGTGGCGCTCGTGAGAAAAATGTTCGAGTGGTACGCCACTCGTAGGACTACCGCTACGGACATAGCGCGTCGATTGAACGACTTCGGAATCTGCAACGGCGCCTGCCGGCTCTGGTTGCCGCGAAATATTCTCCAGATTTTGCGCAACGAAAAGTACATTGGCACGAACGTCTACAGCCGGACGTCTTCAAAGCTGGATGCCCCGTGGGAACAATTACCCGAGGCGGAATGGATACGGGTAGCCGGTGCGTTCGAGCCGGTCATTGGCGCACAACTCTTTGGTGCCGTCCAACACAAACTCGCCCGGATCAGGCAAACCCCAAGCCGGGACGAGATCCTGTCAGGCCTTCGCAAGGTCATGGAAAAAGCCGGCGAACTGAATCAAGCAACGCTAAAACGCTATCGAAGCGCGCCATCTGTTGAACGCGTCATGCGGGAATTCGGTAGCCTGTACGCAGCGTACAAGGAGATTGGGTAATCGCCCTATCTGAACCCTGAGCGATCTCGGAACAGACACGTCGAGCGGCAAACAGAGCGCACGCTCGTCGACATCACGACGGAGGTGCTGCAAGGGCTGGGGCACGGAGTGAAATTCCAGAAACACACGAATGTTATGTGTGTGGACAATGCGCTCAGGCTGCAGTTTGTGGTGCGTAGTTCGTGGCGCATCCGCGGGTACTCACCGTATTGGGTCGCGCGGTGGCCGGACTGCTTCGCCATCGACTTTCTGGTTTACGCTCGCATTGAACGCTCAACTCCCGAGTTGCTTGACTTTCATATCTTCCCTCGCGGCAGCCTCGCTGCCGGGGAATACACTGTGATTTACCGAAATGGGCTTTCGAAGTTTGAAGACTTGCGGCGTCCCGATCTGAAGTCGCTCGTTGAATTCTCAGACGTTGTCCCGCTGCAGGCCTCCGATTACGCTCCGCCCGCCGGTGTGCCATGAAGCCCCGCAGAACAGGACTCGCCCCGACGGGCGATCCGGGAAAGCACGCCTCTCAACAGCGTGCGAAACGCGACAATGATGAATGGGAACCAGGCGGACGGCTTGCTGGGGAGCAGGCAGCGCGCAGGCCCGCTGAGGCACGGTTACGCGAAGAGATCAAACGGGAATGTGAACGCCAACGCGTCGCGCTATTGGGCAAGGAGGCGGCGGATGTGCAAGTCAGGCTTCTTGGAGATATCCTCGGCGAACTGATTTGCCAGAACGAGTTTGTCACCTTGCTCAGGGCCGCAGGATTCCCGAACGTCCCGCGCCCCGTGCATCAGCAACTGCGGACGCAAGCATGTGGCATTCGTGCAGATCCGATACCGGCCGCTAGCTCAAGCGACACCGATCGCCGGGGCAGCGGGGTGGCCAAAGACATGGAGAACGCGACGATCCTCACAAGTGAGAAATTGTGCGCAAGGACGCTTCAGGCACTTAGCCGGATGACAGCATCGCGTCGGCTCGTGGTCTCAAGTCTGATGCGCGCCGTAGACAATTACACAGGAGACTTTGCCCACGCGCTATTGGCGGCGACATCTGAAGATCAAAGAGCCACCTTGCTGCGGCCGCCCCGATACGACCGAGATCGGACAAGGAGTTTCGCGAGGATTGAAAAGCGGCTGATCGGCTTCCAGCAGAGGAACCAGGTTCTGTCCGCCGGACATAACAGTAATCTGATCTATCTGGCGGTCTGCTGCGCCTGTGTCCGTAGTTGGATGCACTGCTCTGACGTGGTTGCCTGGCTAGATGCGCGATACCCCCGCCAAGCCGCAGCGCTTACGCTCGTCGCAACTGAAGCGAATCGCGCGAAGGAACCGAAGCGGCCAATGAAGCTGCCGTACACCCGCGACAGGATCGCTGGTTCAGAAAGGCAAACCAGTGGGAAGCAACAACGCGGTCGCGCACGTGCGCCATGATCGTTCAATACCACCGGGTGTTTGTGAGTTCAGTCAGGCAATGCTGATAGGCGTCTCGCGCGACCGGTGACCGAAAATCCAGCCGCAGATTTTCGCAAAACAGTGCAGTGACCTCGCCGGGACCAAACGAAAGAGGCGATATCAACTCCATTCGCTCGGCAATTTCGCGGGCGCGACTCGCGAGCAATACACGCTGGAGGACATCTGCGCCTCCCCCGTTCGCAGCCAACCAGATCTTCGTCGATTCAACGACGTGATCGGCTGACAGCCACTCTCCGGTTGCCTGTCGGGCAACAAAGTGCGACGCCACGAGATAGGTCAGGAGTTCGGCGCGAGCGCGCAGATCAAGATTAAGCGGATTGGTCAAGGCAACACCGTCCTCGCAAACGAGACGGGCAAGTTTAGCGCGTCAACGAGCGAATAGGGCAGATAGTGACGGGCTGAGACCCTCATCCACCGCACCGGCTTGCAGGAAGGGAGGGCAGTCGGACTGGGTTGAATTGCTTGCTCGGGCCCTACTTGCCGGCAAGGGAGTAAACTACCGCCGAAGTCCATCGCCATATAAGACTCATGACACAGGCAACTACTTTTGTCGCAGGTGCTGCATCGACCCCTACGGTGACCTCCGCACCGTTAGGTCCGATTGCCTCTGCGAAGTCCGCTTCTACCGCGTTGGCTGCTCTCGCGCCGACTGCAACTGCGACAGCGAAGCCCCATTCACTGTTGGAATGGGCGGTAGCTAACCCACTTCTGACAGGTAGCATGATCGCTGGCAGCATCGCCCTAATGGTCGGTCTGTTGACCTTTTTCGGAGTTGTGTTATCGCTCCGGGCTGCCACAAAGCGGATGAAAACAGAACTTGAACATTCCTCTCTGCGAGCATTGCGAGAGCGCGAGCATTCGAGGGATGAAGCTAGCCGAGATAGGCAACATTCCGCCGAGGAAGCGCACGTTGAGCGGATTGCGACGATGCGACGGACGGTTTACCTTGATGCCGTGGCGGACCTTGTGCATACGCAGACTTACCTCGGCGGTCTCGCCAAGGTTGACATCACTAAGGTCAATGTCGGCGAGGGGCTCGAACGGTTTCTGGTCGCAGTCGCCAAAGTTGCCGTCGTCGCGGATCAGTCCGCCTCGTTGAAGGCACGGTCATTGGCAAGCCTTTTCACGGTAACGCTACTGAAAGGACTGGGGATTCTCATGCCACTGATCAAGCTGAAAGGCGAAGTCGCCTTTCATGACGAGCAATACGCCGCGACACAGACTGAAATAAAGCGGGTCCTTGCTGCAATGGTTCACCAAAACGAAACGCGACAGCAAGACTTAGCAGCGTTTGCTGCCTTGCAGCGGTCGTTTGAGCAGCAACAGGCATTGGCTGCAACGCACTCGGGCAAGAGCGTTGAGGCCAAACTCAAATTAAGTGACGGGGAGATGCAGTATGGGGTGGCGTTGATGACCGACATGAAAGCCGCAGCGATTCAGCTTGATGAATTGGCCTGCGCGATCCGCCTTGAGCTGGGTCTGGAAACGAACCCGGAAGCGTTCAAACAGCAAACCGCCGAGTTGCATAAGCAGATGGACGCAGCGATACAAGAGCTTCAGACACGTGCAGCCGCCATGCGGGAACAAGCTGCACAGTAGTCCGTGGCTATAGACGGCAACACCTATAACCAACGTGGGTGCCGTTGAGGCCCATAACCAGCGTGGTTATGGGCCTCAACCGCCAATAACCAGCTTGGTTGCAGCGTTCAGAACTGGCTGGAAGGGTATCTATCTGAGCGGTTTGACGCGTTCGCCGATTCGCGATCGTACGTAGTGTTCCGTCATGTTGCGGCTCTGATGCCCAAGCAGTTTTTGCGAGTGCGCGAGGTCCCCGGTGTCGCTGGCCGACTTAGCCCGGATATCGCGAAACTGAAACGTCACACCAGCAGCCTTGCGTGCCCTATCGAACCGTGAGCGCAGTTCAAACGGACTTACGGGCGTGCCGTCGTCGTTTTGCAGCAGGTTCGCGCCGGTCATTTTTCGTGGGCGCGCGACGATCCGCTCAATGACCGCCTGCAGGTCGCCTTCAATGACAATACGGAGGTGTTTGCGAGTCTTGTTCTGGACGATGTGCAGATGATCACCCCATATGTCCGCCCGCTTCACTTTCAGTACGTCGGCGGGTCGCTGGCCGGTCAGATAGGCAAGGTCCATCGCATCTTGCAAGGTCGGGTGTGCAACGGCGTAGACGGCCCGGAATGCCTCATCCGTGACGTAAATATCCCGCCCGCTCTCGCGGAACCCCTTGACGCCCGCGCACGGGTTCGGAGCGTTCGCGTAGCCCCATTCCCGTGCCTTGTTGCAGACGTGACTCAGCAGCGCCTTTTCGCGGTTCGCGCGCACCTTGGCGGTTTCGCCGCGAACGTCATGCGACGCGCTTCCAGTGCCGGACAGTCACGCGTACAACGCAGCGCCCGCGCCCGCGCCCGCGCGAACGCGAGCTGACGCGTGACTGACGGGGCATCGGCAGAAGCATTGTCCGGCTACGGCGCTGGCGATTGCTGGTTCGGGCTTGTTGATTTGACAGCGAAGGACGAGGAGACATGCGGCAAGTATCTTGGGGCGTACCGGGCTCGGTCAGTTTACCGCACGCAAGCCTGGGCGGCTGCGTGCGGCCCTTATGCCCCTTGCTTGAGGCTCTGTAGCGGCTGGAGAGCGGGCAAGCGGGGAATTTCCACTCGGGGATTGCCGTCATGTGGGCCATGAAGGCGTCCCAGGATCAAAACAGTGATGCCGAGTTGGCGCTTCACGTGTGGCTTGGGCGTCGAACTGGCAGCGGTGCGGAACTTTGACGGCACCCGCACGAGCGCAATCGCAAGTGTGTTGTTGCAGACGACGCGAACCGAGGTAGATAGCGCGATGGCGGCCGCGAGCATCGTCGATCGTCTGGGCCCATGAGGTGGACAGAGCCCAAATCGCCTCGAATCTCGTCCATGCGGCGATCCAGAATGAATCAGGCAATGAAACGATACGATAGCAGCCATACCCTCTTCACCGTGCTTCGACCAATGCACTCCAATTTGGCTCAAACGAAGCTAGGCATCGATGGCATACCAAATGGCATACTGGAAACAAAAAATCCCCGTAAGCTACTGATTTGCGGGGATTTTTTGACTGCACTTGGCGGAGGCGGTGAGATTCGAACTCACGGAAGGATCACTCCTTCGCCGGTTTTCAAGACCGGTGCCTTAAACCGCTCGGCCACACCTCCAAGCCCTAAATTGTAACCTGAAAAATCCTCGTTGCGGCGCTCGGCGGGGCTGCAATCACTGCGGATCTTTCAGAAACAGCGCCTGCAGATCGTTCAGGAAGGCCTGGCCAAGCGGCGTCGGCGCGATCTTTTCGTGGTCGCGCGTAATCAGCTTGCGCCGTTCCGCCTCCTGCAAAGCCGGTTCGATGGAGGTCATCGAGAGCCCTGTGCGCTCGATAAAGCGATGCACCGGAAACCCTTCCACCAGCCGCAGCGCGTTCAGCATGAACTCGAACGGCAGATCGCGCGGCCCGACCTCATTTTCTTCCTGCACTGCCGTGCCGGCCAATGCCTGCTCGATGAAGGTGGTCGGATGCTTATAGCGCACCTGACGCAGCACGCGGTTCGGAAACGACAGTTTGGTGTGCGCGCCCGCGCCGATGCCGAGATAGTCGCCAAAGCGCCAGTAATTCAGATTGTGCTTGCTCTGCCGATGCGGCTGCGCATACGCGGACACCTCGTAGCGTTCGTAACCTGCGGCTGTCGTGCGTTCGTGAATCCAATCCTGCATGTCGGCGGACGCATCGTCGTCGGGGAGCGCAGGCGGGAATTTCGCAAACAGGGTATTCGGTTCCAGCGTCAGGTGATACAGCGACAAATGCGGCGGCGCGAACGACAACGCCGTCTCCACATCAGCCTGACACTCCGCGAGCGTCTGCTGCGGCAGCGCGAACATCAGATCGAGGTTGAAGTTGTCGAACGTGTTCGCGGCCACTTCGACCGCGTGGCGCGCCTGCGTCGCGTCGTGAATCCGGCCGAGCGCCTTCAGATGCGCTTCATTGAAACTCTGGATGCCCACCGACAGGCGATTCACGCCGCTCGCGCGAAACTGCGCGAACTTGGCGGCCTCGAAAGTACCAGGGTTGGCTTCGAGCGTGATTTCCGCGTCGGCGTCGAGCGGCAGCAGCGCACGCACGTCGGACAGCATGCGGTCGAGCCCGGCCGCAGACAGCAAGCTGGGCGTGCCGCCGCCGATAAACACAGTATGCACCTGGCGCCCCCACACGAGCGGCAACGCCATCTCGAGATCGGCGCGCAGCGCGTCGAGATACTCGGTCTCCGGAAACGTGTCGCCTTTCCATTCGTGCGAGTTGAAATCGCAGTACGGGCATTTGCGCACGCACCAGGGAAAGTGCACGTACAACGCCAAGGGCGGCAACGACGTCAGGCGAATGCTGCCCGGCGACGTGAAGGCCTTGATGACGCCGTTGCCGATATCGGCAGGCGCCGGTTTGATCGGAATCACGCTTCCTCCGTCAAACGCGCGAGCAGGTGGCGCAAGGCAATCGCGCGATGGCTGCTGGCGTTCTTCACCGCCGGTTCGAGTTCCGCGGCGCTCGCATTCAGCGACGGCAGGAAGAAGTACGGGTCATAGCCGAAACCGTGCGCGCCGCGCGGCGCGTCCAGCATTTCGCCATGCCAGCGGCCTTCGGCGATCAGCGGTTCGGGATCGTCCGCATGACGCACGAGCGCCAGCACGCAGTAGTAATACGCGCGACGATCGGTTTCACCTTGCAAGGCTGAAACGAGCTGTGCGTTGTTCGCCGCATCGCTCTTTTCACCGCCGGCGAGTTGCGCGTAGCGCGCCGAATAAACGCCGGGCGCGCCGCGCAGCGCGCGTACGCACAAGCCGGAATCGTCGGCGAGGGCGGGCAGGCCGGTGAGCTTCGCCGCGTGACGCGCCTTGGTCAGCGCGTTTTCGACGAACGTCGGATGCGGCTCTTCCGCTTCCGGCACGTTCAACTCGCCTTGCGGAATCAGCTCGATGCCGGCCGCGCCGAGCAGCGCTGCGAACTCGCGCAGCTTGCCTGCGTTGTTCGACGCCAGCACGACTTTCTTCAGCGGCGAGTCAGACGCAACAGCGCCGCTGCCTTGACGAACTTCACTCACTCTTTTGCTCCAACGCTGCTTTCTGCTTCGCGATCAGCGTATTGATGCCGTCGCTTGCCAGATCGAGCAGCGAATTCATTTCGTCGCGTGAGAAAGGCACGCCTTCGGCCGTGCCCTGAATTTCGACGAAGCCGCCCGCGCCCGTCATCACCACATTCATGTCGGTGTCGCATTGCGAATCTTCGTCGTAGTCGAGATCCAGCACCGGCAGACCGTCGTACACGCCGACCGAAATCGCCGCGACGTAATCGGTAATCGGTGAGCTTTCGATGCGGCCCGTAGCCAGCAGCTTCGCCACGGCATCATGCGCTGCCACGAATGCGCCGGTGATGCTGGCCGTGCGCGTGCCGCCGTCGGCCTGGATCACGTCGCAATCGATATGCAGCGTACGCGCGCCGAGCTTCTCGAGATCGAACACCGAGCGCAGGGCGCGGCCGATCAGGCGCTGGATTTCCTGGGTGCGGCCGGTTTGCTTGCCGCGTGCGGCTTCGCGGTCGCTGCGGGTATGCGTGGCGCGCGGCAGCATGCCGTATTCGGCGGTCAGCCAGCCCTGGCCGCGGTCGCGCAGAAACGACGGCACGCTCTCGGCAATGCTCGCCGTGCAGATGACCTTGGTGTCGCCGAATTCGACCAGCACGGAGCCCTCCGCATGCTTCGTGTAGTGGCGCGTGATGCGCACGTCGCGTAGCTGATTGGCCTGGCGGCCGCTGGGGCGTTGGGTGTTGTCGGTCATGTTGGGATTGGTCTGGAAGAAAAGCAGGAGGGAAACCGCGATTTTACCGCCGATCGCGTCGGGCGCGGCGCGGCCGGTCGATCGCACGGCCGCCCGCGTGTGCCGGGGCTTTCCGCGGGGTAGCACTTCGCGCGCGGCGGTGCTCGCGTTGCCCGGCTGCCGCCCGCGTACGAAGCGGCCTCGTCGGTAAAAATGGGATAATGCGGATTCTCCGCCCCGCGTCTCGTACACGCCGGGCGATTCGACTCTTCGGCCATCGTCAAACGCATGGCCACAATCGCGAGAAATACGATGATCTACAGCATGACTGGCTATGCGAGCGCCACGCGCGAACTCGTCCCGGCCTCAGGCACAGGCGGCGTGAGCGTATCGGTCGAACTGCGCACGGTGAACTCGCGCTTTCTCGATCTGAACTTCCGGATGCCGGAAGACGTGCGCGTCTGCGAACCGACGTTGCGCGAAATGCTGATGAACAAGCTCTCGCGCGGCAAGGTCGACATCCGTATCAACCTGCAACGCAGCGAACAGTCGGCTAACGCGGGCTCGGTCAATCGCGATGCGCTGACGCAACTCGCGCTGCTCGAGCGCACGGTGTTGTCGACGTTCCCGGAAGCAGGGCGCCTGCGCACCGGAGAAATTCTGCGCTGGCCGGGGGTGCTGGCCGAAACCGGCGTGGCGCCGGACGTGCTGCGCGATGCGGTGCTCGCATGCGGCAAGCAGGCGATTACCGATCTGATCGACGTGCGTGCGCGCGAAGGCGCGCAACTGGCAGCGGTGCTGCTCGCCAACGTCACTGAAATGGAAACGATCGTCACGAAGATCACGCCGCTCGTGCCGGAGCTGATCGCCAAGCATCAGCAGAAGATCGTCGAACGTCTGCAGGAAGCGCTGGGTATCGCCGCGCCCGACACGACGGCAACGAGCGTCTCGCGCGAAGAAATCAACGAACGGATTCGCCAGGAAGTGACGATGTACGGCATCCGCATCGACATCGCCGAAGAACTGTCGCGCCTCACGGCTCACCTGAACGAAACGCGTCACGTGATCGAGAAGGGCGGCAAGGTCGGCAAGCGCCTCGACTTCATGATGCAGGAACTGAATCGCGAAGCGAACACGCTCGGCTCGAAGGCGGCGGCGAAGGAACTGGCCGATTCGTCGATGACCCTGAAGCTGCTCATCGAACAGATGCGCGAGCAAGTACAGAATCTGGAGTAAGGCAGGAGCCTCGATAACATGACCGACCACACACGCGAAACCAGCGCACCGCGCAACCCTTACGCCGGTGCTTATCCCGGCAACCTGTTCATGGTGGTCGCGCCTTCGGGCGCGGGCAAGTCGACGCTCGTGAACGCGCTGCTCGCCGGCGACGAAGCGATCCGTCTGTCGATTTCGTACACGACGCGCCCGCCGCGTCCGAAGGAACAGGACGGCGAGCACTATCACTTCACGAAGGTCGACGATTTCCTGACGCGTCACGCGGCCGGCGAGTTTCTGGAAAGCGCGGAAGTGCACGGTAACTACTACGCGACCTCGCGCGTGTGGATCGAAGAGCAGATGAAAAGCGGGCATGACGTGCTGCTCGAAATCGACTGGCAAGGCGCGCAGCAGGTGAAGAAACAGTTTCACAACGCAGTTGAAATTTTCATCTTGCCGCCGTCTCTCGATGCGCTCGAAGAGCGTTTGAAAAAGCGCGGCCAGGACGAGCCGAACGTGATCACGCGCCGTCTGCTCGCAGCCGGCAGCGAGATGGCGCACGCGGCCGAAGCGGAGTATGTCGTGATCAACGACAACTTCGATCGCGCGCTCGGCGAACTGCGCTGCCTCGTGGCGGCGACGCGTTCGCGCTTCGCCTCGCAATACGCGCGTCACACGCAGCTTTTCGTGCAACTCGGCATTCACCTGCCACACGCGTGAACGCGGCGGCATATTGAGCACATAAGGTAGAATAAGCAACATCAATTAACGCCCCCAGACCCGTCGCTTCGCGCCGGCCCGCCCGAGGGCAACAAGAAGACTTGGGGCGGCCCAGCGTTTTCTGGAAAGAAGGAACCCAACATGGCCCGCATTACCGTCGAAGACTGCCTCAAACAGATTCCGAACCGTTTCGAACTCGCGCTTGCCGCGACCTATCGCGCGCGTCAGCTCGCACAAGGTCACACGCCGAAGATCGAAAGCCGCGACAAGCCCACGGTCGTCGCATTGCGCGAAATCGCAGCTGGCCAGGTTGGCGTCGAAATGTTGAAGAAGGTGCCTGTTTAAGGCGCACGCTTCCGTTTTCGATTGCCCAGTTGCCATGTAATTGCATCAACGTACAGACCGGCGTCCAACCCTAACCGCTACGGAGGCGAAATTGAGTGCTACCCCGCCCACCGCCACGGAAGTGGAACACGACGCCGATTCTCCCTCGTCTGCACGGAAGTACATCGACGCGGTCCTCGAACAGTCGTTTCGCCATCTGTTCGGGCCGACCGCCACACCGGAGCAACCGCGCCGGCATGACGTCGTTTCGATTGCCAAGCTGACAGGCGTTCTGTCCGGCTATCTTCAGCCGGAAGAAATCAAGGACATCAAGGCAGCTTTCCATTTCAGCGACGAAGCCCACCTTGGTCAGTATCGCCAGAGCGGCGAGCCCTACATCACCCATCCTGTCGCCGTCGCGGAAATCTGCGCCGGCTGGAATCTCGACGCCCAGTCGATCATGGCGGCGCTGCTGCATGACGTGATGGAAGACCAGGGCGTGACCAAGGCCGAACTCGCCGAGCGATTCGGCGCGAAGGTCGCGGAACTGGTCGACGGCTTGTCGAAGTTGGACAAGATGGAGTTTCGCAATCGCGAAGAGGCGCAGGCGGAAAACTTCCGCAAGATGCTCCTCGCGATGGCGCGCGACGTCCGCGTGATTCTGGTCAAGCTCGCCGACCGGCTGCACAATATGCGCACGCTGGGTGCGGTGCCGCATGAAAAGCGCCGCCGCGTGGCGCGTGAGACGCTGGACATCTACGCGCCGATCGCCCACCGGCTTGGCCTGAACAATACCTATCGCGAGCTGCAGGACCTGAGCTTCGCGAACTTCAACCCGCATCGCTACGCCACGCTCGAAAAGGCCGTCAAGGCCGCGCGCGGCAACCGGCGTGAAGTGGTTGGCAAGATTCTGGAGTCGGTGCAGCGCGCGATTGCCGACGCGAAGCTCAACGCCGAAGTCACCGGCCGCGAGAAAACCATCTTCAGTATCTATAAGAAGATGCGCGACAAGCAGTTGTCGTTCTCGCAGGTGCTCGACGTGTACGGCTTCCGCGTGGTGGTCGAAAGTGCGCTGGAGTGCTACACCTGCATCGGCGCGCTGCATGCGCTCTACAAGCCGGTGCCGGGCAAGTTCAAGGATTACATCGCGATCCCGAAGGTGAACGGCTATCAGTCGCTGCACACCACGCTGGTTGGCCCGTTCGGCGCGCCGATCGAGTTCCAGGTGCGCACGCGCAAGATGCACGAGATCGCCGAAGCGGGCGTCGCGGCGCACTGGCTGTACAAGAACGGCGGCGCGGATCTGAACGACGTGCAGAAGCGCGCGCACCAGTGGCTGAAGTCGTTGCTCGACATTCAGAGTGAAGCGGGCGATTCGAGCGAATTCCTTGAGCACGTCAAGATCGATCTGTTCCCGGATGCGGTCTACGTGTTTACGCCGAAGTCCAAGATCATGGCGCTGCCGCGCGGCGCCACCGCACTCGACTTCGCGTATTCGATCCACAGCGACCTGGGCAACCAGTGCGTCGCAGTGAAGATCAACAATGAACTGCTGCCGCTGCGTACCGAGCTGAAGAGCGGCGATATCGTCGAAGTCATTACGGCGCCGTATTCGAAGCCGAATCCGGCCTGGCTTGGATTCGTGCGGACCGGCAAGGCGCGTTCGGCGATCCGCCACTACCTGAAGACCATGCGTCTGAACGAGTCAGTGCAGCTCGGCGAGCGTCTCGTCGACCAGGCGCTGAAGGGCTACGGGCTGGCGCTGTCGGACGTCACGCCTGAAGCGTGGGAAAAGCTGGTGCAGTGGACGGGCAACAAGAACCGTCAGGAAATCTTCGCGGATATCGGTCTTGGCCGCCGTGTTGCCGCAGTCATGGCCAAGCGCATCGAAGTGCTGATGAGCGGCCGCGATGCCGACGACGACGGCTCGCGCGACGGCACAGCGTCGCATGCGCCGCCGGTCGTGATCACCGGCACCGAAGGCATGTCGGTGCAACTGTCCGCGTGCTGCCGTCCGATTCCGGGCGACGACATCATGGGCTACATCGGCATCGGCCTCGGCATGGCGATCCACACCACGGACTGCCGCGTCGCGCAGCGTATCCACCGGCGCGATCCGGGCCGCTGGATCGATGTGGCGTGGGCGCCGCAGCCGGGGCGTCTGTTCGACGTCGCGGTGAAGGTGCTGGTCAAGAACACCAAGGGCGTATTCGCCCGCGTGGCGGCCGACATCACATCGGCGGATGCGAACATCGTCCACATCGCGATGGACGAAGACCTGTCGCAGGAATCCACGGTGCTGCGTTTCGTGATCCAGGTCAGCGATCGCGTCCATCTCGCCAACGTCATGCGCCGCGTGCGTACGAATCCGGACGTGATGCGTATTGCGCGCGAGCGGCCGAGCGAGGAAGGGCATCACCGTCACGACGGCGGGATGCGGATCGACCGCGAGCGCGCGGATTACTGATCTGACGGCTGGCTGGGTCTGCTCGACCACGTTGGACGTCTGGTCGCCTCGGGCGGCTTCAGGCGGCTTTCGTTTGAATCTGAACGCACCTGCCCGCCAGCGAGTCTCACCGGAACTTCAGGGAGAACGCTTATGAACGTAGCTGACCTCACCGGCGTGGCGCTCGACTATTGGGTGGCCCGCAGCCTGCACGACTTCGTGCGCGAAATCTACTTTACCGACAGCGGCGAAACCGTCTCGATCCGAGGCAATGACCGTGGCCGCCCGTGGGATGGCCGTTTTACGCCGTCCACGTCATGGGAAGCGGCCGCGGCGGTGCTGGAGCGCGCGCAGCGGCTGGAGGTGCGTGAGCGGACCGATCATGGCGCGGCACATTGCATCGCTGAGTTCGAGGGCGGCCATCGAACCGTGGAAGGGCGGGGAGACTCGTTACGGGTTGCGCTGCTGCGGGCGTTTGTTGAAAGCCGTTTCGGCGATAGCGTGGGTGAGGTATTGCGGCAGGCGCAGGCTGTGACTGGCGAGCGCGCGGCGCTGATCGGCGAGGAATCGGCGGAAAGTTCGTTCGTGGATGTGCCGAGTCCCGATGGGCAGATCGGTGATATTCAGTCGATACCGCGATAGCTGCGGTGACGCTGCCAAGGCCTGGGCCCTGGCAGAGTGGACCGGTTGAGCAGAACCGGTCACGTAAAAAACAAAGGGCCTTCCGATCGGAAGGCCCTTCATAGGTGGTGCGGCTGGCAGGATTCGAACCCACGACCCCTTGGTTCGTAGCCAAGTACTCTATCCAACTGAGCTACAGCCGCACGCAGAAACGAGATTATAGCAAAGGTTTTCAAAAAGGGAAGCATGTAACTGCGATTTGTCTCATTGCCCTGATCGTGTACCCTTGATAGGCAGTCGCTTGCTGCAGTTAACGGACCATCATGAACAAGGCCTTTGTCAAAGAGTCGAGTGAAGAGAATGACGACGATCTCGACGTCGCCCAGCCCGAAATCCCCCCGGGTACGAAAAACTACATCACGCCCGCCGGCTACCGGCGTATGCGCGACGAACTGCTGCATCTGATCGATGTCGAGCGGCCGGAGGTGGTCAGACTGGTGTCGTGGGCGGCCTCGAACGGCGACCGCTCGGAAAACGGCGACTACATCTATGGCAAACGCCGTCTGCGAGAAATCGATCGGCGGATCCGCTTTCTGACCAAGCGCCTCGACATCGCTGAAATAGTCGACAGCAGCAAACAGGAAAACGTCGATCAGGTGTTCTTCGGCGCGACTGTCGAATATGCGACGGAAGACGGCGAGGTGCATACGCTGACGGTTGTTGGCGTCGATGAGGTCGACCTGGATGTCGGCCACGTGAGCTGGATCTCGCCGATCGCGCGAGCCCTGCTCAAGGCGAAAATTGGCGATACGGTGACGTTGTACACGCCGGCCGGCCCGCAGCCGATCGACATCCTGGATGTCAAGTATCCGCCGCCTGATACCGGCGGCGGTGCAGCATAAAAAAAGGCGCCGCGAACGGCGCCTTCGATGCTGCGGATGTTGCCGGCCGCTTTAGAAGCGGTGACGCAGACCAGCGGTCACAGCGACTTGGCTGTTCGTCGACGACGCCGCACCCAAGCCATTGATGTTTGCAACCAGGCCCGAGCCTTCGTTGACGCGCTGATACTCACCCTGCAGGTACACGTCCGTGCGCTTCGACAGCGCGTAGTCCGTTTGCAGGTTGAACTGGTTGTAGTTCGGGCGCACACCGTTCAGGCTGGCGCGAGTGTAGGTGTACGAACCCGCCAGGCTCAGTGCCGGCGTCAGCGCGTAGCGGCCGTTCACTTCGAAGTTTTGGAAGTGGGCGCTGTTGCTCGGCAGGGAGACGGCGGCGGCGGTACCCCCTGCAGCTGAGCTGATGCTGGTCAGGCCGGTCAGGTTGGTTTGCGTGTACAGGAGGCCAGCCGTTGCCGGGCCGAACGTGTAGTTCGCGCCTGCCCCCCAGGTTTGCTGACGCTTTGCTCCGAACGTGAAGTCGTCCGACACTGCGCCGCCGGTATTCGCCGTGCCGCTGCCGTTCAACTGCATGAACGCAGCTGCGACGTTCAGGCCACCCCAGTTATACGTTCCACCAACGCTGTATGCGCGGTTGTTCGCAAATCCGCCAGCCTGGTTCGAGAAGCCGTACATGGCGCCGCCCTTGAAGCCGCCGTAGTTCACGCTGGTGTACTTGACCGAGTTGTTGACGCGGAACGAGTTGTTCAGGTTGTCGTTATCGAACGGGTGGGCGAACTGCGTGCCGCCGTATTGCGTGCCCGTCAGGGACAGCGGGCCGACGTAGTCCACCATGCTGTCGTATTGACGGCCGAGGGTCACGGCACCGAACTGGTCGCTCGACAGGCCGACGAACGCTTGACGGCCGAATTCACGGCCACCTTGCTTCAGCGTGCCGTTGTTGATGCCGAAGCCGTTTTCCAACGTGAAGATGGCCTTGAGACCGCCACCGAGGTCTTCAGAGCCACGCAAGCCCCAACGGCTGCCGTTCACTGAACCGCTGGTTTCTTGCCAATTGCTGTGGCCGTGCTGGTTATTGGTATAGGTGATGCCGGCATCGATCAAGCCATACAGCGTGACGCTGCTCTGGGCATGTGCTGCCGTTGCAAAAACGCCCGTGAGGGCCGCGACCATGAGAGTCTTTTTCATCTTGTAACTCCGAGAGCTAGAGTGGGCGTTGAACCCAGGCTTAAGGAGACCATCACGCGGGCGCTGCGAGAGGCGAAATCCGCATGAGAAGCGCGCTGTACGCCACGCGCGCCGGTTTCCGGTTACGCAGAGTGTAGAGAGACGCTCGCAAAGCGGATGTTCCGATTTCCACAATAAAGTATTACTGGATATGAAACGATAGGCGAATAGCGTTTAAGCCTTGCTGATAAAGGCTTGCAGCGCTATTGAGGGGGGGCGTGAGAGGTGAGTCAACTGAATTGCGTTGCACATTCGCTACAGTAATCGATGCAAAAAAACAACGCGATAAATCGTAAAAAAGGATTGTTGTCGCTATAGCAATAGATGGTTGTCGATTATGCGAATAATCGATCTCGACTAAGCCGTTATACTGAAATCTCTGCTTTCCGAAGCAGACTTTTTCGTTGACGAAAAAGATCTCCAAACCTTTGTCGGCGCGACTTCCCAGTCGCGCTTTTTTTTTGCCTTCCGGTTGCGGATTCGCGGACGTTAGTCAGTGCGCCGGCGCAGCACCGTCCACATCACTCCAGTCGGTTGTCACCGAGACGCTCCAGTCTTCCATCACATAGCGGCGTGCATCCATGGGGGACGAGAGCAGATTTTGCCAGTGATCCCCATGCCACATGGGATCGACCTCGAAGGCCGAGGGTGATGGAGCGACCGGCTCGGATTGCGAGGGAACTGTCTTTGCGTGGGATTGGGTGAACCAGGCGATGAAGCGACGGAATTCATTGAACAGCATGGCAATCTCCTGACGCGCATTACTTCGCGCTACTGATTTCCATGATGCTGGCATGAGTGCGGCGCAACAACTCGGACAAACACTTACTAAAAACATCTTTTGTTACATGTTTTCGTGGGTATGCCGAAATTTTTTCCGATATCGGTTGTGCCCGATATCGAGTGAGTAATATTGACGTGAAAAGCGATTCTGTTTTCGCTGAATATGCGGTCGGAATTCGTCGATTCATTTGGCATTGACTTATCGCGCCGCATGCTAAGTGAATATGAAAAATTCGCTTGACGTTGTTTCTTCGTTCCCCGTATAACAGCAAAGCTGAATTTCAATTGCCAGATATGAAAGTGCCGAAGGCTTCAGAAATGCCCGATCGCAGATGAAATGGCCATGAAATGCAGTTTGAGGGCAATGCCCCGATTTTGATAAATCCTCGAGGGAAACTGGAATATGGAAACTGGTATCGTCAAATGGTTCAACGATGCTAAGGGCTTTGGCTTCATTACATCGGATTCGGGTGGCGAAGACCTGTTCGCGCACTTTTCGGAGATCCGCACCGAAGGCTTCAAGTCGTTGAAGGAAAGCCAGCGCGTCTCCTTCGAGGTCAAGGCCGGCCCGAAGGGCAAGCAAGCGGCGAACATTCAACCGCTGTAAGCCGCACCGCGCTGCTCCGCGTATGTCGCCGGGCAGCCTGATCGCCGGAAAGCCTTCGCACGACGCGAAGGCTTTTTTATGGGCATTCGTTATTATCATCGCGGCATAAACGATTAACTACCTGGTTCGAATTAATCTGGAGAAGATCGGGGGCGTAAAATTGAGCCCTGGAATCTAAAATCGACATCATAGAAATATAATAATTAACAGCTTTATGAGCGAATCGCAGGTCGTGCCGGAATCCAGTCTTTGTGCCGCACGGCGACAAGGGCAAAGCAATACTGGCTGGGTGCGCGGCGGCTAACTGGTGCATACTTGCCGCAAAGCCACGCGTCCAAAGTATCCCTTTCCATGTCTGAACAGTTTCTGCCGCAACCGGCCCTAGATGTGCCAATCGTCTTCGTCGACCTTGAAACCACCGGCGGCTCGACCAGTGAGCATCGCATTACCGAAGTTGGCGTGGTTGAAATAGGACCGGCCGGCGTGTCGCGTTGGAGCAGCCTGGTCGACCCTCAGCAACCGATTCCTTCCTTCATTCAGCAGCTCACCGGCATCACGAATGCGATGGTGCGAGGCGCGCCTACTTTCGACGTCATTGCGCCGGCATTGTTCGAGCGCCTGAACGGCAAACTGTTCGTCGCGCACAACGCCAGTTTCGATCGCGGTTTTCTGCGTGGGGAGTTTCGCCGGGCCGGACTAGCGTTCGATCCGGATGTGTTGTGTACCGTGCGCCTGTCACGCGCGTTGTTTCCGGCGGAAAAGCGCCATGGGCTCGATGCATTGGTGGAGCGTCATGGTCTCGTCCCGTCCGATCGTCACCGCGCACTTGCGGACGCCGATCTGATCTGGCAGTTCTGGCAACGTCTGCATGGCGGTCTCGTGCCACCGGACGTTTTGCAGGCGCAGATCGAGCGAACTACGCGGCGCTACCGGCTTGCAGGCGACATCACCGAAGATCTGCTCGACACGGCGCCAGCCGGATGCGGTGTCTACGCGTTCTATGGAGAAGGCGACCTGCCGCTCTATGTTGGGCGAAGCGTGCGTGTGCGTCAGCGGCTGCGTTCTCACTTGACGGGGGAGCGGCGGTCGTCGAAGGACGTGAGGCTCGCGCAACAAGTACGGCGTGTCGAGTGGCTCGCGACCGGTGGCGAGCTGGGCGCCATGCTCGCGGAGGCGCAATGGATCGCGACGCTGCGTCCCGGCCATAACCGGGTGCCGCGCGTCTTGAAGAGCGATCCCGTGGATGCGCCGTGGCCGTTCGAAGGTCCGATCGTGTTTGAGGAGCGTGAAGAAGCGTCGCACGCGCGTGCCTTTCATGTCGTCGACCGGTGGCGTTACCTTGGGCATGCGCCTTCGCTCGCCCAGGCGGCCGCGCTGCATGCTTCGAGCGAGGGTGGACCGTTCGAACTGTCGACCTATCGTCTTCTGCAAAGCCATCTGGCGCGCGGCTTGCGCGTGATGCCCTTGAGCGTCTCGAGCGGCACGCCTGTGCCGAGTCTGGCTTAACGCGAGTTTCGTGCGACAACCCGCTCATCAGGGCGGGTTCAATCCGCACCTGAGAGCGTTGGACCGATCGGAGTCTCAGACTCCGTTCGACCGCACCAACCGATCATCCCGTCGCACCGACTCCACCCGCTTCGCACACATGACCGAGAGCGCGCGTCAACGCGCTCGAATGGGCCGAGTCATAGCGCGTCAGTGATTTCCAGTTAGCAAGCGATTGCGCCACGCGCGACGGACAATCCTGCGCTGTGCGCAGCGGTTGCACCCGTGCGAGTCCGGCCACGAGCGACTGCGTCAGCCGGTCCAACTCCGGCCTCGTGCTGGTGGCAAGGTCGGGCGCAGGGCCTTCGGGCGGCCGCGTGCTGCGCCAGGTGTCAAACAGCGCGTTTTGCACTTCCTTGCTGGCGTCGATCTGATCCTGGAAGAAGGCGCGCGCAAACGCTGGATCGACGTTCGCTGCGACGGCGCGCTTTTCGACGTCGGCGAGCAACGCATTCTCGCGCGGTGTATCCGTAATCGCCTGGTGGTTCGCCCACTTCCAGCGCGCAACGGGTTCCGCGAGCGCGAGGCGCTGCGAAGCCAGTGCAATCAGGTTGGTGAGAGCGGTGTCGTCGCCATCCGCGACGGCAGGGGCGGGCGCGAGCGCAAGCGCCGTGAACAACGCGAGCGCGCATGACGCTCCAAAGCGATACGAGCGATTCATGGAAGGCGGGAGTGGCCGGTGGCCGCGGAAGAAAAAACAGAAGAATAGACGATGCGCGGATCAAGCGGGCGCGCTGAACGACTGAAAACAAGCTGCCGGGATATTTAAAGGCGCCCTAGGCGCCTATCAGAGACAGAGACGAGCGCTCTCAGTGCGCCGGGCGAAATCAGCCGGGCGTCACAATCAAGCAGGCGTAACCCGCGCCGCGAAAGCGGCAAACGACAATCGTAGGGGCACGTAGCAACTTTCGCCGCGCGCCGGACGCGCGGACGCTGATGCTGCATCGCGCCACTGCACACTTACTTCGAGTCGCACGACTTACGTTGTTCGTCGAAAAATGCGCGAACGTGCTCAGGCAGTTCGGCACCCAGAAACTCGACGCCAGCGGGTTCCGGATCCGGGCTAAGAACTTTATCCGGGGTCGGAATCTTCGGTGGTTTGGCATCCATGATCTCTCTCCTTTACAAACCGATTATCTGCCTCGGTCCCCGTTTTGCACCAGTGTCCGATGCGGCTCACATGTTGTGTGTTGCTTTAACGGTACAGCCTTACATTGGAACGGAATGTTTGAATAGAATTTATCGGTTGACTACGCAGAACTGAATTTGCCGCAGCCAATCAAAAACAGTCCGATATCTTCGCCATTCCCTTCCCAGCCTTCCCAGCCTTGCCCCATGCGCCTTCCGCGCATTATCTCTGTTGCGTCACAGCACAGCCTGTTCGTACCCGTTGATATGAACAAATCGCGATGATTTTTGTGCACTGCCGCATGGAAGGATTTTCTCCGCGTAAGTCCGAACGTTCGTTTATTACCGACTGGTTCAGCGCGTTCATTCAGCCCCCTAATTGTTTGTAAACGAACGATTGCGCGACTTCGTTGACGAACAGGAATACTTATTCTGAATATTTTTTGCAAATAAAAAGCGCCGCGCTCCAGACGAAGCGCGGCGCTCGCTGTGGACGATTTTTACGCGTTCGGCGCCGGAATTGTCACGGGTGTGGAGAAGGCCGCAGGTTTATCGGCGACTTCGACCTGGCCATGAATCCGTGCCTGATGACCGTCGGCAAACATGTAGTACGGGAATGGACGGGCCGGTTCCGAGACGGCGTCGAGACGCTCGATCAATTCCGGCGCGAGCGTGAAATCGAGTGAGCCGAGCGACTCCTGCAACTGCTCGGACCGCGTTGCGCCGA
Source organism: Paraburkholderia sp. WS6 (assembly GCF_030464835.1). Lineage (NCBI taxonomy): Bacteria > Pseudomonadati > Pseudomonadota > Betaproteobacteria > Burkholderiales > Burkholderiaceae > Paraburkholderia > Paraburkholderia sp. WS6. The sequence goes on from NZ_JALQCK010000045.1 coordinate 29,032, forward strand.
CAATGATGCTCGACACGCCGCGCTTGTGATGCAGCCAGTTCAGCGCAACTTGCGCCATCGGCCGCTCCGCCAGATTCGCGACGGCCTCCAGTTCCGCGACGATGCGGAAGTTGCGCTCGGTCAGCTTGTCGAATCCCGGCGGCGGCGCGCTGGCCATGCTCGCAAGGCGCCCGTCGCCGGAAACAGCGCTCGCCGCTCCGCCTTGCGAAGGACGGTATTTGCCCGACAACACGCCCATACCCAGCGGACTCCACGGCACGAGCCCCATGCCCAGATTGGCGGCGAGATCGGCGAACTCGTTTTCGGCGTTGCGCTCGATCATCGAGTATTCGAGTTGCATCGCCGCGACCGGTTCGAAGCCGCGCCAGTCGGCAAGCGTCTGCGCCCGCCCGGCGAACCACGCGGGCGTATCCGACAGGCCGACGTAACGGATCTTGCCCGCGCGCACGGCGTCGTCCATCGCGCGCATTACTTCGTCCACCGGCGTGACGCGATCCCATGTGTGCAGGTAGTACAGGTCGATGTAGTCGGTGCCCAGACGCTTGAGCGAGCCGTCGAGCGCGCGCAGCAGATTCTTGCGATGGTTGCCGCCCGCGTTCGGATTGCCGGTCTCGGCGTTGTAGCCGTACTTGGTGGCGATCACGAGCCGGTCGCGCAGACCGCGCGCCGCGACGAATTTGCCGAGCCATTTCTCGCTGGTGCCTTCGGTGTACAGGTCCGCGGTGTCGACGAAGTTGCCGCCGGCATCCACGTACAGATCGAACAGGCGTTGCGCCGCTTGTTCGTCGGCGCCCCAGCCCCATTCGGTGCCGAAGGTCATCGTGCCGAGTGCGATCGGGCTCACGCGAAGGCCCGAGCGGCCGAGCAGGGTGTAGCGGTCCATCGTCATATCAGTCTCCTTGAGCGGTGAGGCGGGAAGCGTTGAATCGATGGCGTTATCGTGCGCCGATTCTTTGCTTGGAAAAATGCCGTCTGTCTGCAAGGATTGTGAAGTCTGGCTTAATAATGGAGATCGCGATGGACCCAGCCCAGTTGCCGGCGTTGATGGCATTCGCGAGCGTGGCGCGCCACGGCAGTTTCACGCACGCGGCTGCGGAAACCGGCGTGACGGCATCGGCGTTGTCGCAAAGCATTCGTTCGCTTGAGACTCAACTGAATGTGCGCCTGTTCAACCGGACCACCCGGCGTGTTGCCCTGACGGAAGCTGGCGCGCAGTTTCTCGCGCGCGTGCTGCCTGCGCTGGGTGAACTGGAGGCGGCCTTCGAGGCGCTCGATGAAACCCGCGAGCAGCCCGCAGGCACGCTGCGCATCAATTTGCCGAGAGTCGCGAGCGAGCTGCTGGTGTTGCCGCATCTGGCCGAGTTCACGCGTCGCTATCCGCAGATCCGTCTTGATCTGACACTCGACGATGGTTTCGCTGACTTGGTCGGCGAAGGTTTCGACGCGGGAATCCGGCTCGGCGAACGGATCGCGCAGGACATGGTGGCGGTACCCTTGGGCGGCGAGATCCGCATTGTCGTAGCCGGCTCACCGGCCTATTTCGAGCGCTATCCGGCGCCGGCGACGCCATCCGATCTCGCCGCTCACGATTGCCTGCGCTACCGCTTCTCGACCAGCGGCGGCATCTATCGATGGGAGTTCGCGCAGCCTGACGATCCGTCGCGTGTGTTCGAAGTCGAGACACGCGGGAGTCTCGTCACCAACGATCTGTACACGATGGTGCGGGCGGCGGAGCAGGGAGTGGGCCTCCTCCACGTGATCGACGACTACGTGAACGAGCAACTCGAAGACGGCCGCCTGGTCCGCGTGCTGGACGGGTGGTGTCCGAGCTTTCCGGGCTTTTATCTGTACACGGCGAGCCGCGCGCAGATGCCGTTCAAGCTGCGCGCGCTGATCGATTTCCTCCGGGAGAAGCGCGAAGTCCGATAGACCTCGCGTGTTGCTGCAGCTTCAGGCTGTGAATCGTTGCGTCGGACAGGATGCCGTGCGGCTCTCCCCGGGTGGTGTCTGCAACTGCCGCTGGTTTGTCGTTCGCCTCGATCGTGCCGCCGACTATCATTGAAGCGACTATCTGCGGCACAGGGTGCGGTGGATAACGGAAGCGCCGGCACCGGCGCGGAAGATGGCTGTCTTCGCCCTTCAGAGAGTTCGCCATGGAAAACGCTGTCTACTGGAAAGGACGTCAGGTCGGTATCGAGTGCGCTGGCCGGACCTTGTGGTTTTCGTCGGCGCCGCAGGAAGCCGTGTTGGCATATGGCACGAAGCCGGCTGAGAACGTGATTGTTGAAGATGCGGTCGTCGTTCGCAATCTCGGCGTGACCGCGCGAAGCGATCGATTGGATTTTGGCGGCTGAAGGGGCGCTACCGTTGATCGTTGTGACGGTCGGTTGAAGCGGGAGCCGCGTTGAAAACCGGCACCAGAAAGCAAAAAGCCCAGTCACGAGGACTGGGCTTTTTGCTTGAATCTTGTGGTGCCGGAAAGAGGAATCGAACCCCCGACCTTCGCATTACGAATGCGCTGCTCTACCGTCTGAGCTATTCCGGCATCAGGAGAAACGAGATTATAGGGACTTCTTCAGGAACTTGGCAAGCCCCCGCGGTCACTTTTTTGTTTCGAGATGGTAGCGCGTGACGCGATCGACTTCGTTCTTCGAGCCGAGGAACACCGCCACACGTTCGTGCAGACTTTTCGGCTGGATGTCCAGAATCCGCTTCTCGCCGTTGGTCGCGGCGCCACCGGCCTGCTCGACGATGAACGCCATCGGGTTTGCTTCGTACATCAGGCGGAGCTTGCCCGGCTTGTCCGGCGTGCGCTTGTCGGCTGGGTACATGAAGATGCCGCCGCGGTTCAGGATACGGTGCACGTCAGCCACCATCGATGCGATCCAGCGCATGTTGAAGTCGCTCTGGCGCGAACCGTCCTTGCCGTCTTTCAACTCGCCGATGTATTTCTCGACCGGCGGATACCAGTGACGCTCGTTCGAGGCGTTGATCGCATATTCACGCGTTTCAACCGGAATGCGCATATCGCTTTGCGTGAGTACCCACGAACCCAGTTCGCGGTCGAGTGTGAAGCAGTTCACGCCGTTGCCGGTGGTCAGCACCAGCACGGTTTGCGGGCCGTACACCGCATAACCTGCCGCGACCTGCTGCGTTCCGGGTTGCAGGAACGACTGTTCGGTGGGCTGCTGGCCGTCCGGGCAGCGCAGCACCGAGAAGATTGTGCCGATCGACACGTTGACGTCGATGTTCGACGAGCCGTCGAGCGGATCGAACACCAGCAGGTATTCGCCCTTCGGGTAGTTGGCGGGGATCGGGAAGAACTGCTCCATTTCCTCGGACGCCATGCCCGCCAGGTTGCCGCCCCATTCATTCGCTTCGAGCAGGATTTCGTTCGACAGGATGTCGAGCTTCTTCTGCACTTCGCCCTGAACGTTCTCGCTGCCCGCGGTGCCGAGCGCATCGCCCAGCGCACCCTTGCTGACGTGGTAGCTGATCGCCTTGCACGCGCGCGCGACGACTTCGATCAAGAGGCGCAGGTCGGCCGGCAGGTTGTTGGTCTCGCGCTGCTGCTCGATCAGGTACTTCGTGAGAGTGGTACGACGTTGCAAAGCCATTGCTGTACTCCGGGAAGGCTTGGGGAATGTCTCGATTTTAACCGCTCGCTGTGTCGGTTCCGTGCTTTTGAGATACGAGGGCGTGCGCCCGCCTCGCTAAGGGCTGTAAACGCGCGTGAAACTCAGGCTTTGCGGCGAGCCTTGATGGCCGTGACATGGCCGGCCACGTGGGTGGCAAGCGCGGCGGCACGGGCGTGTTCGGCCGGGACCTTCGGCATTTTGGGCCGGTTCGCCTTGGGCATCGGCTCGATCTCGCGCTCGATCTGCTCGCCGGCCGCCGCGGTAGCGACACGCAGGTCGTAGGCGATCTGAAGATTCAGCCAGAACTGCGCACTCGCGCCGAAGTAACGTTCGAGCCGTAGCGCGGTGTCGGCCGAGATGGCGCGTTTGCCGCGCACGATGTCGTTGATGCGCGGCGCCGGTACGCGCAGCGCAAGGGCGAGCGCGTTGACGGACATGCCGAGCGGCTCGAGGAACTCGCACCGCAGAATCTCGCCGGGGTGGATTTCCGGGATGCTTTCGCCGGTGCTGATGTCGGAGAAATCGATGCTGCCCAGATCGGAGCGTTTGATGACCATGCCGGTCTCCCAATAATCAGTGATAGTCGACAATTTCGACATTCAGCGCCTCCCCGTCGACAAAGTGAAAACAGATTCGCCACTGCGCGTTGATGCGAATGCTCCACTGCCCGCTGCGCTGGCCTTGCAAGGATTCGAGCCGGTTGCCCGGCGGCGCATGCAGGTTGCGGATTGACCTGGCGGCGTCGATCATGAGCAGCTTGCGGCGTGCGAGCGCCTGCATATGAAGCGGCAGTGAATGCACGAACTTGCCCTGAAAGATTGCTGCCGTGGCCTTGTCGCCGAATGTCGTGATCATGGGATGATATAACGCGTTGCGTTAAACGTAAACCGTTAAATGAATGCGTTTACTTTCCACCCGCCGAACCGATACGAACAGTCGTCCAGACGGCTAACGTTGACGTCCGCACACCGCTTTATCGCAAAATTCAGGACGAAAAAAAGCCGGCAACACGTGCCGGCTTTTCGCTGCGCAAAGCGCTGTCGGACGATCGTCACGCCAACGCTTTCTCCACGATCTCGCGCACGTCGCGCGACTTCACCTGCGACGTCACTTTCTCCAGCGCCGCGCGCATACCGTCACGCAGTGTCGGCGTAAAGCGGCGCCACAGTTCCAGCGAGCGGGCGAGGCGGGCGGCCACTTGCGGATTGATGGCGTCGAGCGCGATCACCTGCTCGGCCCAGAACGCATAGCCCGAACCGTCTTCGGCGTGGAACTGTGCGGGGTTCGCCGCGCAGAAGCTGAAAATCAGCGAGCGAGCCCGGTTCGGATTCTTCAGGTTGAAAGCCGGGTGCGCCATCAGCCTGCGTACGATCTCGATCACCGGACGCTGCGCGCTGCCACGTTGCGTGGCTTGCAAGGCAAACCACTTGTCGATGACGAGCGGTTCCTTTTCGAAGCGCCGGTAGAAGTCGTCCAGCGCCTGCTGCGCCTCAACGCTGCCGCCGTTCGCCGCCGACGCATTGAGCAACGCCGAGAGCGCCGCCGAGCGGTCGGTCATGTTGTTGGCGGCATCGTATTGCGCGGATGCAAGACGCACGGCTTCAGCCGGATCGTCGAGTTCCGCGAGATACGACAACGCAAGATTCTTCAACGCACGATGACCGGAAGCCTCCGGCGTCGCTTCATAGGCGCCCGGCGTGCGGTGCTTTTTGTACACGGCAAGCCAGTCCTTCCTGAGGGCATTCGCGAGGCGCTTGCGCACGAATTGCCGCGCGGCGTGTACGGCGGCCGGATTCGATTCGGCCATCTGTTCAGCCAGATACGCTTCCGACGGCAGCATCAATGCCAGTTCGCGGAACGACGGCGAGAGCGTTTCGTCGGTTAGCACGCGCGCGAACGCAGCGACGACCGAGTCGTCGAGCTGCAGCGGCACGCCGGTTGTGGCGCGCCCGGCGAGCGTCAGCAACTCGCGCGTGGCGAGCCGTTGACCGGCTTCCCAGCGGTTGAACGGGTCGCTGTCGTGCGCTAGCAGGAACGCGAGCTGATCGGCCGAGTAGTCGTATTCGACGATCACCGGCGCCGAGAAATTGCGCAGCAGCGAGGGCAGCGGTTCCTGCGCGACGTTGACGAACGTGAAGGTCTGTTCGGTCTGCGTAAATTCCAGCACGCGCGTGGTGGAGTCCGAAACTCTGGCTTCGCCCTCCAGTTGCAGCGGCAGGTCGTGGCCGTCCTTGCCGATCAAACCGATCGCGAACGGGATCAGCAGCGGGCCTTTTTGCGTTTCACGCGCGGCTGGCGCGGCATCGCCGTAGCCTTGCGTGAGCGTCACGCTGTAGCGTTGCTGCGCGGCGTCGTACTTCGTGCGTACCGAGACGCGCGGCGTGCCGGCCTGACTGTACCAGCGTTCGAATTGAGCGAGATCGCGGCCGTTCGCATCGGCGAGCGCGTGACGGAAGTCGTCGCAGGTCACAGCCTGGCCGTCATGACGCTTGAAGTACAGGTCCATGCCTTTGCGGAAACCGTCGCGGCCAAACAGCGTCTGATACATCCGCACGACTTCCGAGCCTTTTTCGTAGACCGTCATCGTGTAGAAGTTGTTGATCTCGACGTAGCTTTCCGGACGCACCGGGTGCGCCATCGGACCCGCGTCTTCGGCGAATTGCATCTGGCGCAGCACACGCACATCCTCGATGCGTTTGGTGGCGCGTGCGGCTTCGTCGGTCGCGCCGCCCGCCATGTCGGCCGAGAATTCCTGATCGCGGAACACCGTCAGGCCTTCTTTCAGGCTTAGCTGGAACCAGTCGCGGCACGTCACGCGGTTGCCGGTCCAGTTGTGGAAGTATTCGTGGCCGACCACCGCCTCGATGTTCGCGAAGTCGGTGTCCGTTGCCGTTTCGGGGTTCGCCAGCACGTACTTCGTGTTGAAGATGTTGAGCCCCTTGTTCTCCATCGCGCCCATGTTGAAGTCGCTCACCGCGACGATCATGAAACGGTCCAGATCCAGTTCCAGCCCGAAGCGCGACTCGTCCCAGCGGATCGAGTTGATCAGCGAATCCATGGCGTGACGGGTCTTGTCCAGGTCGTGCGGTTCGACCCACACCTGCAACAGCTTTTCCTTGCCCGAGCCGCTCTTCACGCGTTCTTCGAGCGCGACCAGCTTGCCCGCGACCAGCGCAAACAGATAGCTCGGCTTCCTGAACGGATCTTCCCAGCGGGCGAAATGGCGGCCGTCCGGCAGATCGCCTTCTTCGAGCAGATTGCCGTTCGACAGCAGCACCGGATAGTCGGCCTTGCTGGCGCGCAGTGTGACCGTGAAGGTCGCCATCACGTCGGGGCGGTCGAGGAAATAGGTGATGCGGCGAAAGCCCTCGGCCTCGCACTGCGTGAAGAAGTTGCCGCCCGACACATACAGGCCCGACAGCGTGGTGTTTTCCGCCGGATTGCAGATGCTGGTGAGCGTGAGCTCAAAGTTATCCGGCACGTTGTCGAGCGTGAGGCCGTGTTCGTGCGCATGCGCGTGGGCGAACGGTGCGCCGTCGATCGTGGCGCCGACGAACTCGAGTTGTTCGCCCATCAGTTCGAAATTCGCGGCGTGGGACGCGTCCGGGTTGCGGCGCACCCGCATCGTGTTCCTGACGACGGTGCGTTCGGGGATCAGATCGAACTCCAGTGCGACGGTGTCGATCAGGAAGGCGGGCGGCGCGTAATCGGCGCGGCGGATCACATTGGGCGTTGCGGTATCGGCCATGGCGTTCTGTAGTGATGGGACTCGAGCCGTCAAGCGTGCTTATGGCGCGCGAGCCGGGCTTGTCGAGCCATTGTACAAAGGCTCGGCGGATTGTGCGGGTCGAACTTTTTACCGATTCGCCTGGTCAGCGTATTATCGGGGCCGCTCGGCGCAGCAAAGCATGCGCATGAGCCAACCCGCTCAAGAATGGCAATAACAGGCATCACGAGGTAGACCATGAAATTCGATCGATGGACCCGCCGCGCCACGCTGCTGCTGGCCACGCTGACGGTGCTGTTGTCCGGCTGCACGAGCTATGTGACCTCCCAGGTCACGGCGTTTTCCGACTGGAGCGGCAACGACGCCACCCGTACCTATGCCTTCACGCGAGCGGGGGATCAGCAGAACAATCTCGAACTCACCACCTACGAGCGTCTCGTCGGCAATGAGCTTGCCACGCATGCGTTCCGCCAGGTTGACACTTCCCAGGCGCGTTATCTGGTCGGGCTCTCTTACGGGATTCGCTCGGACATGGTGACGGTCGCGCAGCCGGTGTATTACAACCCCTGGCCGGCGCCGTACTGGGGCCGGCCGTTCGATCCGTGGGGCCCGTGGGGCGCGTTTCCGACCGCCTATGTGAACCAGAGCTACCCGATCTTCACGCACCTGCTCGGCGTGCGGATCACCGAGCGCGCCAGTGGCAAAGAGGTCTATAACGTGACGGCGCGCAACTCGGACGAAGAATCGTCGCTGGTGAGGGCCATGCCGTATCTGGCGCGCAGCGCGCTGGCTGACTTCCCGCTTGGTAACGGCGTGGTCCATACCGTGAAGATTCCCGTCGACAAGAACGGTGGGATCTCGAACGAAGTCGCAACGACGGGCGCCGCGCCCGCGGCCGCGCCGGCTTCGGCGCCGGGTGCGAAGGTCGTGCAATAGGGCGTGCAATAAGCGCTACACCGGCGCGGCGGTAAGCGCCCGTAAGTGGCGCGTGAGATTTCGGAGACGCGCGGCATCTAACTCAGCAGCGCGGCACCGACGCATTGAAGTGTTCCGAAACGAAACACTTGTTTAGAAAGCTAAATGAAAGTATTCGCGTCTATTTACGGATGCGACAGCGCCTGTCTGGCCCGCAGAGCTCGCTGCAAGCGGCTTTGCAGGCTTTTCACGGACGCGCAAGGGCCGCCAGGCCTATATTTTGACGTTGTCCAGGCATCCGTCGCACCCGCGATACGGATACAGATAGATACGTCTTTTGTGGCTGATTTAATCCACAATATTCAGTATGATTCCGGCGACCACAGGGAGCCTGAGTCAATCCATCAGACTAATTGGCAAAGGCACCTAAATAATCGGGGCCAAGTGCCGTTAAATCGCTGAACCCTATATAAGAAGATTGGATTGACCCCCGGCTGGAGATTGTCGTTCCGCGCGGCGCGCATACGCTGTGACGGCTGCGTATTCCGTCAGGCACCCTCAGCCTCTCCTCGCTTCTACGCGCGAACACCGATATGCCCGATCTGCACTGGACCATTCCGGTCGCTCGCTGGTCTAGCTGGCCTGCTGCCGCATCTGCCGCACCCGACATCGGCTTTATCGAGCCGATCGTGCGGCGTCGCCTGAGCACGCTGTCCAAAGTCGCCCTGAAGGTCGCGCACGACTGCGTGGCGCAAGACGAGGTCAGAGTCGTGTTCGCTTCACGCCATGGCGAATTGCGGCGCACCACGGACATCCTGCGTACCATCAGCGCGGGCGAGCCGGTCTCGCCGACCGCCTTCAGCCTGTCGGTGCTGAACGCCATGACCGGTGTCTTCGGCATTGCGCGCGGTGACCGTTCCGCTGCCAGCGCGATCTCGGCCGGCGCCGAGACGCTCGGTTACGCGTTGCTGGAAGCGTACGCGCAATACGCAACGCAGCCCGGCTCACCGGTATTGCTGGTGTACGCTGACGAACCGGCCGATCCGGCGTACGGCACGATTGAAGACGAAGTGCAGGGCGGCGCGATCGCGATCCTGCTGAACGGCGAAGCGGCGACGGGGCAACTGGTCTGCACGTTGTCCGGCGGAGGCGAGCCGGAGGCAGCCCGGGCCGCGCAGGAGGCAAATCACGCAGACGCGGGGAATATGGCAACTGCGGTGGCAACCGCGGTGGCAACTGCGAAGGCAAGCGCGGAAGAAAGTTTCGCGACCCAGAGCCAGGCGCTGCAGCACTGTCTGGAAACGGGCAGGCCCGCCGTCTGGCAAGGCGCCGGCGCGGCCTGGCATTGGAGGTGGCATGAACGCGCGGCTTGATTACGTTTGGCGGTTCTGTGCGACAGGCATGGCCTTCGTGGTGTTCGGCATCTGCGGCGTGCTGTTTTCGGTGCTGGTGTTCCCGCTCGCGTGGCTGTGGCCGCACCGGGCGTCGCGTCAGCGCGTGGTGACGACCGTGATTCACTGGTTTTTCCGCGCGCTGGTCGCGGTGTTGCAGCGCATCGGTGTGATGGAGCTCGAGGTATCGGGTGGGCAGGCATTGCGCGCCGGCGGCCCGGCGATCGTGGTCGCCAATCACCCGACGTACCTGGACGTGATGGTGTTGTTGTCGCTTACGCCGCGTGCCTGTTGCGTGGTGAAAAACGCGCACTGGGGCAACCCGTGTTTCTGGGGAATCGTGCGCTCGGCGGAATATGTGAGCAACGCCGATCCCTCGGAGCTCGTCGAAGCCGGCGCGCGGCAGCTAGCAGCGGGCTACACGATGATTATTTTTCCCGAGGGCACGCGCAGCCCCGCGCCGAACCGGCTGCACGCGTTTTCACGCGGGTTCGCGCACATGGCGTTGAAGGTCGGCGCGCCGATCGTGCCGGTGCTGATGGACTGCGATCCGCCGGCGTTCACCAAGCAGATGCGCTGGTACGACGTGCCGGCGCGCGCTTTCCGGATCCGCGTGAACGTGCTCGAGCCGCTTGGCGTCGAGCAACTCGCCGACCACGACACTTCACCGTCTCTCGCGGCGCGCAGCGTGACCAGCGCCATCGAAGCCCACATTACTCAGCACCTGTTCGATTATGGATTCTTTAAAACTGGAAATTAAACAGCTTCTGATCGAAGCCCTCGATCTGGAAGACCTGAGCCCGGCCGATATCGACGACGACGCCCCGTTGTTCGATACCGACGGCATCGGTCTCGACTCGATCGACGCGCTCGAGATCGGCATCGTGCTGCGCAAACAATACCAACTGACCATCGCAGCGAACGACGAACGCACCCGCGAACACTTCCGCTCGATCAGCACGCTGGCCGCGCTGGTCGCGAGTCAACGCGAAACGGCGCATGCTGTGAACGAAACCACAATAAAAGGGGATTAATCGTGTCCGAGGCAGAGATTCTTGAACGCATCCGCGCCATCTTCAAAGAGAACTTCGCGATCGAGCCGGAGCGCGTGACGCCCGACGCACATCTCTTCGAAGACCTCGATCTCGACAGTATCGACGCCGTCGACCTCGCGATCAAACTGCAGGAAATGACCGGCCGCCGCATCAAGCCGGAAGAATTCAAGTCGGTGCGCACGGTCGGCGATGTGATCGGTGCGGTCGAGTCCCTGCTGGCGGCACAAGGCTGATGCCATCCGTGCGTTCGCGAATGCAAGCGGCGGCGAGTCGGCCCGCCGAGGCATCGCCCGGCACTGAGCGCCACTGGGCCAAAACGGTGGTGCAGGTCCTGCTGAAACTCGCATATCCCGCGTTGATTCTGTGTGCCTGGCGCTGGGACACGCCGCGCTATGTCGGCTGCATGCTGTTTGCGATTCTGTGGCTGCAACGCTGGGCCGGCAGTGGTCCGGTCGCAACCTCGCTGCGCCGGCTCTCCACGATCGACTGGACCGTGGTCGGCTTGCTGAGCTGCGCCTCGGCGGCGATCGTGTTCACCAACAGCGAGCTGCTGCTGCGCCTCTATCCGTCGCTCGTCAATCTGGGCCTGTTGATCGCGTTCGGTGCGACGCTGGTGCGCGGGCCGTCGATGATCGAAAAATTCGCGCGGCTGGGCAATCCGAATTTGCCGCCTGGCGCGGTGCGCCATACGTGGCGCGTGACCCAGGTGTGGTGCGTATTCTTCGCGCTGAACGGCGTGTTCTCCGCTTATACGGCGCTCTATTGGAGCCGCGCAAACTGGTCGCTCTATAACGGCGCGATTGCGTATGGGTTGATCGGCGTGCTGCTGGTGGCCGAGGTCATCTGGCGTTATCTGGTGGTGCTGCCGCGAGCCGCGCGTTCGGAGGCGGCATGATTGCGCTGCATGATCTGTTGTCCGCGGGCCATGGGGCCGCCATTGTGAATGCGCCGGTATGCCGCGACGGCGCGACGGTGCTCGACCGCGCAGCGTTTCGCGCGCGCGTGTCGGCTCTGGTCACGCTGATGCAAACGCAAGACGCGCGCCGCTACGCGTTATGCATCGACGATCCGTTCGATTTCGCCTGCGCGCTGTTTGCGCTGTTCGCGTGCGGCAAAGAGCCGGTGATTCCGGCCAATGCGACGCCGGGCTATCTCGCCGATCTTGCCGACGCGTACGACGCCGTGCTGACCGACGCCGATCTGCCGCGCGGTGTGCGAGACGCTGACGCTGACGCCGATGCCGATGCCACACACACGCCAGGCGCCTCGCACACGATCGATCCGCAAGCTCCGTTGACGCTCTACACCTCCGGCAGCAGCGGCGCCCCCAAGCCGATCCGCAAGACCCTCGCGCAATTCAACGCCGAAGTGCACACGCTCGAAAAACAGTGGGGCGCTTTGGTCGGCGATGCGACGATGCTCGCGAGCGTGCCGCATCATCACATTTACGGTTTGCTGTTTCGCGTGCTGTGGCCGCTTGCAGCGGGCCGCGCGTTCGACCGCGCGATCAGCATCGAGCCTTTGCATCTGCAAACTCAGATCGAGCAATGCGGCGCGACCGTGGTTGTTTCGACGCCCGCGCAGTTGTCGCGTTGGCCCGCGTTGCCTGGTTTCGCCGCGTTGACGCCGGCGCCGCGCGCATTCTTTTCTTCGGGCGGCCCGCTCACCTTGGAAGCCGCGCAGGAATACGCCGCCGCTTATGGCGCTGCGCCGCTCGAAATCTACGGCAGTACGGAAACCGGTGGCATCGCGTGGCGTCGTCAGGACCAGACTGATGCCTGGCAGCCGGTCGTCGGCATTGAAGTGCGCCGCGACGAAGACGGCGCGCTGAACGTCCGCTCGCCGCATCTCGATCACACCGGCTGGCATCGCACGGACGACAAGATCGCGTTCGACGCCGATGGCCGCTTCCGCCTGCAAGGTCGGCTCGATCGCGTGCTCAAGCTGGACGGCAAGCGCGTGTCGCTGCCGGAGCTCGAAGCGCGTCTCGCGCTGCATCCGTATGTCGCGCAAGCGGCGATCGTGCCGCTTGAAGGCGCCTCGCGCGAGCGCGTCGGCGCCGTCGTGGCGCTGACGGAAGCCGGCTGCGAGGCATTGCGGGACGAAGGCCGTGTGCTGCTCGCGCAAACCCTGCGCCGGCATCTCGCTGCCTATTTCGATGTGGTGGTGCTGCCGCGTCATTGGCGTTTCCGCCTCACGTTGCCGTTCGACGCGCGCGGCAAACTGCCGGTGGCTGCGGTCGCGGCGGCTTTCGAGCCGCGCGCGGACGGCGTGGAAGTGCTCGCCGAAGCCCGCAGTGCCGACACGCTGCACTACGAACTGCGGGTGCCGCCGACGCTCGTGCATTTCGCCGGCCACTTCCCCGGTCTGCCGATTCTGCCGGGCGTGGTCCAGGTGCATTGGGCGATGCATCTGGCGGCCGAACACGTGCCGGCCGTGCGCGCGCTGGCATCGGTCGACCGTCTCAAGTTCATGGCGCCGGTGCCGCCGGGCGCGGTGCTGAATCTCACGCTCGCACACGACGCAGCGCGTGGCCGCGTGCAGTTCGCGTACCGGCTGAGCGGGCGTGAATGCGCATCGGGCGTGATCGTGTATCGGGAGCCTGCATGATGCGCTTCGCTCCTTGCATCGTTATTCCGATTTACAACCACAAGGACGCGATCGGCGCGACCGTTGCCCATCTCGCGGTGCACGGCTTGCCGATCTTTGTCGTCGACGACGGCAGCGACGAGGCGACCCGGCAGGTGCTCGCCTCACTCGCGCAACAGTACGCGGGGCAGCTCACGCTGCTGCGTTTGCCAGTTAACGGCGGCAAGGGCGCGGCCGTGATGGCGGGACTGCGCGCCGCGCGCACTGCGGAGTACACGCACGCTCTGCAGATCGACGCCGACGGCCAGCACGACGCGACCGATGTGCCACGTTTCATCGAAGCGGCGCTCGCCGAACCGGGCGCGGTGATCCTCGGCCGCCCGGTCTACGACGAGAGCGTGCCGAAATCGCGCCTCTACGGCCGTTATCTGACGCACGTATGGGTGTGGATCGAAACGCTCTCGCTGACGATCCGCGATTCGATGTGCGGCTTCCGTCTGTATCCGCTTGCGCTGGCCTGCGAGCTGATCGACAGCGTGCAACTGCCGACGCGCATGGACTTCGACATCGAAATTCTCGTGCGTTTGTACTGGCGGCGCGCCGCGTTCCGCTCGATTCCGACGCGCGTCACCTATGCAATCGATGGCGTCTCGCATTTCGACGTGCTGTGGGACAACGTGCGCATCAGCCGCAGCCACACGCGCCTCGTGTTCGGCATGCTGTGGCGTCTGCCGATGCTGCTCGCGCACAAAGTGATGCCACGCCGTCTGGCGATCGCAAGTGAGGCGGTTAAGCAGAACGAACCGGGCAAGCCGGGCAACCTGAGCGAACCCGGCCAGCACGCTGAACAAAACGAACAAAGCCCCCAGGACTGGTGGCGGATCGCCGAACGCGGCAGCCATCTGGGCATGTCCTTGCTCGCGCTCAGTTGCAAGCTGTTCGGCCGCCGTTTCACGGCGCTCTGGCTGCATCCGATCGTCGCGTATTTTCTGCTGACGGGCCGCGCCGCACGCGAGGCGTCGAGCAACTACTTCACGCGTCTTGGCGAAGCCGCACCGCACGGCGATACGCCGCGTCCGGGTTGGCTGTCCGCCTATCGCCACATGCTGGCGTTCGCGCAATCGGGCTTCGATAAGCTCGCGGCATGGTCTGGCCGCGTCAACAACGCCGACGTCAAATTCGAAGACCCATCGGCATTCGAAGCATTGGTCGCAAGCGGCAAAGGTGCGCTCGTGATCGGCGCGCATCTCGGCAATCTGGAAATGACCCGCGCGCTCGCCGCGCAGGGCGCCTACGCGAAAGTCACTGCCGTGGTCTACACCGAACACGCGCGGCGCTTCAATAGCGTGCTGGCTTCGGCGAATAGCCAGTTCGCGCGGCATCTACTCGAAGTCAGCGACTTCGGTCCCGAGACCGCCATGATGATGCAGGAGCGCGTCGACGCGGGCGAGCTGCTGGTGATCGTCGGCGACCGCGTGCCGGCACACGAAGCGGGCCGCACGACGGAAGCGCAATTTCTCGGCTCGACCGCCCCGTTCGCGCAAGGCCCCTACGTGCTCGCCCATGCGTTGGGCTGCCCTGTCTATCTGTTCTTCTGTCTGAAAGAGCGCGACGGCTATCGTCTGTATTTCGAACCGTTCGCCGAGCGCATCGAGTTGCCGCGCCGCGAACGCGCGCAGCATCTTGCCGCGTGGGCGCAGCGTTACGCGGCGCGCCTCGAACACTATTGCCGCAAGGCACCCTATCAATGGTTCAATTTCTTCGATTTCTGGGCCAGCCCCAAGCGAGGCACACATGGCCGAACATGATCTGATCGAGGCGCAGAGCGCTAGCGCAAGTGAGAATGCCCGCGCGAACGCAAACGCGGCGGCGGCGGTAACGATCGGCGGCCGCAAGCTGACGATCGAAGAAGTCGTTGCGATCGCCCACCATCGCGCACCAGTTGCGTTGAGCGCCGATCCGGCGTGGCGTGCGCGCATCCAGCGCGGCGCGGATTTTCTGCGCCGGCATCTGGCATCGGGCGCGACCGTGTACGGCGTCAACACCGGCTATGGCGACGCGTGCGTGGTCGACGTGCCGATGGAACTCGTCGAAGCCTTGCCGTTGCAGTTGACGCGCTACCACGGCTGCGGAATGGGCCAGTATCTCGACGACGCGCAAACGCTCGCAGTGATCGCCGCGCGACTCAATTCGCTGGCCTACGGGTTCTCCGGCGTGCGCCCGGTGTTGCTCGAACGCCTTGCCGATCTGATCAATCATCGCGTGTTGCCGCGCATTCCGTCGGAAGGTTCGGTCGGTGCAAGCGGCGACTTGACGCCGCTCTCGTATGTGGCCGCCGCGCTCGCGGGTGAACGCGATGTGATGTTCGAAGACAGTCTGCGCAACGTGCGCGAGGTCTGGACCGAACTGGGTCACGAGCCGCTGACGCTCGCGCCGAAAGAAGGCCTCGCGCTGATGAACGGCACTGCGGTAATGACGGGCCTCGCCTGTCTCGCGTTCGCGCGTGCCGATCATCTGACGCGTCTCACCGCACGGCTCACCGCGCTTTCTACCGTTGCACTCGACGGCCGTGCCGCGCACTTCGACGCGATGCTGTTCGAAGTGAAGCCGCATGCAGGCCAGGCTGAAGCCGCGACGTGGATTCGCGACGATCTGAGCGGGCGCGACGATACGCCGGGGCATCGTCTGCAGGACCGCTATTCGATTCGCTGCGCGCCGCATGTGATCGGCGTTGCGCGCGATGCCTTGTCGTGGGTGCGCCGCGATGTCGAGAACGAACTGAACAGCGCGAACGACAACCCGCTGATCGATCCCGACAACGAGCGCGTGCTGCACGGCGGCAACTTCTACGGCGGCCATATCGCGTTCGCGATGGACTCGCTGAAAGTCGCGGTCGCCAATCTCGCCGATCTGATGGACCGGCAGCTTGCATTGCTGGTCGACGTGAATTTCAACAACGGCTTGCCGCGCAACCTGTCGGGTGCGGCGCCCGCGCGCGCCGCGATCAATCACGGTTTCAAGGCGGTGCAGATTTCGTCGTCCGCATGGACGGCCGAAGCGTTGAAGAACACGATGCCCGCGAGCGTGTTCTCGCGTTCGACCGAAGCGCACAATCAGGACAAGGTCAGCATGGGCACGATCGCCGCGCGCGACTGTTTGCGTGTGCTGGAGTTGACCGAACAGGTCGCCGCCGCGCATACGCTGGCGACGGTGCAAGCCGCGCGCCTGCGGTTGAAGATCGACAGCACCACGCCGGTTCCCGCGCCGCTACAAGTATTCATCGATAGCGTGACGGCGCAGTCGCCGTTCGTCGACGAGGACCGCGCGCTGGAAAGCGACCTGCGCGCGCTGACTGCACGTATCGCCGCATGCGATCTGTTGAACGACTATCGCGGAGGCCCGAGCGCATGACTGGCTCCCCTAAAGTGCTGACAGCCAGCGCGATGGTCGAAGTGCCGTTTCACGACGTCGACGCGATGAACGTGTGCTGGCATGGCCACTATCTGAAGTACTTCGAGATCGGCCGCGCGGCGCTCTTGCGCACCTTCGACTACGACTACCGCGAGATGCAGGCCTCGGGTTACCTATGGCCGATCGTCGAGGCGCATCTGAAGTATGTGCGCCCGACCACCTACGGCCAGGCGCTCGAAGTGCGCACGCAACTGCTCGAACACGAAAACCGCCTGAAAATAGGCTATGAAATTGTCGATTGCGCATCCGGTACGCGATTGACGAAGGGCTACACGATCCAGGTCGCAGTCGATGCCGCGACGCAGGAATTGCAGTTCGTGTCACCGCCCGTCGTATTCGAAAAGCTGGAGCGTGTATGGGGACGATGAACTTGCGCGGTGTGGCAGCGGGCGGGTTTCTCGCGCTAGGCACGCTAAGCGTATTGAGCGTATCGAGTCTGGCAGCATGGCCGACTGTGGCGTCTGCGGCTGAAACTGCACAGTCCGCCGGCAACCCCGCTCTCGTTTCGCAGATCGCCTCCCATCTCGCGCAGGCCAAGGGCGTCCGCGCGCAATTCACGCAAACGCAAACGCTCGCGGCGATGAAGCAGCCGCTCGTCAGCACGGGTTCACTGCTGTTCTTCCGCGATCGTGGCGTGATCTGGCAGATCGACACGCCGTACAAAGCCACCTACGTGATCACCGATGCGGGCGTCGCCGAAGTCGACACCAACGGCCAGCGCGTGACGGCTCACAATGCCCAGGGCACACGCGGCGTCGCGCAGGTTTCGAAGATGATGCGCGCGATGCTCGGCGGCGATCTGTCGGCTCTGTATTCGCAATTCGACGTGCAGGCCGAAGGCAGCGCCGCGCAGTGGCGCATGCAACTCACGCCGAACCAGCCGCAGATCGCGCAGTCGATCAAAGGTTTGCAGATGAACGGCGGCGACTATCTTCAAAGCCTGCGCATCACGCTCGCGAACGGCGACATCACAAAACTCGACTTTGCTAAAAGCGCGGCGGTGACCGAACCAACGCCGGCTGAGCGCAGCCTGCTCGGAGCGCCGTAATGCTGGTGCTGCAACAGCGGTCCGCGAAACAGGCGTGGGGCATGCGCGCCGCGTGGCTGCTGCTCGCGCTCGCCGCGGTGCTGTATTGCGGCTGGCGTTTCGCGGGACCTTCGCCGCTGCAGACCAATCTGCTGGCGTTGCTGCCTGCCACGGAAGCGGATCCGGTCGCCGAGAAGGCGGTCGATACGCTGGCGAGCGCGCTGGGCGACCGCACGGTTTTTCTGGTCACCAGCAACGATGACGCGCACGCCAAAGCGGCAGCGAAACAACTCGGCGCATCGTTGCAGAAGAGCGGGGCGTTCGGCTCGGTGACGGCGGAGTTGCCGCCGTTCGATCTGTCGCAGATCGCCGCGTTGTATATGCCGTATCGGTTCGGTTTGCTGGCGCCCGTTGACGGCGCGGCACTCGCGCAGAGCAATGCGGCAAGCCCTGCGCTGCACGACGCACTCGCGCAGCGCATTTACAGCCCGTTGCGCGGCGGCCTGACCACGCCACTCGCCGACGACCCATTCGGTTGGCTCGAACACTGGCTCGGCGGTTTGCCGCTCGCCACGTCGAATCTCGAACTCGAAGACAACATGCTGGTGTCGCATCGCGGCAGCGCGACCAGCGTGCTGATCGTAGCTACGCTGCCGGGCTCCGCCTACGAATCGAAAACGCAGCACGCCGTGCTCGCCGCGCTCGCGCAAGGCGAAAGCACCTTGAAGCAGGCGTTCCCCGAAGTGTCGGTGGCGAGAACCGGGGCGGTGTTCTACGCGGAGTCGGCACGTAGCGCATCGGAACACGAGGTGCATCTGATCGGCGTCGCGTCGCTGTGCGGGATTGCGTTGCTGATGATGTGGGTGTTCCGCTCGCCGCGTCTGTTGCTGCTCGGTTTCGTTTCGACGGCGCTCGGCATCGTATGTGCGCTCGCGGTCACGATGCTGGTGTTCGGTCAATTGCATCTGTTGACGCTGGTGTTCGGCGCGAGCCTGATCGGCGAAGCGGTCGATTATTCGATTCAGTATTTCGTGGTCTATCTCGGCGCGGAGCGCGATTGGGATTCGCGCCGTGGTGCGCGTGCGGTACGTCCGGCTTTGACGGTTGCGCTTGCCACCAGTCTGCTCGGCTACGCGATCCTCACGTGGGTGCCGTTCCCCGCGCTCAAGCAGATTGCATGCTTCGCGATGGCAGGCATTGTGACGGCGTATGCCTCCGTGCTGTGGTTGTTGCCCGCGCTGCTCACGCGCCCGCCGAAGCGCGGCCCGCGGCGCCTGTTCGCTGGTGCGGCGCGTGTGCTGACGGTCTGGCATCGCACGATCGGCGGCAAGCGCGCATGGTTCGTCGCGGCGCTGTTGCTGATCTTGGCGATTCCCGGCTGGTTGCGTCTGACGAGCGACGACGATATCCATCTGCTGATCCAGCGTGATCCTTCGCTGGTCGCGCAGGAAGACCAGGTGCGCGCGGCGGTGGGTGTCGATAACAGCGCGCAGTTTTTTGTCGTGCGTGGCGAGACGCCGGAAATCGTCTTGCAGCGCGCCGAAGCGCTGGGCGCGAAGCTTGACGGGTTGAGCGGCACGGCGAACAAGGTCGGCAGCTATCAGTCGGTGGCGCAGTTTGTGCCGTCCGCGAAGCAGCAAAACGAAGATCGTGCATTGCTTGCGCAGCACGTATTCAACGATCCCGCGGCATTGCGTGCGACGCTGCTGCAGGCGGGCTTTAAAGACGAAGTCGCCGATGCCTGGCTCGCTGCGTATGCGAAACCGCAGCCGCTGCTTACGCTCGACACGTGGCTCGCCGCACCGTGGTCGCAGCCCTACAGGCATCTGTGGCTGGGTGAAGTCGATTCGGCCACCAAAGCGTATGCGGCGGTCGTGATTCCACAAGGCGTGACGCCGCAGAACGAACCCGCGCTGATCGCCACCGCGCAGGCGCTGCCCGGCGTCGTATTCGTCGACAAGGCGGCGAGCGTCTCGAAGCTGTTCGGCGCGTATCGCGTGGACAGCGGGTGGTGGCTCGGCGGTGCGCTCGCGCTCGTGCTCGTCCTGCTGATGCTGCGCTACCGCGCGCGCGGCGGCATTGCCGTGACGCTGCCGGTGCTGCTCGCGGTCGTCGTCACGCTCGCGGTGTTCGGCTACGTTCACGTGCCGCTCAATCTGTTCAACTGGCTCGCGCTGATGCTGGTGCTCGGCGTTGGCGCAAACTATGCGGTGTTTCTGCGCGAAGGCTGTTTGCGCGCGGACGCGGATCTCGGCGCGGTGTGGACCGGCGTGCTGCTGTCATCGGCCACCACGCTGTTGTCGTTCGGCATGCTCGGCATGAGCGCGATGCCCGCGCTGGAGAGTTTCGGCGCCACGCTCGCGCTCGGCATCCTCGTATCGGTGCTGCTCGCGCCGATCGGCATGCCATCGGAATCAAGGAGGGCCGCATGAAGGCGCCATCAGTTTATTTGCACGCGCTCGGCATGATCAATGCGCTCGGCGGCGACCTCGATGCAATCGTCCCAGCGCTTGCCGCCGGTCACGCACCCGGTATGGCGCACGCGCATACGGGCATTGGCGAAGCGTTTGTCGGCAGCGTACTTACGCCGCTCGATATTGCGCCGCCCGCCGGGCTCGCACGGTACGACTGCCGCAATAACCGCTTGCTGCTGGCCGCGCTGACACAGATCGCGCCCGCGGTCGACGCGGCGCGCGAGCGTTACGGCGCGCATCGGATCGGCGTGGTGCTCGGCACCAGCACGTCGGGTATCGAAGCGGCCGAAGCCGCGTTCGTCTATCACGCGCAAGCGGGCGACCTGCCCGCCAATTTCAATTACCGGCAGATGGAGATCGGCACCGCCGCGCCGTTCGCCGCCGCCGCGCTCGGCGTGCAGGGCCCGGCATTCACGATCTCGACCGCTTGCACTTCGAGCGCGAAGGCCTTTGCGTCGGCGCGCCGTCTGCTGCAATTGCGGCTGTGCGACGCGGTGGTGGTGGGGGGTGTCGATTCGCTGTGCGAGTTGACGGTGCAGGGTTTCGCTTCGCTCGAATCGACCAGCGGTGTGCGCAGCAATCCGATGAGCCGCAATCGCTGCGGGATCAACGTCGGCGAAGGCGCAGCCGTGTTCCTGATGAGCCGCGAAGAAGCGGCAGTGCGACTAGCGGGTGTCGGCGAATCGAGCGATGCGCATCATATTTCCTCGCCGGACCCCCAAGGCGTGGGCGGCGAACTCGCGCTGCAAGCGGCGTTGGCCGACGCGGGCATCGCATCGTCGGCAATCGGCTATGTGAATCTGCATGCTACCGCCACACGCAAGAACGACGACATGGAAGCGAAGCTGATGGCGCGTGTCTTCCCCAACGGCGTGGCGACGAGCGGCACCAAGCCGCTGACGGGTCACCAACTCGGCGCGGCGGGCGCGACCGAACTCGCCTTCGCGTGGTTGACGCTGGCACGCGCGAATGAGTCGCAACCCGTGCCGCTGCCGCGTCATCTGTGGGACGGCGCTGCCGATCCCACGTTACCGGTGCTCGACCTGGTCGAAACCGAACGCTTTCTGCCGCAACGCGCGGGAGCGCAGTACGTGATGAGCAATTCGTTTGCATTCGGCGGCAGCAATGTCAGCCTGATCCTTGGACGGTGACGCGCGCGATGACCCAGACGCCCTCCATTCAGGATCTCATCCTGCAACCGATCGAAACGATCATCCCGCATCGCGGCACCATGCTGCTGATCGATGCCGTGAGCACGTTCAGCGAAGACGCACTGAGCGCGCGTGCCACTGTTCATGCCGACGCGTGGTATGCCGACGCCGACGGGGCGATGCCCGCATGGATCGGCATCGAGTTGATGGCGCAGGCCATCGCGGCGCACGTTGCGCTGCTGGCCATGCGCGGCGGTGGCCAGGCGCGCCCCGGTGTGCTGCTCGGCTCGCGCAGCTATCGCGCTTTGCAACCGTCGTTTGCCGGCGATGCCCAGTTGCTGATCCATGCAACAGAATTGCTGCGCAGCGAAGAAGGCCACGGCGCCTACGAATGCACGATCCATCATGGCGACGTGTGTTGCGCCGAGGCGGTCATCAAGATCTTTCAGCCGCGTGATTTTCAGTCATTCATCGAAGGGAGTTTCAGTTCATGAGCCGGCGTGTTCTCGTTACCGGCGCAAGCCGCGGCATCGGCCGTGCGATTGCGTATCAGTTGGCCGCCGACGGCTTCGCGGTGTCGGTGCATTGCCGCACGGGCCGCACCGAAGCCGAAGCCGTGGCAACGGGCATTGCCGCGCAAGGCGGTTCGGCGCGCGTGCTGCAATTCGATGTGCGCGATCGCGCCGCGTGCCGCGAAGTGCTTGAAGTGGATGTCGTGGCGCACGGCGCGTACTACGGCATCGTATGCAGCGCGGGCGTGACGCGCGACGCCGCATTCCCTGCGCTCACCGAAGAAGACTGGGACATCGTGATCGAAACCGGTCTCGACTCGTTCTACAACGTCGTCCATCCGCTGACCATGCCGATGGTGCGGGCGAAAAAGGGCGGGCGCATCGTCACGATCGCGTCGGTCTCCGGCGTGATGGGCAATCGCGGCCAGGTCAACTACAGCGCGGCGAAGGCCGGCCTGATCGGCGCATCCAAGGCGCTCGCCGTCGAACTGGCGACGCGCAACATCACCGTCAATTGCGTCGCGCCGGGTTTGATCGATACTGGCATGCTCGACGACATGCCGCTCGAGCAGGCATTGAAGACGGTGCCGATGAACCGCGTCGGCCAGCCTGCCGAAGTGGCGTCCGTGGTCAGCTTCCTGATGTCCGATGCGGCCTCGTATGTCACGCGTCAGGTGATCGGCGTCAATGGCGGGATGGTGTAATGAAACGCGTCGTCATTACGGGCATGGGGGGCGTCACGGCGTTCGGTGACGACTGGAACGCAATCGAAGCACGCCTGAAGAGCGGCGTGAACGCGGTGCGCCGGATGCCTGAGTGGGATTACTTCGAGTCGCTGCACACGCGGCTCGCGTGTCCGTTGCCGGGCTTCACGGTGCCTGCGCATTATCCGCGCAAGAAAACCCGCTCGATGGGGCCGGTGTCGATGTACTCGGTGCGCGCGAGCGAGCTGGCGCTCGCCGACGCGGGCCTCGCCGACGACACCAGCATCAAGGACGGCCGCATGGGCGTCGCCTACGGTTCGTCGTCGGGCTCGGTGCAGCCGATTCGCGCGTTCGGCACGATGCTCGAAACCGGCTCGATGAGCGACGTCACGTCGAACAGCTACGTGCAGATGATGCCGCACACCACGGCGGTCAACGTCAGCCTGTTCTGGGATCTGAAAGGGCGGATCATCCCGACCTCGTGCGCGTGCGCTTCGGGCAGTCAGGCGATCGGCTACGCGTATGAAGCGATCCAGAGCGGCAAGCAGACGCTGATGCTGGCGGGCGGCGCGGAAGAAATGTCGGGCCCGGCGGTCGCCGTGTTCGACACCTTGTACGCGACCAGCACGCGCAACGACGAGCCGCATCTCACGCCGCGTCCGTTCGACGCCGCGCGCGACGGCCTCGTGGTCGGCGAAGGCGCGGCGACGCTGGTGCTCGAAGAATACGAACACGCGGTGGCGCGCGGCGCGCGGATTCACGCGGAGATCGTCGGCTTCGGCTGCAATTCGGACGGCGCGCATATGACCCAGCCGACCGCCGAAACCATGGCGCTGGCCATGCAGCTCGCTTTGAAAGATGCGCAACTGCCGCCCGAAGCAATTGCCTACGTGAACGCGCACGGCACCTCGACGGACCGCGGCGACATCGCCGAAAGCCATGCGACCGCGCAGACCTTCGGCGCGCGCATGCCGATCAGTTCGCTCAAGAGCTATGTCGGCCACACGCTCGGCGCGTGCGGCGCGCTGGAAGCGTGGTGGACTATCGAAATGATGAAGCGCAACTGGTATGCGCCGACCTTGAATCTGGAGAACGTCGATCCGGCCTGCGCATCGCTCGATTACATCGTCGGCACAGGCCGTGAGATCGACGCCGAATATGTGATGAGCAACAACTTTGCATTCGGCGGCATCAACACGTCGCTGATTTTCAGGCGCGTTCGATGAGCGTGCCACTGCAACGCGTGGTCGTCACCGGCATGGGGATCGTGTCGTGCCTCGGCAATACGCTCGACGACGTGTCCGCCGCGCTGCGCGCGGGCCGCTCGCGCATCGAGGGGATCGACGCGTGGCGTGAGCGCGGTTTTGGTTCGCAGGTGGCGGGCGTCGCATCGGTCGCGCAGGAGCCGCCGTTCGAGCGCAAGCTCGAACGCTTCATGGGCGACACCGCGCGCTTTGCGTGCCACGCGGCGAAGAAAGCGATCGACGATGCCGGGCTCGACCTCGCCGCGTTGCGTTCGCCGCACGCCGGGACGGTGATTGGTTCGGGCGTCGGCACGATGTCGAGTTACGACGTGTCCATGTCGATTGCGAATACCCGCGGCGTCGACAAAGTGCCGCCGTATACGGTTCCGCATGCGATGAGCAGCACGGCGTCGGCCAACGTCGCACAGGTGTTCGGACTCGAGGGCGTGAGCTATTCGCCGTCGTCGGCGTGCACGACGTCGGCGCTCGCCATCGGCCAGGCGATGCAGTTGATCCAGACCGGCCGTCAGCAAATCGTGCTGGCCGGCGGCAGCGAGTCCTTGCACGACAACATGACGCTGATGTTCGACGCGATGGGCGCGCTGTCGCGCAGCTTCAACGACACGCCGCAGCGCGCTTCGCGTCCCTACGACACGGCGCGCGACGGGTTCGTGATCGCATCGGGCGGCGGCGTGCTGGTGCTCGAATCGCTCGATCACGCGTTGGCGCGCGGGGCTCGCATTTACGCCGAGCTGACCGGCTTCGGCGACTGCACGGACGCGGCCGGCATGGTCACGCCGTGTGCGGCCGGCATCGCGCGGGCAATGCGCGGTGCGTTGGGCGAAGCGGGCAAGTGTCCGGACTACATCAACACACACGCTCCGTCGACACCGCTTGGCGACGTCGAGGAATTGCACGCTTTGATTGACGTATTTGGCGCTGAAGTCCCCGCGTTTTCGTCGACCAAAGGCATGACCGGGCATCCGCTCGGCGCATGCGGCGCGCACGAGGCGATCTACACGTTGCTGATGATGCGCGACGGTTTCATCGCGGGGACGGCAGGCATCGAGACGCCGGAGCCGGGCGTCGACGGCATGCCGCTCGTGCGCACGACGCGTGACGCGCGCATCGGCACCGCGATGTCGATTTCATTCGGGTTCGGCGGCAGTTGCGCAAGCCTGATGTTTGACGTGTGGCAGGGCGGCTGAACCGGCCGTCATCTAAAAAAACGAGGGCAATAAAAATGAAAAAACGTTTTGTACTGGGTGCACTGGCAGTGGTGGTGCTGACGCAAACGGGGTGCGCCACGGACGTGAAGTCGGTGCCGCTCGCGGCGGCCGGCGGCCAGTCGCGCGGTGGTGTGCAGATCTATTTTGGCCAGCAGAGCCACCCGGCGGTGAAGAGCCAGTTGGGCGATGTGTCCTATTCCGTGCGGATCGCGCGCAAGGTGGCGAATCCCGATGACGCATGCCACGAAGCGCTTGCCCAAGCCGTGCAGAAGCTGCGCGCTGCAGCCCACGAACGCAACGCCAACGCCGTGATCGACGTGTCGACGCGCTTTCATAGCACCGAGAGCAACTCGTCGACCGACTTCACCTGCGGCGTGAGCCCGAGCGCGGCCGCCATCGCGGTGAGCGGCCAACTGGTCGTGCTGGAAGCGAACTAGGTCGAATCGAATTTAGAACTCACTATTCAATCCACCTTGACCGCCGCGACATTGACCAGCGTTTCACGACGCTTGCCAGGTTGCGGGCGGTACAGGCCGAGGCGTTCGAGGAGGCCGAAGTCTTTCGCGCGGCTCCACCAGAGATACGGCAGCGAGACGTTGCGCTGCTCGAAGCGGAAACCGCCGCGGCGGATCATGTCGAGATAGCCGTCGGCGCTTTTCTGCACGTGCATGGGATGGCGGAACAGCAGCCGGATCACCCACGATTTGATGTACGCGTCGGTGGATTCGGCGAACAGCAGGATGCCGCCTGGTTTGAGCACGCGGCGGAATTCGGCGAGCGCGCGGTCCTGCTCGACGAGATGGTGGAAAGTTTGATGGCAGAACACGATGTCGGCGCTGGCATCGGGCAGCGGTAATTTCGCGCAGTCGCCGTGCAGCACTTCGATATCGGCGAGCTTGTCGCGGCACGCGCGGGCTGCATTGGCGGCAAGCGCCAGCGACGGTTCGTGAAAATCGACGCCGACAAGGCGGCGCGGCTTGAACGCTTCGGCAAGCAGGTGGAACGAAATGCCTTGCCCGCAGCCGACGTCGACGATAACCGGCGCGGCTGGCAAGGGCGCGTCGATCAGGCGTTTGAGGTCGTTGATCGCGACCCGCAGGACGTGATGTTCCCACGTGTAAGTGCGCAGGAACCAGATCCCGAAGGCCGTTTCCGGCACGAAAGGCACACTGGATGTTTCGGATGGCGACACGCTGGGCTCCCCGACGAAATATTGTTCTTGCTGTGAAGCGTAATTGTAACGAAAAGTAAGGGCGCAGCGTAACGCTGTTCCGTGCAAGCAAACGATTGAGGCAACCTTGAGTACACATTCGTCAAAGCGCATAACGGTCGACGTAGCGATCATCGGTGCGGGTCCGGCAGGCGCAGTCGCGGCGGCGCTCCTGCGCCGGGCGGGCCGTTCGGTGCTGGTGCTGGAGCGCCAGCATTTTCCGCGCTTCTCGATCGGTGAGAGTCTGCTGCCGCAAAGCATGGCCTACCTGGAAGAGGCGGGCATGCTGCAGGCGGTGGTCGAAGCCGGTTTCCAGTACAAGAACGGCGCGCATTTCGTTTACCGCGACCAGTCGTCGGCGTTCGACTTCCGCGACAAGCATTCGCCGGGGTGGGGCACCACGTACCAGGTCGAGCGCGCGGTGTTCGACGATATTCTGATTCGCTGCGCGGCGGAGCAGGGTGCCGACGTGCGCTTCGGCCATACGGTGCGCGCGATGCAAACCGGTGAAAATGGCAGCAAGCCGGTGCTCGACGTGATCGACGAAGCGGATAACGCGTATGAAGTGGAGGCGTACTTCGTGTTCGACGCGAGCGGTTTCGGCCGCGTGCTGCCGCGCTTGCTGAACCTCGAAGCGCCTACGCGCATGCCGACACGTGCCGCGATCTTCACGCACGTACGCGATGGCATTCCGGCTGGCGCGACCGATCGCAACAAGATCTGCGTGGCGACGCACCCGGAGCGCCGCGACGTGTGGTTCTGGATGATTCCGCTGGCGGGCGGCCGGTCGTCGGTGGGATGCGTTGCCGAGGCCAGTTTCCTCGATGTGCCGGAGGCTGAGCGCGACGCGAAACTGCGGGCGTTGATCCAGCAGGAGCCGACGCTCGGGCCGTTGATCGGCAATGCACCGTTCCTGATGCCGGTGCGTCATATCGGTGGCTACGCGGCGAACGTCGAGCGTTTACATGGACCGGGCTATGCGCTGCTCGGCAATGCGGGCGAATTTCTCGATCCGGTGTTCTCATCCGGCGTGACGATTGCGCTGCGTTCCGCGCATCTCGCGGTGCAGACGTTGAACCGGCAACTGGATGGCGAGCAGGTCGACTGGTCGGCGGTTTACGATGTGCCGCTGCGCAAAGGCATCGATACGTTCCGTGCGTTCGTGGAGCGGTGGTACACGGGCGAATTGCAGGACATCATCTTCTATCCGGAGCAGACGCCTTCGATTCGCCGCATGATCAGTTCAGTGCTGGCGGGTTACGCGTGGGACGAAACGAATCCGTATGTCGCCGATCCGGTGCGGCGCTTGAATGCGTTGCATGAGGTGTGCACGCATCGTTGATCAAGGCTGTAAGCATCGGAACATTTCCATGCTCCGCACGGGCAAAAGAAAACGGCGCTTCTGTAAAGAAGCGCCGTTTTTCTCAATCGACTGAGTCCGCTAGAGAGTCAAGCAGGCCATCCAATCAGGCCGCGATCTTCGCCACGCGCGGCGCATGCTGACGCACGTCGTCGCGACGATGCACGCGCTTGCCCGCGGCATACGTTTCGTAGATCGCGCGGTCGTCGCCGAGCAGCGCGAACGCGAACAGCAGTTCTTCGAGCGATTCGGTACGTGCGGTACGGCGTGCGAGCAGCGGCGTGGCTTGCGGATCGAGCACGACGAAATCGGCTTCCGACTTCGGCTTCAGCGTGCCGACCTTGTCGGCCAGATCGAGTGCTTCGGCCGCCCCTGCGGTGGCGAGATAGAACATCCGCGTGGCCGTCAGATGATGGCCCGTCAGACGCGCGACCTTGTGCGCTTCGTTCATGGTTTGCAGCATCGAAAACGAGGTGCCGCCGCCAACGTCGGTCGCCAGCGCGATCGGCATGCCGGCTTCGTCGGCCTTGTCGAAGTCGAACAGGCCGCTACCGAGGAACAGGTTCGAGGTCGGGCAGTGTGAGGCGACCGTGCCGGTTTGCGCCATGCGCTTGCGGTCTTCCTCGTCGAGGTAGATGCAATGGCCGTACACCGCGCGGCGGCGCAGCAGGCCGTAGTGATCGTAGATGTCCAGATAGCTGCGGTGGCCCGGGAACAGATCGGCGACCCATTTCACTTCGTCGGTATTCTCCGCGACGTGGCTCTGGATGAAGATGTCCGGATGCTTGCCCGCCAGCACGCCGCACGCTTCGAGTTGCGCTTCGGTCGAGGTCGGCGCGAAACGCGGCGTGAGCGCGTACATCTGGCGGCCACGGTTGTGCCAGCGGCCGATCAACTCGGCGCTGTCGTCATAACCCGATTGCGCGGTGTCGCGCAGAAACTCGGGGCAGTTGCGGTCCATCAGCACCTTGCCGGCCACCATGCGCAGATTGCGTGCTTCGCTCTCGGTGAAGAGGGCGTCGGCCGATTCCTTGTGGACCGTGCAATACACGAGCGCGGTAGTCGTGCCGCAAGCCAGCAGTTCTTCGACGAAGAAGCTCGCCGTGTCGCGGGCATACGCCGGATCGGTGAAACGGCGCTCGGTCGGGAACGTGTACGTGTCGAGCCACGGCAGGAGACCCGGCGCCGGCGACGCGATCATGTCGGTCTGCGGATAGTGAATGTGCGTATCGATGAAACCCGGCACGATCAGCTTGTCGCGCATTTCCTGCACCTGGGTGCCCGGCGCGAGTTGCGACGCGAGCGCTGCATGCGCGCCCGCTGCGACGACATGGCCGTCTTCGACGATCAGCAAACCGTCCTCGTTGAAGACCGCCGCGTTGGGCGATTGCGCAGGGTCGCCGTTGAAGGTCAGCAGTTGTGCGCGGAACGCTGATTGTGTCGGTTGAGTCATGGAAAAACCGTCTCCGTATTTGTGAGGAGCTAAACAGCGCAGACGGCGGCTTGATTCCGGGTCCGAAACGAACCCGTGCCGCCGCCGGCTGCCATTCATTGGCCCGTCAGTGCGGGCCGCCTGGGTGCCAGTGCGCGTCGAGCTTCGCGATCAGTTCGCTGCGTTGCTCGGGCGTGACGAACGACGCTTCGAAGCTGTTGCGGATGATCGTGTAGACCTCGGCATCGTTGAGCTTCAACGCGTCGATGGTGGCGAAATAGTTGGCGTTCACGTAACCGCCGAAATAAGCCGGATCGTCGGAATTCACCGTGACGGCGACGCCGCGATCGAGCAGGTCCTTCAGCGTGTGCTTGGTCATGTCGTCGAACACGCAGAGTTTCAGGTTCGACAGTGGGCACACGGTCAGCGCGACGCGCGAATCGGCGAGACGCGTGACGAGCGCCGGGTCTTCGATGCTGCGCACGCCGTGGTCGACGCGGTCCACTTTCAGCAGATCGAGCGCTTCGTAGATATACGACGGCGGGCCTTCTTCGCCCGCATGTGCGACCAGTTTCAGACCGAACGCGCGTGCCTTGGCGAAGACGCGTTCGAACTTCGAAGGCGGGTGGCCGCGTTCGGACGAATCGAGACCCACGCCGATCAGCCGATGTTTGTATTGCTCGAACAGCGGCAGCGCTTCTTCGAACGTGGCGAGCGCGTCTTCTTCCGATAGGTGACGCAGGAAACACAGAATCAGCTTGCTCGTCATACCGCGCTTTTCCGCATCGGCCAACGCGCGATCAATGCCTGCGACGACGGTTGCGATCGGCACGCCACGCTCCGTATGCGTCTGCGGATCGAAGAAGATTTCGCTGTGGATCACGTTGTCGGCGAGACAGCGTTCGACATACGCCATTGTCATGTCGTAGAAGTCCTGCTCGTGCAGCAGCACGCTCGCACCGGCGTAATAGATGTCGAGGAACGATTGCAGATCAGTGAACGCATACGCGGCGCGCAGCGCTTCGATCGACTCGTACGCGAGCTTCACGCCGTTGCGTTCGGCAAGCGCGAAGATCAGCTCGGGTTCGAGCGAGCCTTCAATATGAATGTGCAACTCGGCCTTCGGTGCGCGAGCGGTTTTCTCAATGAGTGCCGTGGGAGTAGCGGTTGTTGTATTCATGGTCGGTCAGCATTTAGTTTGGAGTCGGTTCGCGCCGGATGCGGGATGCAGGACAGAACGCAATCGCTGTGAGGCGGCAGGTCGATTGTGCGGCAAATCAGACCGTCTGCGCCGCGTGTGCGCCCGCATTCGCCTCCACTGCCTGCAACACTTGAGCCGCCGCGGAAATCGCAATGATCTCCGGCGACTTGTCGACGATACCGTCGACGCCGAGCGGGCACTTCATCCGCGCAATCTGCGAAGGATCGATGCCGCGCGCGGCCAGCCGATGTTCGAACTGCTTGCGCTTGCTGTGCGAGCCGATCATGCCGAAGAACGCGAAATCGCCGCGCCGCAGAATGCGCTCGGCCAACTCGAGATCGCGCGCATGGTTGTGCGTCATCACGATGAAGTACGTGTGCGGCGCGGCCTGGTCGATGGCTTCGTCGGGCGCATCGTTCGGATCGATCTTCACGTTGGGCGCATGCAGCGTCTCCACGGGGGGAAACTGCGCGTCGCGTTCGTCGACCCAGCGTACCGTGCAAGGCAACGTGGCCAGCACGCGAACCAGCGCCGCGCCCACGTGACCGGCGCCGAACAGCACGACCTGGAAGTCGCCTGGTGCGATGGTTTCGGTGAGCAGCGCGCCGCTGTCGTCGAAACCGGCGCCGTCCCACAGCAGGCAGTCGGAGGCATCGACACCCGGTTCGGGGTCGGACAGCATCACCGCATCCGGCGCGGGGCCGAATGATACGCTACGCACTGTCGAAAGGCCCGCGGCCACGCGTTTCGCAAGCGAGGTGATCCAGCCGAGGTCGCCGATGTCGAGGCGTTCAAAGGCGAGAATCACGGCGCCGCCGCAGCACTGGCCGAGACTGGGGCCAAGCGCGAAACGTTCGAGGCGGCGCATATGCGGCGAGCGCATGCCGTCGCGCAGCACCTGGCGCGCGGTCTCGATGGCTTTCCATTCGAGGTGCCCGCCGCCGATCGTGTGCTTGGCCGAATCGCGTGTGACGATCATCTTGGTTCCGGCTTCGCGGGGCGCCGACCCTTCGACGCGTGCGACCGTCACCAGCACGGCGGCGTCGCCGTGCGCGAGCAGATGTTGCAGGTCAGGTAGCCAGGCTTGCATCCGGCGGTTCTCCATACATGGCCGCGCGGGGTGTCCGTGCGGCCGGTTGAGTGTGGCGGGACGCGTTCGTGTCGCGTCGGGCCCAGGCTTTAAGTTGCTTAACGTCGTTCAACGGTTCATCAAGTTGCTAGACCGGTGTGGTGGCGGTTGAGGCTGCGACTACCGCTTCCGTTGGTTGTTCCGCCGGTTGTCCTGTCGCGGGCTCCGTCGTCGTCTCAGGCGATTGCAACGCGTCCAGCGCGTCGAGAATCGCTTCGGGTGTCGCGGGCGCGCGAAGCTGCGGTGCGTTTTCCGCACCCGGCACCGCGGCCGCAACCGCGTCGCGAATCGCGAGGAACACCGAGAACGGCAACAGCAGCGGCGGCTCGCCTACTGCCTTCGAATGGAACACGGTCGGCTCGACGTTCTGATTCTGATAAAGCCGCACATTGAACGCCGCGGGTGTGTCGCTGACGGCGGGAATCTTGTACGTCGACGGCGCATGCGTCATCAGGCGGCCATCGCGGTTCCACCACAATTCTTCGGTGGTGAGCCAGCCCATGCCCTGAATGAAGCCGCCTTCCACCTGGCCGAGATCGATCGCCGGATTGATCGATTGGCCGGCGTCGTGCAACACGTCCGCGCGCACCAGTTTCCATTCGCCGGTCAGCGTGTCGATCACTACTTCCGACACGGCCGCACCGTAGGCAAAGTAATAAAACGGGTGACCGGTCAGCGTTTTCGCATCCCAGTGCACTTTCGGTGTCGTGTAGAACCCATCCGACCACAACTGCACACGGGCCAGATATGCGGCGGCGACCAGTTGCTCGAATGGCATCGCACCGCCGTTCACCGACACTTCACCGCTGGCGAATTCGACTGCATCGGCGGTGCCGCCGAGTTGCTTCGCCGCGAGTTTGGCGAGCCTGTCGCGAATGGTCCGCGCAGCGGCTTCGGCGGCTTTGCCGTTCAGGTCGCTGCCAGTGGAGGCGGCGGTCGCCGAGGTGTTGGCGATCTTCGACGTATCGGTCGCCGTCACGCGCACGCGCGAAAGCGGCAGGCCGAGCTGGTTCGCGACGACTTGCGCGACCTTCGTATTCAGTCCCTGGCCCATTTCGGTGCCGCCGTGATTGACGAGTACCGAACCGTCTTTGTACACGTGCACCAGCGCGCCGGCCTGATTCAGAAACGGCACGTTGAACGAGATGCCGAACTTCACCGGCGAGAACGCGAGGCCGCGTTTGAGCACCGGACTTTTTGCATTGAACGCGGCGATTGTTTCGCGGCGCGCGCGGTAGTCGCTGGTCGCAAGCAACTCATCCGTTAGCGGCGCGATGATGTTGTCTTCGACGGGCTGTCCGTACGGCGTCGTGTCGCGTTCACCGATGCCGTAGTAGTTGGCGAGCCGCACATCGAGCGGATCGCAGTGCAATTGACGCGCGATGCTGTCGAGCATCACTTCCATCACCAGCGCGCCTTGCGGGCCGCCGAAGCCGCGGAATGCGGTGTTCGATTGCGTATTGGTCTTGCAGCACAGCGCGACGATGTCGACGTCGGACAGGTAGTACGCGTTGTCGAAGTGACAGACGGCACGGGTTGCGACCGCACCGGACAAGTCAGCGGAATAGCCGGCTCGCAAGGCAATTTCGACGCGTGCGCCGAGGATGCGGCCGCTATCGTCAAAGCCTGCTTCGTATTCGTAGACCGCGTCGTGGCGCTTGCCGGTGATCATGAAATCGTCGTCACGGTCGGCACGTAGTTTGACCGGCCGGCGCAGCAGCTTCGCCGCCAACGATGCCACACACGCAAACACCGCCGATTGCGATTCCTTGCCGCCGAAGCCGCCACCCATTCGCCGGCATTCGCACACGACGTTGTGCGCCGGCCAGCCGAGCATATGCGCGACGACCTGCTGCATTTCGCTCGGATGCTGCGTCGAACTGTAGACGAGCATGCCGTCCATTTCCTTCGGCACCGCGTACGCGATCTGGCCTTCGAGATAGAACTGTTCCTGGCCGCCGACTTCGAACGTGCCGCGGATCTTATGCGGTGCGGCAGCGATTTTCGCATCGGGTTCGCCGCGCCTCAGATGCAGCGGCGGCAGGACGAACTGCTTATTGGCTTTCGCTTCGGCGGGAGTGAGGACGACCTCGAGCGGTTCATATCGCACGACGTCATCGCTTTTCGCCAGCGCTGCCGCGCGCCGCGCGAGATCATGACTTTCGGCGATCACCGCGAACACCGGTTGACCGAGATACAGCACTTCGTCTACAGCGAGAATCGGATCGTCATGCAGCACCGGGCCGCAGTTGTTCTCGCCGGGGATATCTTCGGCGGTCAGCACCGCGATCACACCAGGCGCTTTTCTGACAGCGTCCAGATCGAGCGACACGATCCGCGCGTGCGCGTGCCGCGACAGCCCGAGCGCTGCGTGCAGCGTGCCTTGCAATTCGGGGACGTCGTCGGTGTAGGTGGCTTCGCCGCTCACATGCAGCGCAGCCGATTCATGTGGCAAGGAGATGCCGATCGCCGTCTCGCTCTCCTGAACGGCGGCGTGCCTGGCAGCATGTTCGACGAAAGCATCAGTCCGGTTCATCACGACGACTCCTTCGCAACGGCCGCGTCGGGCGCGCCGGCTTCGTACGCGAACGCATTCACGTCGAAGAGGGCGAGCGGCGCGTCATCGCGCGTTTCGAGGTGAAAGCGCCACAACAGATTGCGCGCCACCTTCAGTCGATAGGCGCTCGAGGCGCGCATGTCGGTGAGCGGCTGGTAATCGGCGACGAGTGCGTTCATCGCTTGCCGCGCGGTGCTTTCGTTCCATGTTGCGCCATTCAGCGCGGCCTCGGTTTGCGCGGCGCGTTTAGGCGTCGCAGCCATGCCGCCGAATGCAATACGGGCTTCCCTGATCGCGCCGTTTTCGACGATGTGCAGCGCGAATGCGGCGCACACCGCGGAGATGTCCTGATCGTAACGCTTTGACACCTTGTAGGTGCGGAAGCGCAGATCACGCGCCGGACGCGGCACGCGCAGCGCTGCGACGAATTCGCCGGCCGCGAGCGCGGTTTTCTGATAGCCGAGGTAGAACGCGTCGAGCTTCAGCGTGCGGGTTTTGGCGCCTTGGCGCAGCACGACTTCGGCGTCGAGCGCGAGCAGCGCAGGCATCGAATCGCCGATTGGCGAGCCGTTCGCGACGTTGCCGCCGAGTGTGCCGGCATTGCGGATCGGCAGCGACGCGAAGCGCGTCCACATCTCGGCCAGTTCCGGGTAGTCGACGGCGAGCGCCGCGTAGGCGTCTTCGAGCGTCACGGCGGCGCCGATTGTCAGCGTCTGCGCATCGCGCTCGATCGTCTTCAATTCGGCGACGTTGCCGATGTACAGGATGTCGCCGAGATCGCGGAACTGCTTGGTGACCCAGAGGCCGACATCGGTGCTGCCAGCCAGCAGACGCGCTTGCGGATGCTCGGCGCGCAGTTTGGCGAACGCGTCGAGCGAGATCGGTGCATGGAAAGTGGGCGAGCCGAACGTGGCGCCACGCGTATCGGGCGCGCTGTACTCGAAGGTGTCGCGGCGTTGGATCTCACGCAGCTTGTCGGCGACCGCCTTGCGGTCCAGCGTCACGCGTGGGTATTGCGGATAGTCGAACATTTTCTGCGACGCATCGACAATCGGCCGGTAGCCAGTGCAGCGGCACAAATTGCCGGACAGCGCGGCGTTGATCTCATCGCGGGTGGGCAGGCCGGCGGCGGCCGGCTGGTTTTCATACAGCGCCCACATCGACATCACGAAGCCGGGGGTGCAGAAACCGCACTGCGAGCCGTGGCAATCGACCATGGCCTGCTGGACGGGGTGCAGGGCGCCGTCGGCGGCGCGCAGGTCTTCGACGGTGAAGAGGGCTTTGCCGTCCAGCGTCGGCAGGAACTGAATACAGGCGTTGACCGCTTTCAGCGCGAGCCCGCCTTGTGCATCCAGTTCGCCGATCACCACCGTGCAGGCGCCGCAGTCGCCCTCCGCGCAGCCTTCCTTGGTGCCCGTGCAATGCAAGTCCTCGCGCAGGTGCTGAAGCACGGTGCGCGACGCCGGGACGCCCGCGACCTCACGGACGGACCCCTGGTGATAAAAGCGGATGGTTTGCGTTGTCATGGCGAATCCGAAAGACAGTGCGGACCGGGCGCGCGTTACGCATGGGGTCGCGCCAAAGCCGGCCTCGCGCACGTAGATCGCCATCCAGTTCCGAAGATAGCACTACCTCGTCCCGAAAAGATTTCCCAACTCGCATGAAGCTTATTCGGAAGCGGTCATGAGATAAGTACGATTCGCGCCAGGGCGGGAAGTTGCGTGAGGCGGGATGAGTGGCGCAAAGCCTTGAGGGACGGGGCGCGGCGAGAAAAGGGGGCGGAGCGGACGTGAAAACGCCGGCCTTCAACCCGTCAGAGAAGACGGATCAAAGGCCGGCGCCGATTCAATCAGATCGACCGGAAGCGCCGATCAGGCGATCCGGCGGCGATTCTTAACCAGGCTCAGCGCCAGCGGCACGAAAGCCACGACGAACGCCACCAGCGACCAGGTGGGCAGCGACAGGCCCAGAATCGGCGGATAGGCTGTTTCGCAGAGCCCTGCCACTTTGAAGACGCCCGGCAGCCACTGCGCGGGAGGCAAGCTGTCGACCACCGGCTGCAGCGCGTCAAAGCCGCAACTGAAGCCCGGATTGGCCTGCACATAGACGTGCCGGGCGGCGGTCACGATGCCGCCCAGGGCCGACAGGGCCGCCAGCACTTCCAGCAGCCGCACGCCACGCCAACTGTTAAAGCGCGCGCCGAGGAACGCAAAAATCGCGATCAGCAGGAAGAAATACCGCTGGATGATGCACAGCGGACACGGGTCTTCGTGCAAGCCGTATTGCAGATACAACGCGCCGGCGACGA
The DNA here is from genome assembly GCF_030464835.1 of Paraburkholderia sp. WS6. Lineage (NCBI taxonomy): Bacteria > Pseudomonadati > Pseudomonadota > Betaproteobacteria > Burkholderiales > Burkholderiaceae > Paraburkholderia > Paraburkholderia sp. WS6. Next base: position 65,356 of record NZ_JALQCK010000045.1, read on the forward strand.
GGCCGACGCAGATCAGGCCAAGCAGAACCAGCAGGGAGCGCTCGCGGCGCAGCATCGCATTGTCGTTATTCATGGGTCGTGTGGCTGTCTGGAAACGAAAAGGGCGGGTGCCCGCGATTCTAGCGCGAACCCCCGCCCTGGCGCTTATCGCGCTTTTAAGTCGCAATCCCCGCTCAGTGTCTGCGCCGTATCCCGTTCAGCGCCCCAATCAGCGAATCGCGTTGAGCACCGCCTGGGCGCCGCGGCCGATGGCCAGCAAGGCGTCGTCGACGTGCGGTGCGCCTGCCAGCATCAGGCCGACGGGCGCGTCGCCGCGCAGATGGCAAGGCAGCGACAGCGCGCAGGCGTCGAGGAAGTTGAACACGCTGGGGTTGCGCAGGATCAGCGCGTTGGTGCGGCCAAATGCTTCATCGTCGTCGATCAGATCGGCCACGCGCGGCGGCACCACCGGCACGGTCGGTGCGACCACCGCGTCGAAACGCTGCCACAGCGTGCGTGCGGCTTCGTCGAGCATGGCCTGGCGCTCGGCGAGCAGGTCCAGATAGTCGACGGCGCTGGCCGGCTGGCCTTTCAGGATGCGTACCAGCACGCGCGGATCATATTGATCGCGGTGCTTTTCCAGCAGCGGACGGTGCCATGCATACGCTTCGATCGGCGAAAAGCCGAAGCGGTTGATCTCGGGCAGACGGTCGAGCGGTGCAAAGCGCACTTCCGTGACGATCGCGCCGGCCGCTTCCAGATGTTTGAGCGCCGTGTCGATCGCGGCGGCGACCGCCGGTTCGACGCCGTCGGTCACGAAATTGGTCAATACGCCAAGGCGCACGCCTTCGAGCGGCCGGGCCGCCGGAATGCGCGGCTCGAGCCCCGCCAGCATACGGTCGACCAGCGCACAGCACGCTACCGAGACGCCGATCGGCCCGAACGAGTCGAGCGTCGGAGAGAGCGGCACGCCGCCTTGCTTCGGAATGCGATCGGCGGTCGGCTTGAAGCCGGTCAGGCCGCATAGCGCCGCCGGGATGCGGATCGAGCCGCCGGTATCGGTGCTGAGCGCAATGGCCGCCATGCCGTCCGCGACCGACGCCGCCGCACCCGACGACGAACCGCCCGAAATCCGCTCGTCACCCTTCACACCGCGTTGATACGGCGACAGCGGATGGCCGTAGTGCGGGTTCAGGCCGAGTCCGGAAAACGCGAACTCGCTCATATTGGTGCGCCCGACGATCACCGCGCCCGCCCGTTTCAGACGCGCGACCGCGACCGCGTCCGCTTTGGCGGCGGGCGCGTCGGCCAGCACCACGGAACCGGCGCGGGTCGGCTGGCCTTCGATATCGAACAGATCTTTGACCGACACCGGAATCCCGGCGAGCGGCGAGAGGACGGTGCCGGCGGCGCGCAGGCGGTCGTGCGCATCGGCCGCGGCGCGGGCGCTGTCGGCGTCCACGTGCATGAAAGCGACCGCACCCTGGCCGGCCGGATCGGCGATCCGTTCGAGCGCGGTTTCAACGAGCGCGCGGCTGGTGGTGCGGCCGGCGGCGAGGTCGGCGGCAAGCTGGGCGAGCGGCGGGAAGGGCGTGAATTCGGTGGCCATGATGTCGGGAGAATCCGGTTGAACCGGGTGAAGCCGGTTGAGGTGGATGGGAAGCGGTCGAGAGATTCGGTCGGTGGGAAGCGGTCGATCAGATGCGGTTGAAAAGCGTCGCGCGGAACGCTTCGATATGCTTTTGCACCGATTGGCGGGCGCCTTCGGCATCGCGTTCGCGCAGCAGGCGAAACAGTTCCAGATGTTCTTCGTGGACGTCTTCGAGATGATGCGGCTCGGACAGCGAAATGAACCAGAAGCGCAGTGAGCGTTCGTGCAGCCCACGCAGGATGTCGGCCAGCACCGGGTTGCGCGACGCCGCCGAAATCGCCAGATGAAACTCGCGGTCGATATCCATCATGCCTTCGATATCGTGCGCCGCGACGCACACCGACGAGCGGTCCAACAAGGCCTGCATCGCGTCGAAATCGTGTTGCTGCGCATGGCGCGCGGCCAGCTCGACGCAGTAGCTTTCGTTGACGAGCCGCACGTCGATGATCGCCAGCACATCGTCGAGCGAAACCGGGCGGACCATGATGCCCTTTCTCGGCATGATGGTCAGCATGCCCTCGTGCACCAGCCGGTGCAGCGCCTGATGCACGGGCGTTCTGCCGATGCCGGTCAGCACCATCAATTCCGCTTCGTTGAGTACCTCGCTTGGCCGCAGGCGCATCGTGATGATCTCGCGCTTGACGAAGGCATAGGCCTGTTCGGCGAGGCTGGCCGTGGCGGTCTCGCGGGGGGTACTGGAGCGGCGGGCAGTCTGCAAAAGCGTCATGTGAAGAAGGTGCGGGCGTTGTCGTCCGCATTGTAGAACAAGGTTTTGCGCGGACGGCGCCGGGTGGGCGGTTGCTCACCCGGCGCCGTTTGCGCATGACGCGTGGTTCTCACACGTCACAGCAATCACGGCAATCACGGCAATCACAACGTGTCAGGCGCTCCTCGGCGTCACCGCCGCTGCGTGCTGCACCTTGACGCGCGGCATCATCAACGTAACCAACCCGCCGACGATCAACGCCCCCGCGATCAGCACCAGCCCGAAGGTCACGCTATGCGTCGCATCTTTGACGATGCCGAGCACATACGGGCTCACATAGCCGGCAAGGTTCGCAATCGAGTTGATCACGGCGATGCCGGCCACGGCTGCGGAGCCTTGCAGGAACGTGGTGGACATCGACCAGAAAATCCCGAAGCCCGCCAGAATGCCGATGTAGGCGATCGACAAACCAGTGACGGCGAGCGGAATCGAATTGGTCACCGAGGCGCTGCCGAGCAGGCCCGCCGCGCCGATGAAGCAGCATACGGCGTAATGCCAGCGCCGTTCGCCTGTGATATCCGACGAGCGGCCGATCAGAATCATGCCGATGCCCGCCGCGAGATAAGGAATCGCGGTGACGAAGCCGTTCGTAACGAGATTCGTGACGCCGAGGTCTTTGACGATCTGTGGCAGCCAGAACGAGAAGCCCGCATTGCCGGTGACGAGGCAGAAGTAGATCAGCGTCAGCAGCCAGAAGCGGCCCGAGCGCAACGCAACGGCCAGACTCTGCTCGGCGCCGGCTGCCGCAGCGGCCGTGTTTTCACGCGAGAGGCGGGTGAGGATCACGCGCTTTTCGTCGTCGGTAAGCCACGCGGCTTCGGCGGGCGTGTTGCGCAACACGGCGAGCGCCCAGAAGCCGGCGAGGATCGACGGAATACCTTCGATCAGGAACATCCACTGCCAGCCGCGCAAGCCGTGCGCTTCATGCAGCGCCGACATCAGAAAGCCCGACAACGGCGCGCCGATGATCCCTGCCACCGGAATCGCCGCCATGAACACGGCGACCATCCGCGCGCGCCGGTCGGACGGAAACCAGAAGGTCAGATACAGCACCACGCCCGGCACCAGTCCGGCCTCGGCGACGCCGAGGAAAAAGCGCAGCACGTAGAACATCGTTTCCGAGCGTACGAACATCATCAGACACGACAGCAGCCCCCACAGCATCGTGATGCGGGCGATGGTGGCGCGCGCGCCGAACTTCTTCAGCAGCAGATTGCTCGGTACCTCGAACACGAAATAGCCGAAGAAGAAGATCCCCGCGCCGAGTCCGTAAGCCGCGTTCGAAAGCCCGAGGTCGCCGGTGAACTGCAGCTTCGCGTACCCGATGTTGACGCGGTCCAGATACGACAGCACGTAGACGAGAAACAGGAACGGCATGATGCGCCAGGTGATCTTGCGCAGGGCGGCGGCTTCGAGCCACGCGTCGGAAGACGCGTCGGCGTTGGCGGATAGCGAAGGGGGATTCATGGGTGCCTCATTCGACGATAGGTAGCGCGTGCACGCGGTAAGCGTGGCGCAGCGTGCGGTTCAGGATGGGGTCGTGCAGTTCGAGTTCGAGCGCGTCGCCGTCGGCCATCCCGACGATGCCGCCTTGTACCGCCAGCGTGCCGCAGAACATCGCGGCGCCATCCGCTACGGGCGCGCGTTCCAGCAGATCGGCGGCCGGCAGCAGCGACGCGACGGTGCCTTGCTGGTAGACGCGCCGCTCGCCGTTCTTTGTCACGGCGAAAGCACGCAATTCGAGCTGATCCCAGTGCCCGGCGACATCGTCGAAACGCCATGCGTCGCGTGCGAGCGGTTTCGGGCAGACCTGTTTGGAGACGGTGACGCCGTAGGCCTCGACTTCGCGGTCAGTATGGTCGGAGCCGACGGTGACGAAGAGCCCCGCCTTCGAGCGCACCAGCACGCACTCGGCTTCACCGCTCGACTTCACACCAACCACGTCGATCTGTTCGGCCTGCGTCAGCAGCTCGGCGCCGAGGCGGTAGAAGCAGGGTGTGGTCGACGGCCGCTTCACGCCGAGTTCCGCCAGTTCGGCGATGTGATGCTCGATCGCCGCCTGATCGCGCCCGGCCCAACCGGCGATCGTCAGTCGATTCACTTCGACGATATCGGCGCGACTGTCGCCGGAACGATTTACGACATTGAAGGACACCTGCATCACCCGACTCCCAAGAAAATATGCGGCAAATATTATTGTGATATTTCACTGGCGTCCAGCGTGTCAAAAAAGTTTCGGGCCTACGGTCCGGTTGCTAGGCCCCTGATCCGGCCAATCCCACGCCCTTTCGACGTTTGCGCGATTCGGCGCGTCGTGCGGGTGCGTTACACTGCGTTTTTGAGACATTACTTTTTGTAAGGGACGCATCAATGCATCATGGCATCGGCTTCATTCAGGATCTGGCGGTCGTGATGGCGCTTGCCGGCGTCGTCACCGTGCTGTTCCATCGCCTGAAGCAGCCGGTGGTGCTGGGCTACATCGCCGCGGGCGTGATCATCGGGCCGTACACGCCGCCGTTCCAACTGATTCACGACGAGCAGACCATCCAGACGCTCGGTGAACTCGGCGTGGTGTTCCTGATGTTTTCGCTCGGACTCGAATTCAGCCTGCGCAAGCTGTTCAAGGTCGGCGCGACGGCGATCGTCGCGGCGCTCTCCGAAATCGTGCTGATGCTTTGGATCGGCTATGAGATCGGCAGCGCGTTCGGCTGGAGTTCGATGGACTCGCTGTTCCTCGGCGCGATTCTCGCGATCTCGTCGACGACCATCATCGTCAAGGCGCTCTCCGAGCTGGGCCTGAAGCGCGAGGGCTTCGCGCAACTGGTGTTCGGGATTCTGATCGTCGAGGATATTCTCGCCATCGCGATGCTGGTGCTGCTCTCCGGCATTGCGCAGACAGGGCAGTTGAGCGCGGGTGTCGCCGTCGTGACGCTCGGCAAGTTGCTGCTCTTCATGACGGTGTCGTTAGTGGTGGGCATTCTGGTCGTGCCGCGCGCGCTGAACTACGTGGCGCGCGCCAAGAGCGACGAAATGCTGCTGGTGTCGGTGCTCGGCTTCTGCTTCGGCTTCTGTCTGCTGGTGGTGAAGCTCGATTACAGCATTGCGCTTGGCGCTTTCCTGATCGGCGCGATCATGGCCGAGTCGCGCCATCTGCATCGGATCGAGCACCTGATCGCGCCACTGCGCGACGCCTTTTCCGCGATCTTCTTCGTGACGATCGGCCTGATGCTGAACCCGGCCGTGCTGGTCGACTATGCCTGGCCGATTGCGGTGATTACGGTGGCGGTGATCGTCGGCAAGATCGTGTCGTGCGGGCTCGGCACTTTTCTCGCGGGCAAGGATGGGCGCACGGCGATGCGGGTCGGCATGACCGTTTCGCAGATCGGCGAGTTCTCGTTCATCATTGCGTCGCTCGGTTTGACCTTGAAGGTGACGAGCGCGTTTCTGTATCCGATCGCGGTGGCCGTCTCCGCTTTGACCACGCTTTTCACGCCTTACCTGATTCGTGCCGCCGATCCGCTGACGCAGCGTCTCGGGCAGGCGATGCCACGCACGCTCGCCAACGTGTTCGGCATGTACGGGCAGTGGCTGCGTAGTTTGAGCACGGGAACCGGCGAGCCGACGCTGTTCAGCATGACGCGGCGGATCATTTTGCAGATCGCCGTCAATCTCGCGCTGGTCGCGGCGATCTTCCTGATCGTGTCGTATAGCGCGCCTTATACCAGCACCTGGCTCGCACACTGGATGGCTTCCGAGCCGATGCAGCGCGTCGTGCTGTGGAGCATCGCGCTGGTGCTGTCGATGCCGTTCCTCGTCGCGGTCTATCGCAAGACCAAGTCGCTTGCGTTGTTGCTCGCCGAGGTGAGCGTGCAGCCGGCGACAGCGGGGCGCTTCACCAGTGCGATTCGTTACGCGATCTCCGATCTGGTGCCGGTGGTCTCGATGGTCGGCGTGTTTCTGCTGGTCGCGGCGCTCTCCAGCAGCATATTGCCGCCGACGGGCCTCCTGACCGTCGTGCTGGTGTGCGCTGCGCTGCTGCTGGCGCTGGTGTGGCGCTGGTGCGTGAAAATCCATGCGGCGATGCAGATCGCTTTACGCGAGACTTTCGAAGAACAGCCGGATCCCTGAGTTGGACGACCTGCGTTACGAACCGCAACAATGTGAGCAATTGTGTGTGGGTTTGCCGGGCTTGCCGCGCTAGCGGATAATCAGGGCATATTCATTCGTTCGCGTGGAAGGGGCCTGTCTGACTGTCATGAGCGAAAACAAACCTGAAAACACCGGTAAGCCCGGCAGCCCATCGTCGCCTTCGGCGACGCCAGCGTCCTCAACGCCCTTAAGGCCTTCCACGTCGTCCGGCGCAACTCCCGGCGCGTCGAAACCCGACGTTTTGCCGCCTGAGCCGGCGGCCTCGTTACCGCTTTCCCACGAAGATTCCATCCAGTCCCCGATCAAGGACGTGGTCGCGCCGTCGGCTGCATTGCCGGCTGCCGGGGAGGCCGCGGCGAGATCGTCGACCGACGACGCTGACAGCGCATCCACTGTCACCCCCACCGATGCGCAGACGGCGCGGCAACGCGACGCGGCTGAAGCACGCAGTTCAGCGGCTGCGTCGACCGCACAGCAGGAGGCCGAGGTTCACGAGCGGGCGGCACGCAAGGCGGGACAGGCCTACAAGAGTCCAGCCACACCTCCTGGCACGCTCGAGAGCAGCGAACCGCTCACCGGCGAATTGAGCGCTCCGGCCGACGAAGCTGCCCTCACCGGAAACGAGGAAAAAGCGCAAGAAGCGGCCGCTGCCGCCCGCCGGGCCGGCTCGCCGCCGCCGGGTTTCGGCGCCGCGCCTGACTTCACCGCAACGAACCCGCCGCCGCCGAATGCGTTGCCGCCGTCGCCGCCGCGCTATCTTAGGCAAAGCGATTCGGCGTGGACCGTGTTCGGCCGCATCATCGCGGCGCGCGCGCGTCAGTTGTTCGATCGCGCCGGCCAACGGATCACGCAGCGCACGCTGCGCATCGGCGTGTCGGCGCGCATCTTTCACCCGGAGCCGGGTGCGAAGGGGCTGCGGGGCAAGACGCTGCAATACCTCGAGGAATCGATTGCGCACTGGGTGATGTCGCGCGACGTGCTGGTGTTCATGATTCCGACGGTTGGCCATCAGGGCATGCTGCACCCGAGCAATATCCGTTTGCGCGACTACGCGAAGCATCTCGACGGTCTGCTGCTGCAAGGCGGCGCGGACGTCTCGCCGCAATCGTACGCGGAACAGGCGACGAGCCCCGAGTGGCCGGGCGACCGCGTGCGCGACATGTACGAACTTGAACTGCTGCATGAGTTCATCGAGTCGGGCAAGCCGGTGCTCGGCGTGTGCCGCGGTTGCCAGTTGATCAACGTGGCGTTCGGCGGCACCTTGTACCAGGATATCGCCACCGAAGTGCCGACCGCCGGCACGCACGTCAACGAGCACTACGATCAGCATCGGCACGGCATTCACTTCCCGGACGGCTCGACGCTGGCCAATATGTTTCCGGGCCGGCGCGAGGCAATCGTCAACTCGATTCACCATCAGGCGGTCAAAACCATCGGCCGCGATCTGAATATCGAGGCGGTGTCGGCGTCGGACGGCATCATCGAGGCAGTGCGCTATCGGCGTGCGCCGTTTGTGATGGGTGTGCAGTGGCACCCGGAGTTTCATCGCGCGGGCGGTCCGGAGCTGCTCGATTGCACGCCGTTGCTCGACACCTTCCTGCGAGTGGCGCGCGAAACGCGGTTTTAAGGCCACACCTTTAAGCCGCGCTTTCGAGTTTCGAGTCTGGTCTTTCAAGCCCGATTGTCACGGGCCGCCGCCATGTTTGGCGGCGGCGCCCCGTGAGGTTGTTTTCCCACTGCGGCTTTCCGTTCGTCTTCGCTCCGCTATCAGGGCCTTAACGGGTTATGCGGGTGATGCGCCGGTCATCGTCGGTGGCTTATCAAGCTGCTGCCTATCTCCATATTGCAGCTCTGCTTGATGTTGGATTCGCGCGAACGCCATGCAGATTGGGAAACGTCCGCATGAGTCATGCGCGAGTCAAATTGTTGCGTTTTCGTCTTATCTGAAATCTTTTATTTCGCGACGGCTACGTCCATCCGGCCGAATCATTCGCTATCGATTTATCTCGATTTAAAGTCCGTCAGCGCGACGCTTGAGTGCTTCGCTTAACGACTAATCCGCGCGATAATCCAAGGCTGTTTTGGATTCGCATGGAGCATGCACGTATGAAGTACCCCTTAATTGTACGGCGCGCCATGTTGCTCGCGGCCTCGTGTGCGCTGTTGCAGCATGGTGGTTTCGTACTGGCGGCGCAAAGCGGCGAGACCGCGCCTCTGGTCGGCACGCGGCCGGCCATCAATACGCTCACGCCGCAACCGGTCGCCGCCGCACTGCGTAGTGCGGCATCAACCACGCCGCCGGCTACTGCCGGTGACGCGCAAGGCAACGTCGCCGAACTGATGCAGATGATTCACGACGCCAGGCTGAGCGAACTGCGCACCACATATAACGGTAGTTACGGCGCGAGTCTGTTTTTCTATCCGCAAGAAATGACGTACTACGTCGCGCTTTTTCAAGACAAGCATTTCTGGCGCGTGATCAAGTCGGAGGACATAGGCCGTGCCGAAGCGGTCTATGCAGGTTTCGTTCAGCAGACGGCGCAACTCGCGGACGTCGAGATTCGCCGCACGCAGTTGCAGGCGCAGAAAGCGTATATCGAAGACATCATCGCATTGTCGGAAGATCGCGCTAAGCGCTTGCAGGCCGACCTCGACGTCGCGCGTACGCAGCAGGCCAAGGTCAACGACTATCAGCGGCAGACGCAAGGCGAGGCGGTTGCGCTGCACGCGGAAAAGGAAAAGGCGCAGGCGCAATTGCGTCAGGTGCAGGGTGAAGTGATGCAGTTGCAGCGGCAGACCGAGTTCGGATTGCCAACGCAGAAGTAGGCGGACGAGCGTAAAAAAACCAGGCCATTCATGGCCGGGCTTGGTCTGCTGATCAACCCCACGCTTTTCGGAGCGTGGGGTTTTGTTTATTTGCGGCCCGTTTTTGCAATCACGACGCGCTTACTTCGCGAATTCATCGGGAACCTCGGTCACGCGACGTTGCGATACGTGATTGATCCATTCTGTCCCACCGGTTTCAGGCGGATTGATCGTCGAAGCAGGGCGCGATGGCGGCGCAATATCGCGCAGGTATGTGCGAGCTGACAGGGTCATTGATGCGTATTCGTCGGTGCCGAGTTGCGAAGGCGCGAGTAGCGAGTAGGCTCCCGCCGACGAGGGTTTCGGTGAAGTTCGTCGTGGATTCGCCGACAGTGGAATCTGCGGCACTTCGTAGTTCGTCGGCGAGATGCGTGACACCTGCGCTAGCGACTGCATCGCGATGGTGGTCTGCGAACTGCGGCCGCTTCTTTCATACTGGTTCGGGGCGCTTTCGCGTAGCTTATCCCGGCGACGCGATAGGTTTTGACCGGCTATAGCGCGCGCCGGTGTTGCCGTGACGGGCGTGACGATTTCCGTCGCGGCGCTCGGCGCAATCACCGCTGGACGAGTATCAGCAACTGCGTAGGGTGTAACAGCAGCATCAGGCGAGTGACGATTCGCCGACTGCGCCTCCTGGCGGATCGGGACCTTGCCCGCCGGTTTGACATCGCTAATCGTGTGACGCTGCGCCAGATGACCGAACCCAATCCAGGCAAGCATCGCGGCGCCGCCGAGTGCGCAGGCGCCGCCCGCTAGCGCACGCCAATGCAACGACCCGCCGCGCGGCGAGGCCGGAACCGGCGAGAAAGGTACGGCTTCGGCGGACGTTCGCAAAGATTCGTCGGCCGGTGTGTCGAACACGGTTGTTGAACTGGCAGGCGAGGTGAAGCCTGAGGACGCAGCCGGCGGCAAGCGCCACGATTCCCACTGGCAGAGCGCGCGGATGGTGTCCGCATCCAGACAAAAGGTACGTAAGACGGCCGCATAGAGCGCCTTGAGTTCCGCACGCAAACTGTGTCCTGGCGGCAGCAGCGCCCAGTCGCGGCCGATGGCGGGGGCAGCAGGCGGCCCAGGGGCGACAGGCTCGGCAGCGCCATGGAGCCTTCGATGAGGGTGAGGGGGATAGTGGTCGACATCGGTTTCTTCGCAGCGCCTCGTAAAAGGGCCGCGGCTGGCGGCTCAGGGGGCTCTGGCTTCGGAGCGATGCGTATGAAAACGCTGTACACAACGCCATATGGAAACGCCGTACTCAGGTCGAGCACGCCGCCGCATGAGCGGTTACTGTGAAGCCATCGGGATGCGGAAGATGATGCCAGGAAGTGGCTGAACTAACGATCGGATTGTTCCGAAAAAGACGCGCCGGTCCGTCCTGAGTCGGACGAGTTCTGGACGATGATCAAACCGGGCACGCCAGTCTCATCGATCCAGCCGGTACACGTAGCGCAACGCAGTAATATCCACGCCGCCCATGTGATCCGGTTCGGCGCCGACGAACTGCCAGCCTTGCCTTTCATAAAAGCCGATCGCCGGTGTGTTGCCTTCGAGCACGTAGAGATACAACTGCGTCTCGCCTTGCGCGCGCGCCCAGTCTTCGGCAGCACGCATCAACAGCTTGCCTGCGCCGATGCCCTGGTGCGCAGGCAGTGCATGCAGGTTGTCGAGCAGGACACCCCACGCGGACTCCGGCTGTCGTTCGACGCAGACGAAACCGATCGGCTCGCCCGCGAGTTCGGCGATCAGAACGATGCGGCGCTCGCCGCCTGGTGCGCGCAAGCGCGCTTCCCAATAGGCGGCGCGCTCCTGCGTCACCTCGCCGTCGAGGAACGCGTCCGGCAGCAGGCCGCGATAGGTGGCCTGCCAACTGGCGCTATGGATCGAAGCGATCAGCGCCGCATCCGCGAGGGTCGCAGGCCGCAGTGAAAGTGCGTGGGAGGTTTGCATCGGGATGGTGGTCAACGGGAATGGCCTGTCTGCGAAAAGTCTACCGCAAGGGTGAGCAGATGTTGTCTGTAATGAAACTGTATGGAATACGCGACAGCGCCAGGAACGGTAACATTACGTGCTGCGGGTTCCGGGTATTTCACAACGTTTACCCTGATACCGTGCAAATGTGTTCAGTATGAAAATGCAGCGCCCCCGGCGCGTTCTAATAATTGAGTTGCCCGCGGCATCCGCTTGCCGAACGCAGTGGATCGTTTCAACTGCCTGAGCGCCGCCCGTCTGCGTGGCGACAGGTTTATCAGAGAATGTCATGTCTACTGCGTCACACGCCGCTTCCTCATCCGAAGAATCCAAGTTCAAGACAGTTTTCCGCGTGGTTAGCGGCAACTTTCTTGAGATGTACGACTTCATGGTCTACGGCTATTACGCGTCCGCGATTGCCAAGACCTATTTCCCGAGCGGTAACGAATTCGCCTCGCTGATGCTGTCGCTGTCGGTATTCGGTGCGGGCTTCCTGATGCGGCCGCTTGGCGCAATCGTGCTGGGTGCTTACATCGACCATCACGGCCGGCGCAAAGGCCTGATCCTTACTCTCGGCCTGATGGCGCTCGGCACCCTCACGGTCGCGTCGATACCAGGCTACGCGACCATCGGCGTGCTCGCACCCGTGCTAGTGCTGGGCGGCCGGCTGCTGCAAGGCTTCTCCGCCGGGGTCGAACTGGGCGGCGTGTCGGTCTATCTGTCGGAGATCGCCACCAAGGGCAACAAGGGCTTCTATTGCGCGTGGCAGTCCGGCAGCCAGCAGGTTGCCGTGGTGTTCGCCGCACTGATCGGCGTGTTCCTGAACAAGTGGTTGCCGGCAGACCAGATGACCGCCTGGGGCTGGCGCGTGCCGTTCCTGATCGGTTGCCTGATCGTGCCGTTCCTGTTCCTGATCCGCCGTTCGTTGCAGGAAACCGAGGAATTCAAGGCGCGCAAGCATCGTCCGAGCATGGGCGAGATCATGAAGACGATGGCCGCCAACTGGGGCATCGTGCTGGGCGGTATGGGCATGGTCATCATGACCACCGTGTCGTTCTACATGATCACGGCCTACACGCCGACCTTCGGCAAGGAAGTGCTGAAGCTGTCGTCGATCGATACGCTCGTCGTCACCGTCTGTATCGGTTTGTCGAACCTGATCTGGCTGCCGCTCGCGGGCGCGTTGTCGGACCGCATCGGCCGCCGTCCGGTGCTGATTGCCTTCACTATCCTGACGATCATCACCGCATACCCGGCCCTGCAATGGCTGGTCGCTGAGCCGTCGTTCGCTCGCCTTCTGGCGGTCGAGCTGTGGTTGTCGTTCCTGTACGGCAGCTACAACGGGGCGATGGTGGTGGCGCTGACCGAAGTGATGCCGGTCGAAGTGCGGACCGCCGGCTTCTCGCTGGCCTACAGTCTGGCTACGACGATTGGCGGCTTCACGCCGGCCATTTCCACGTTGCTGATTCACACCACTGGCAACAAGGCAGCGCCTGGACTGTTCCTGGGCGTGGCGGCGATTTGCGGGTTGATCGCGACGCTGGTGCTGTATCGCACGCCGGAATCGCGCAATCAGTATCGAGCGGCTTAAGCGTCGCCGTTCATCCGGACAAACAAAAACCCCGCGCTTCACACGAGCGCGGGGTTTTTTCTTGAGCGTTGCGTCTGCGACCGATTTCGGTGAGTTCGGCTCAGTTAGCCGCGGCGCAATTCGTGAGCCACTGCCTCCACCACATCGCCCCACGCGCCGGGTTGTGGCTGGCGCAGCAGCGTTGCGCCCGGATACCACGGACTGCGCGTCTCGCCGACGAACCAGCGCCAATCCGCGGCGAACGGCAGCATCAGCCATAGCGGCTTTTTCAGTGCGCCGGCGAGGTGAGCGATCGATGTATCGATCGACACGACTGCGTCGAGCCGCTCGATGATCGCCGCAGTATCCGCAAAATCGCCGATCCGCTTATCGAAACGATGAATCGACGCCGCACGCGGATGCGCGTCGAGCGCCGCGTGTTCCTCGGCGCCCAGTTCAGGTTGCAGCACGATCCAGTCGATCCCTTCGAGCGCGAACAGCGGAGCGAGCGCGGCGAGCGGCATCGAACGGGTTTCGTTCTGCTGGATGCGTCCTGACCACGCGATACCGATCTTGCGCTTCGCGTGACCGCCGAGCGAGCCGCGCCATTTGCGGCCGTAAGCCGGAGGTACGCTGAGGTAGGGCGTGCGGTCGGGGATCGTGTCGTAGGTAGTGCCGAGCGCGAGCGGCAAGCTCAGCAGCGGGCATTGCAGATCCGCCGCTGGACGCGGTGTGCCCTGGGCGATCAGCGTGACGCGCCACACTTGCGCGGCCGGTGCAAGCAGCGGCAGCAGTTGCGGCTGCACTTCGAGCACAACGCGCGCGGCACGCTGCGCGGCCAGTGGCACGAAGCGGACGAATTGCAGCGTATCGCCGAAACCCTGCTCGGCATGAACGAGAAGCGTGCGTTGTTCGATCGGCTCGCCATGCCAGCGCGGCAACGTCTGAATGACCGGTTGCGCGGTGATTTGCAGCCGCCATTCGTATTCCGGCAGCCCGCGCGTGAAATCGCGCAACGCGAGCCAGGCAAGCGCGCGGTTCATGTGCGCGGACGCTAGATCGGGGCGCAAGCGCAGCGCCTGATCGAAGGCACGCACTGCCGCGGCATGCGCGCCCAGTGCCTGGTGTGCAGTGCCGAGACTCAGCCATGCGAGCGCGAACTGCGGATCGAGACCCACCGCGCGCTCGAGATACGGCAGCGCTTGCGCATGGCGTCCCAGCGCCGCGAGCGCGTTGCCGAGCCCGAAGATGGTGGGCGGCAGGTTCGGCTGCAAGGCGAGCGCCGCCTGGAAAGAGGCGACCGCTTCTGCGTGGCGGCCGGTGGCGTCGAGCGTATTGGCGAGATTGAAGTGTGCGGCGACGAAACGCGGTTCGGCTGCCAGTGCCGCCTGGAAGCGCGGGATCGCCTCGTTCGCGCGATCAAGCGCGTTCAGCGACATGCCCATGTTGTTGAGCGCACCCGCATGCCCAGGGCGCAGTTCGAGCGCGCGCTGGAACGACGCGATCGCCTCCGTATGCCGGCCGAGCGCGTGCAATGCATTGCCCAGATTGTTATGCGACGAGGCGTCGTTCGGTTGCAGGCGCAGCGACTTCTCGAAGGCGTCGGCGGCGTCTTCGTGGCGGCCCACCGACGCGTACGCATTGCCCAGGTTGTAGTGCGCCATCGGGAAAGACGGCGCAAGCGTAAGCGCGTTGCGGAACTGTTCGATGGCGTCGTCGATCTGGCCGAGCGCCTTCAGCGCATTGCCGAGGTTCAACTGCAGCGCGGCGTCTTCCGGGCGCAGGTTCACCGCGCGCCGTACGAGCTCGGCGGCTTCGGCGTGCTGGCCCTGCTGGTGGCGCAGGACGCCCAGCAGGTGCAACGCATCGACGTGCACGGGGTTGCCCTCGAGCGTCGCGCGGTAGCCGCGTTCGGCGTCATCGAGGCGGCCGTCACGATGCGCCGCGAAAGCGCGGTCAAATACTTGTTGCATGACGGAGGGATGGCATTCGGGTGAGGCAGAGGCCGCATTTTCCCACACTCGCCGGGCCGCCCTCCAATTTGACCTGTTGTCTTGATATCTATAACATATGAATACCTGTTCATATGTATGTCAATGATGCCGCTTGCCATGGCTTCCGCTATCTCGCCTGTCAGTTTCGACGACCGCCCTGTGGAGACAATCGTGCCGCTAGCCGATCTGTTTCGCCTGCTTGGCGATCCGACGCGTTTGCGTATCGTGCTCGCCTGCGTCGACGAGCGGCGCGCGGTTGGCGCGATCGCGGAGGGGCTGGGCCTGTCGCCGTCGCTGGTGAGCCACCATTTGCGGCTGCTGCGCGCGGCTCGGATCGTGCGCGCGGAGCGGCAGGGCAAGCAGGTGTTCTATCTTGCCGCCGACCGCCACATCAGCGCGATGCTGGCCGGCATGCTCGAGCATGTCGCTGAGCCCGCCGGCGAATTTTCTTTGGACCCGTCATGAAGAAAATCACCGCCCCGAACCGGGCCGCCGAAGAGCGCGAGGACGACCACGCGCCGGTGTGGCTCGAGGGGGAATTCGATGGCATCGATGGGGAAGATGCGCAGGGCGGGGGGCAGGAAGGCGATGCTCGCGATCAGGGCGAGCTTCGGCACGGCGCGGTTCGTCCTGAGGTCGACGATGCAGGTGGGAGCGGCACGCAGGGGCACGAAGCGCATGAGCGCGAGGCGAGCACGCACGGTATGCCTGAGCAGAGCGCGCATGATCACGGCGCGGACCACAGCCGCAGCGCCGACAGTCATAGCGGCCACGTCGACCACAACCACGGCAGTCACGCCGACCATAGTCACAGCGACCACAACCACGGCAGCCACGCTGGCCGCAGCCACGGCGCCCACAGCCACGCCCACGCACCCGCCCCAGGCCACGGCCGTGCCTTCGCGCTCGCCGTCGGGCTGAACGTAGCGATCGTGCTGGTTCAAGCCGTTTACGGCGTGATCGCGCATTCCACCGCGCTGCTCGCCGACGCCGGCCACAATCTCTCCGACGTGCTCGGCCTGCTGCTCGCCTGGGGCGCAACGTGGCTCGCCGCGCGTCGTCCGTCGGCGCGCTATACCTTCGGCTACGGTAGTTCGTCGATCCTGGCGTCGCTCGCCAACGCCGGGCTGCTGCTGTTCGCGTGTGGTGTGATCGTCGCCGAGGCAATCGGGCGCCTGATGAATCCGGCACCCGTCGCGGGACTGGTGGTGTTCGTCGTCGCGGCGGTCGGCGTGGTCGTGAACGGCTTCTCGGCGTGGCTCTTCATGCGCGGCCAGAAGGAAGATCTGAACATTCGCGGCGCGTTCCTGCATATGGCCGCGGACGCCGCCATCTCGGCCGCGGTCGCGATCAGCGGTCTCGTGATTCTCTATACCAACTGGACGTGGCTCGATCCGGTGATGAGCCTGTTCGTGGTCGCGGTGGTGGTGGTTGGCACGTGGGGTCTGCTGCGCGATTCGGTGCGCATGGCGCTCGACGCCGTGCCGCCCGGCGTCAGTCTGCAGGATATCCGCGACTATCTCGCCGAACAGCCCGGCGTCACCGACGTGCACGACCTGCACGTCTGGGCGCTGTCGACCACCGGCAATGCGCTCAGCGCGCATCTGGTGATGCCGGCAGGCCATCCCGGCGACGAGTCGATCGACGCCATCGTCGTCACACTGCGCGAACGTTTTTCGATGCAGCACGCCACGCTGCAAGTCGATCTCGGCACCACCGAGCATCGATGCGCGATGGATCATCCCCACGATTGATGCAGCGCACCGTTGAGCGGGTTATCGGCGGCGTACACTAGAACGATCTGTTGTCTCCGGAGTCCCGCATGGACGCTGCCGCACACGATGCGTCGCCGGTGCTGATCGTTGGGGCGGGTCCGACCGGGCTCGCCGCGGCAATGAGTCTGGCGCGTGCCCACATCCCCGTGCGTCTGATCGACAAAGCGCTGCAACCGAACCCGTATTCACGGGCCATCGGCATTCAGGCGCGCACGCTCGAACTGTTTGAACAGCACCGCCTGATCGAGCCGTTTCTCGAACTCGGTCATCGCGCGCGCATCGCCAATCTTTTTTCCAATGGCATGCGTCTCGCGCGCCTCGATTTCGATCCGTTGCGCACGCGCTATCCCTATCTGCTGTTTCTCGATCAATCCGTAACCGAACGTTTGCTGACGGAGCATCTCGCGACGCTCGGCGTGACCGTCGAACGCGGCGTTGAACTGATGATGTTCGTGCAGGGTTCCGCCAGCATTCAGGTGACGCTGCGTCGCGCGGACGGCCATACCGAGACCCTGCGCCCGTCGTACGTCATCGCGGCTGACGGCGCGCATAGCACGATCCGCCACCGGCTCGGTTTGAGCTTTGCGGGCAGCGCCTTCGAGCAGACGTTCCTGCTGGCCGATGTGCATGCCGAAACCGATTGGCCCGAGGACGAATTCCATATCTTCGCGTCGGGCGAGGGTCTCGTCGCACTGTTTCCGATGGGTCATGGCCGTCACCGTCTGATTGCGGACCATCCGGTCGAACCGACCACGGTCCCGGCGCCGGTCACGCCCGCTGTGCTCGGCGAGCCGCCACTCAATCACGTCTCGCCGCCGTCGCTCGCCGAATGCAAGGCGCTGATTACCCGGCGCGTGCGGGAACGTGTCGACGTGTCGGACCTGGCATGGTCGTCGTATTTCCATCTGAACAGCAGAATGGTGGAACGGCTGCGCGTCGGCCGCATCTTCCTCGCCGGGGACGCGGCTCACGTACACAGCCCGGCCGGCGCGCAAGGGATGAACACGGGCATTCAGGAAGCGTTCAATCTGGGCTGGAAGATCGCGCGCGTTCTGAAAGGCGCGGCGCCTGACCGTCTGCTCGACACGTATCACAGTGAACGGCATCCGATCGAACGCGACGTGCTGCGGCAAACGGGCTTCATCACGCATATGGCCGAGGCCGATCATGGACCGCTGAAGCTGCTGCGCGAGCGCGTGATGCCGGTGCTGGCCGCGCTCGGTCCGCTGCGCGATGCGGCGCGTATGACGATCAGCGAGTTGTCGGTCCAGTATCGGCGCAGTCCGCTGACGCTCGAACGCCTGCTCGACGGCGGCCCGCGTGCCGGCGAGCGCGCGCCGGATGCGCTGGTGCACGTAGTGGATGGGCCGCTTGGCCGCGCGCCGGGCGTCGGTTGCATTTTCGATCTGCACGATCCGGCGTTCTTCTCGTTGTTCCTGCTGGTCCCGCCGCTGGCCGTCGACGACACGCCGCTCGATCCGGCCGCGAAGCACGCACCGCCGCCGGACCCGGAACTGGAGCGGCTGGCTGCGGAAGTCGAGAGATTGTTGCCGGGCGCGGTGCGCATCTGGCGCGTGACCGATACGAGCGGCGAGGGCGGCCCGGCGCTGTCCGAATCGTATGGACGCACACGGCCGTCGTTCTATCTGGTGCGGCCGGACGGCTACATCAGCGCGCGCGGACGCACGGGGTCCGACCTGCACGGCTTGCTGCGCCACTGCGAAGCGTGGTTCGCAGTGGGTGGCGTGATACCGGAGCAGACGGCGCTGTGAGGAGGCGCTGACACGAACGCGCCTCGCGCGCGTCGTATCCGCTGGCTGACCGGCCTTCGCTTACACCGCAGCCGCAGCCGCCGGCGTCAACCCGTCACGATGCTTGACGAGCGCTTCCCTGACGATGCCCGACATTTCGATACCGCTTGCATCCGGCTCATCGAGCGCCGCCAGTAAAGCGCGCCGCATGCGCGGCTCCCAGAAGCGGCGGATATGATCGGCGATGCCGGCGAGCGCTTCCTCACGGTCCGGCATCGAATCGAAAAAGTCGCCGATCCGGTTCGCCATGT
>NZ_JALQCK010000046.1:0-80042 GCF_030464835.1 Paraburkholderia sp. WS6
TACTTCTCTTTGCAGCCGGCAAAGAGAAGTAGGTGCCGCCCCGCACAGGGGCAACACTAATAGACCACTAACAATTCAAGGAAAGGCCAAAGCCCCAGGAACACGGACAAGAAGCGCCGCGCAGGCAACAAAAAAACCATTACCCTTCCCGCAAATACCCCACAAGCACCTTATGTGCAACCATATCCACAGCAGGCTTAATCAACCCATTCTTGTCAGTCCAAACCTTCGGCGTCAACGCGCCACTCAACGCGACACTATCTGCGTCAGACAGAGCAAGCAACGCAGTCTGCACATCATCATCAAACGCAATCACGTTGACGAAAATCGTATCGCCGTCATTGGTGGTCGCGCGGACCTTGCAGGTCACAAAGCGCTTACCATTCTGCCCCGTGCGGATCTGCGCCTCGCCGTACAAGCGCCCGCCCACCAGTCCATCGATCATCGCCCTGCTCCTGTTATTCCATCCCGTGCAAAATGCAATATCGCTCAGCACGCCCCGTATGATCCCACGATACGCAGCGCGGCTTACGCAAAAGCACGGACTGCTCGGACCATATGCCAATCGCCGCGCGCACGCGCTGAACTCACACGTTTACGGTGAACCCGTCTGCGCCCCCGCCGCCTCGAAAATATCGCGCAACCATTGCGCAAACACCCGCACCCGCGACGACAACTGGCGATTCTGCGGATACAGCACCGAAACCGGCATCGGCGGCGGCGGAAAGTCCGCGAGAATGATCTTCAGCCGACCCGACGCCAGTTCACTCGCCACACGGTATTGCGGCACTTGCACGATGCCGAGCCCGGCCACCGCCGAGCCTGTGTAGAGATCGGCGCCGGTCACCGATACCGTCGACGGCAGGTACGTGGCGGTATCCCGGCCGTCGATTCTGAATTCGAGCGGCACCGGCTTGCCGGTCGCGCTGGACAGATAATTGACCGCCCGATGCGTAGACAAAGCCGCCGGATCGGCCGGCTCGCCATACGCCTCCAGATAAGTCGGACTCGCCACTGTCACTTGCGGTAACTGCGCCACGCGCCGCCCCACCATCGACGAATCCTGCAGATTGCCCGCCCGCAACACGCAATCGATCCCCTCCCGCACCAGATCGACCAGCCGGTCGTCCTCGCCGATCGTCAACTCAATGTCGGGAAACCGCGCGAGAAACGCCGGCAGCGCCGGCACGACGAAGTGCCGGGCCAAGGTGCCCTGCAGATTCACGCGCAATAGGCCCTTCGGCGCGATGTTGGAAAACGAGCCCTCCGCCTCCTCCATATCGGCAATCAGCCGCACGCAGCGCCGGTAGTACGCCTCGCCGTCATGCGTGAGGCGGACCGAGCGCGTGGTGCGTTCGAGAAGCCGCGCGCCGAGCCGCTGCTCCATGCGCTTCATCAGGTTGGTGACGGTGGCGCGCGGAATCTGCAGATCGTCCGAAGCGCGCGTAAAGCTTTGCCGCTCGGCGATCCGGATGAACACCCGCATTTCCTCGAAACGATCCATGGTTGATGCCTTTGTGCCTGGCCGGCGATCCGGCCGTTCGTCGGTCAATTATTGAAGTAAATGGAATTATTATCGCAATTTTAACCCAATTATCTCTGCCACGAAAGCGACCATGATTCGTTTCACCAACTCACCACACAGAAGGAAACGAATCATGAACACGATCAAGAACGCACAAGTCGCCATCGTTACCGGCGCATCCCGTGGCATCGGCGCAGCGGTTGCACAACGCCTCGCCAAGGACGGCTTTGCGGTTGCCGTCAACTATGCATCGAGCTCGTCGGAAGCCGATGCGCTGGTCGCGGAACTCACGGCGGCAGGCACCAAGGCCATCGCAGTGAAGGCCGATGTGTCGAACGCCGACGACGTGCGTCGCATGTTCGAAACCACCGAACAGCAACTCGGCAAAGTGGACGTGCTGGTCAACAACGCCGGCGTGCTGAAGACAGTGCCGCTCGCCGACACCAGCGACGCGCTGTACGATCAGACCTTCGACATCAACGTGCGCGGCACCTTCAACACGCTGCGCGAAGCGGCCGCACGGATGAACAACGGCGGACGCATCGTCAACTTTTCGAGCACGACGCTGGCGCTGAACATGCCGGGCTACGCGATCTACAACGGCACCAAGGCCGCCGTCGAAGCCTTCACGCATGTGTTCGCCAAGGAACTGCGCGGCCGCAACATCACCGTCAACGCGGTGGCGCCAGGCCCGATCGCGACCTCGCTGTTCCTCGACGGCAAGACCGAAGAACAGATCCAGACCTTCGCGAAGATGCCGCCGCTGCAACGCCTCGGCCAGCCGGACGACATCGCCTCGATAGTGTCCTTCCTCGCCGGCCCGGATGCAGGCTGGGTCAATGGCCAGATCCTGCGCGCCAACGGCGGCGTGGCCTAACCCACTTAATCCAGCTTGAAAACACGTAAAGCGCCTCTCTGACAGCACCTTTACGTCGCATCACTTTCATCGAATCGGAGAAGAAAAATGCAGAAGAACGTCATTCTGGTGACGGGTGCGGGTACGGGCATCGGCAAGCTCACCGCGCAATCCTTGGCCGAAGCCGGCCATATCGTCTACGCGACGATGCGCGATGTCGAAGGACGCAACAAGCCGCGTGCCGACGAAATGCGGGCGCTCGCCCAAGCGAAGGACATCCAGTTGCATCCGCTCGAACTCGACGTGTTGTCGCAAGAATCCGCCGATGCCGCCGCCGCGACGATCGTCCGAGAGCAAGGACGGCTCGACGTGGTGATGCAGAACGCGGGACATCTGGTGGTCGGCCCGACAGAAGCGTTCACACCCGAAGAAATGGTGAAGGTGTTCGACACCAACCTGTTCGGCGCGCAGCGCGTGAACCGTGCGGTGCTGCCGTATCTGCGCCAGCAGGAAGCGGGCTTGATGTTGTGGATCAGCAGCACGACGACCAAGGGCGGTTTTCCTCCCTTCCTCGGCCCTTACGGTGCGGCCAAGGCGGCGATGGACTCTCTGGCGGTCACCCTCGCCTACGAAATCGCGCGCTTCGGTATCGAAACCTCGATCGTGGTGCCGGGCGCGTTCACTCGCGGCACCGCACACTTCCCTAGCGCCGGCAAACCAGCCGATGCCAAACGCGCTGCTGCGTATGCACGTTATGACGGCGTGATGGATCAGAGCGGCGAGCGACGCTTGCGATGCGCGACAACAACCTCAGTCGCCGCTATTACAGCGAACTGTTCGCCGCTCCGGCAGAACTCATTAAATAGCCGTCGAGCCGGAGCGCGTGGTTACACCGTGAAAAAGCCAAAGACGCGTGCTTAAACCGCCTTCGGATTACGCTCGGCAAATCCTTCCTGATGCCAGTACGGATACGCGGGACGTACAGCGCTGGCAGCGTCGAGTTTCGCCACCTGGTCGGGTGTCAGATTCCAACCCACCGCGCCAAGGTTCTGCCGCAACTGTTCTTCGTTACGCGCACCGATCAGCACTGTCGATACAGTAGGCCGCTGCAGCAGCCAGTTCAGCGCGATTTGCGGCACGGTCTTGCCGGTTTCGGCCGCAACCTCGTCGATTGCATCGAGCACGCGGAACAGGTACTCCTCCGGCACCGGCGGCCCCATGTCAGAGGTTTTGTGCAGACGGCTCGTTTCCGGCAACGGCTGACCGCGCTTGATCTTGCCGGTGAGACGTCCCCAACCGAGCGGACTCCACACCACCGCACCCACGCCTTGATCGACGCCGAGCGGCATCAACTCCCACTCGTAATCGCGACCGATCAGCGAATAGTAAGTCTGATTCGCGACATAGCGCGGATAGCCGTAACGATCAGCGGTGTCCTGCGATTTCATCAGATGCCAGCCGGAAAAATTCGACACGCCGGTGTAGCGGATCTTGCCGGCGCGCACGAGATCGTCGAGCGTCGACATGACTTCGGCGATAGGCGTCTTCGCGTCGAAACCGTGCAACTGGAACAGATCGATGTAATCGGTTTGCAGACGTTTGAGCGCTGCGTCCACCGCCTGAATCAGATGAAAGCGCGATGAGCCGACATTGTTCGGACCGTCGTCGAAACGGAAAGTCGCTTTGGTCGAAATGATCGCTTTATCGCGCTTGCCCTTGAGCGCTTCGCCGAGCACCGACTCGGAAGCGCCGCTCGAATAGATGTCGGCACTGTCGAACATCGTGACGCCCGCATCGAAACAGATGTCGAGCAAGCGACGCGCCTCAGCAACGTCGGTGGCGCCCCACGCCTGGAAAAATTCGCCCTTGCCGCCGAATGTGCCCGTGCCGAAACTCAGTACCGGCACCTTGAAACCAGATGCACCCAGATGTCTGTATTCCATTGATGATTCTCCGTGTCCTAGCCGTCCATAAACGGACGTTCAGTCTACGCGCGTCTCGGCAAACGTGCCGCCGAACCCGGCCAACGCGTCACGCGCGCTTCGAATCACGCTGCCCCAATCGCCCAATGTCGGCTGCCGGAACAATCTCGCTTGCGCATACCACGGTGTATCGGTGCGTTCCAGCATCCAGCGCCAGCAGGTGTCGAAGCGGTTCAGAATCCATACCGGCTTGTCCAGCGCTCCGGCCAGATGCGCGGTTGAGGTGTCCACCGATATCACCATGTCGAGGTTCGCCACCAGCGCGGCCGTGTCAGCGAAGTCCTCGAGCTCTTCAGTGTAGTCAATGACGTTAGGGTGTGAATCGTTGCGCGGCAACTGAAGCGCAGACGGTCCCTTTTGCAGACTGAAGAACTGCACGTTCGGCACATCAAGAATCGGTGCGAGCCGCTCGAACGTAATCGAACGGCGCGCGTCGTTCTTGCGGAGTTCGGCGACATGCGGCCGGTTTCCGCCAGCCCACACGAGTCCGACTTTCAGGCGCCCTTCTGCTTGTGCAGCGATACGTTCGTGCCATTCACGCGTTGCTTGCGGGTCGGCGAACAGATAAGGCGTCTTTGACGGAATGCTCGCGAGATCGGTCCTGAACGCGAGCGGCAGACTCAGCAATGGGCAGTGACAATCGAACGGCGGTAGTGCCTCGCCCGCGTCGATCAATTGATCCACTCCGTCGAGCGTGGACATTAGCCGTATCAACTCACCCGGCACTTCCAGCACGACTTTCGCGCCGAGCTTCGACACCATCCCGGCATACCGGCAAAACTGCAGCGTGTCGCCGAGACCCTGCTCGGCGTGAAGCAGAATCGTTTTACCGTCGATCGAAAAATCGCCCAGCCAAAGCGGTTGCGCAAAGGTGCGCCTGCCTGCTTTGATCCGGCTACGCTCCCAGCGCCATTCGTATTCCTTCCATCCCGCTTCTAGCTGCCCCAGTTGCAGCAGACACAACGACTGGTTCCAATGCGTCTCGGCAGCGACGGGATTGACGGCCAGTGCGCGTTCGTAGCTCTGCAACGCTTGCGCGTGCTCACCGAGATCGACCTGGGTCAGGCCAAGGTTGTTCCAGGCATCGGCAAATGCAGGCGCGAGTTCGAGCGCGCGCTGATAGCTTTGCCGCGCCTCGTCCGCCTGATTCAGATCGCTGAGCGCATTACCGCGATTGCTCCACGCG
Source organism: Paraburkholderia sp. WS6 (assembly GCF_030464835.1). Lineage (NCBI taxonomy): Bacteria > Pseudomonadati > Pseudomonadota > Betaproteobacteria > Burkholderiales > Burkholderiaceae > Paraburkholderia > Paraburkholderia sp. WS6. The sequence goes on from NZ_JALQCK010000046.1 coordinate 5,550, forward strand.
TCGGGGTAGGTCGGCTGCAATGCGAGCGCGTGATCGCAGCTTGCGAGAGCATCGGCGGGACGGCCCAGATCGCGCAGCACGCAGGCGCGATTGTTCCAGGCTTGCGCGAAATCCGGCATCAAGGCAATTGCGCGGTCAAAGCTGCTGAGCGCTTCGAGCGGCAAGTTCAGGCCGGCTTGCGCGTTGCCGCGATTGTTCAGTGCGTCCGGGAATTTCGATTGCAATGCGATCGCGCGATTGGCGCTCACGAGTGCTTCGTCGAAACGTTGCAAGGCATTGAGCGCATAGGCGAGATTCGAATGGATGGGCGCCTGTTTGGCATTGATGGCGAGCGCCTTGTTGAGGAACTCGATGCCCTCCTCGACACGACCCGCCTGCAGCGCGAGCGAGCCCAACAATTGCAGCGCCTCGAAATGGCGTGGCTTGAGTTCGAGAATCTCACGGTAGAGTTCTTCGGCCTCGGCGAATGCGCCGTTCTGCTGAAGCGCGACGGCTTGGCGAAGCATATGGTCCAACTGTTGCGGGAGATTGGCAGGCTTGCTCATGAGGTGAGCTTTGATGGAATGCGTGTGGAATCGGGAAACCGCTTTCAAGCTTCCTGAGTCGCGGCGGAAGCCACGCGGGTCAGGCCTGAAAGAACGAAGCCGATTATCGCCGAAAAGAACGCGTTTGGACTGCTGTGTGCAAGCGGCCTTGGATGCGCGCGAGCGAGAGGGAGGGCTGCTGGTTTTGGAGGCGGTTTTGGAGGCGTCTTTTTTAGACGTATTTTTAAGCGTTCTTTTGAGGCGTTTTTCTATGCCGCCTGGTGGCGCGCGTCACGCCGCAACGTGACGCGCGCCTTGATGCGTGGACTGTGCCGGGTGTGTCTAGTGTCCGGCTTACTGGGCAGTCAGATGCTTACGCTTGGCGAGCTCCTGAGCCATCGCGTAGTGCTCCTGGATGGTCGGCAGCGCCTTTTTCGCTGCGTCCTTCAGTTGTTCGTCGCGGCCCGAAGCGATTTCCGCCTGGAAGGCCGACAGCGCTTTCTGTTCGCCGGCGAGTGCGACCTGCTCGATGTAGGTCTTGTCGAAGTCGGCGCCGCGCAGGTTATTGATGCTCGCGAGCACCGCCGGGTCCGGATCGTTCTTCGGCACGTCGACGCCACGCGGGCTGGCGGCGCGCAGCGCGTCGGAGATTTTCGCGTTGTCGTTCGACACGCGTTCTGCGAATGCCTTCACGTCCCGGTCGGTGGAGCGCGAAGTGGCGATGCGTGCGGCATCGCGTTGCGTGGAGACAGCCTTGGTGGCGTCGGTGATGAAGGCCTGGTCGGCGGCATGAATGCGAACGGCATCCGGCGCGGCCGCGGTCTGAGCACTGGCCGCGGTAGCGACGACCATAAGGCTGGCCATGCAGGCACTGGTGATGGCGGCGAGAGGCAAGCGGATCATACGTTCTCCTTGGAGTGGAAGCGAAACGACGGCGATGCGAGTGCGCCTTGGCCATTGCACGCGATTGCATTGATACCTTGCAAGTCGCTTGCGACTGGCTAACGGCGCCGCGCTCTTATCGCTGTGCATTCTAGGAGGCGCATCACCCAGCATGTGAAACCATGCTGTCGCTTCTGTAACGTTAGGTAACCTTCATACGAATTTCCTGCTTTTGCTGTAGAGCCGCCGGCCTCTTCCTGCCCTGAATAGCGGCCGGGGGTTAACCAGAAAGCATCGGCAAACCGCCTGAATTCACTGAACTTTCCTGCTGCTGCGCCGATAACAGAAAGGTAGGGCACGCGCCGGGGCCGAACGAACGGTATGCATGGCGCACCACTCGCACCGCAATCCCTGGAGAGATTCGATGGCAGTAGATCACCGCGCGAACGACGAACGCAGCAATCTGACGAGTTCCAATAAATTCGAGTTGTTGCTGTATCGGCTGGGTTCGGTTCCCGGCAGCGACGCGCATGAGCTCTACGGCATCAACGTCTTCAAGGTGCGTGAAATCTCGACGATGCCGCCGGTGACGCCGATTGCGGGTTCTTCGCCGTTCGTGATGGGCGCGGTGGACATTCGCGGCCAGATTATTCCCGTGATCGACTTGCCGCGCCTGATGGGCTGCGAGCCGACGCGCGGCTTGAACATTTTGCTGGTGACGGAATTCGCGCGTTCGACGCAGGCTTTTGCAGTCGAGGAAGTGGACGACATCGTGCGGCTTGAGTGGAATCAGGTGCTCTCCGCTGAAGGCGCGGCCGGTGGCAATCTGGTGACGAGCATTGCACGTATCGACGGCAACACGGGCGACTCGCGGCTCGCCCAGGTGATCGACGTGGAGCAGGTGTTGCGCGACGTGTTTCCGTCACAGCATCCGAGCGTCGACCCGACCTCTGTGGGTGAGGCGCTTGGCATCCGCCCCGGCGCGAAGATTCTCGCCGCTGACGATTCCGGTTTTGCGCGCAAGCTGATCGAGCAGGCGTTGAGCGCGATCGGCGCGGACTACGTGATGACCAAGACTGGCGAGGAGGCATGGAATACGTTGCAGCAGGTCGCGCGTGAAGCGCAGGCTAATGGTACGCGGGTGAAGGACAGTATCGCGCTGGTGTTGACCGATCTCGAGATGCCGGAGATGGACGGGTTCATGTTGACCCGTCAGATCAAGGCTGATGAGCGGACTCGGGATATTCCGGTGATTATTCATTCTTCTTTGACGGGTGCGGCCAATGAGGCGCATGTGAAGAATGCCGGGGCGAATGGGTATGTGGCTAAGTTTGCAGCCGCTGAGCTGGCTAATGCTATTCGTAATGCACTAGGGGCGTCTGCGGCGGAGGGGGTTGTTTGAAGGTTTGCGGGTTGTTTGCCTTTTGCGGCGCTTGTTGTCAGTGTTCTTAGGGCTTTGGCCTTTCCTTGAATTGCTAGTGGTCTATTAGCGTTGCCCCTGTGCGGGGCGGCACCTACTTTTCTTTGCAGGCCGCAAAGAGAAGTAGGCAAAAGAAAGCGGCTCAAACCGCTACTGCTAAGCGGGTCCCGTGGTTTGCAAACGGTAGTGGTGCATCTGGAATCTGGGTTCGTGCACCTGCATACGCCAGTGACAAGGGCGTCATACTTCCGGCGGCGCTGCGCGCGCCGAAGAGCCGTTCATAAAACCGATCGCTACGTTTTGGCGCTCACGCCTCGCCAGCGGGTCGTGACTCGTTATCGCACAGCCATATCATTTGAGGCGGGGTTCCGCGGAGAGTGCAAAGGCGCCTCGCCGAGGCGAAGCCGACGGCCCCCACAGACCTCAACCGAAGCCCCTGGTTTCCCATGCAGACCCGTCCGCGACGCACGCAGTGCGGAGTGGGAGCTGATGAGTCCTTTGTCACTCACGCGGAATGTGAGAGAACACGGATTCCAGATGCACCACTACCCGCAGCAGACCACGGTGCTCACTTAGTAGTAGCGGTTTGAGCTGCTTTCTCTTGCCTACTTCTCTTTGCAGCCGGCAAAGAGAAGTAGGTGCCGCCCCGCACAGGGGCAACGCTAATAGACCACTAGCAATGCAAGGAAAGGCACCAAAGCCAGATCAAGGAAAGGCCAAAGCCCTAAGAACACGGCCAACAAGCACCCCGCAGGGAAAAAAACCATAAACCCCAATTTCTATGTGACCATACCCAAACCCCAACCCGCACGGAGTGCAACAAAAAAATGCAACACCCTGACCCACTCCACCCCCTGCGCCCCTTCCTGAAAAACTTCGTGTGGGAACACGGCCACATCGGCACTCGCTACCTCAACTGCGCCACCGGCGAAATCAGCTTCGATGACGGCAAAAAATCCCGCTTCGCAGCAGAAAAATACCTCTACGTCCCGCTCGACAAAGACACCACCGACGACCCGCTAGCCACCGGCCCCGCAACCCAGGACGCTGCCCTCGCGCGCTTCCTCCGCGCCGCGCAACTCGGCAAACCTGAAGAAGCCGGCTCCGCCGCGGAAGTCCAACGCGCCGTTCACGATTGCCTCGACCTGGCAATCTTCAGCGCCTACCAGCACGACGCGCTGCAAGCAGTCGACCACTACACGCAGGAAGCAATGTTCGACGACGAAATCCGCGCGGCGCTCGTCGACGATATTCGCCGGGTCTACACACCCATGCGCGAACAATTAGCGCTCTATGACTTCACCGTGCTACACGGTCTACCCACGCCGCTTCTCTTCAGCGATTCACCCTTCATCGACTGGCGCGTGCGCGTCAAGCCGGCCATGCCGTTCGTCTCGCTGCCCCTCGGTCCCTACGCATTGCTGGTCGGCACGCCGTCAGGAAGAACCAGTCGCGCCGCACCCGTCGCGTGGAAAACGGCCGTGTCGATGGGCGTGCTAAAAGATCACAATCGCCTGATGGCCGAGCGCGCCCGTCTGTGGATCGTAGCCACCAGCGACGATCAACTGCTGGCCATACAAGATCGCTTCAAGAAAGACGACGCGTAACCGGCCACAGCACTCCGCACACCTTCACGCCTCGCGGTGTGAATGCGCTTCAAGCGCAAGCGAAAATGCCAGATGGCCGATTTCGATGCCCATGGTGTTGATCATCCGCGGTGCGTGAAACGCGCCCAGTTGCGCACGTTGCTCAGGGCTGCCGATATCAAGCCGCGCGAGCAGTTCAGCAACGATTGCGTACAGCAAGCTGATGTTGCCGTCCTCCACCTTCACCGCAATCCCGAGTGCACCGTTGGCCCCAAGCCGCTCAGTCTGCCGGGAAGCCCGCACGCCGATTGCGTAGCTGCCGTCTGCGCCGACCTTGCCGATCAGCGTGCCATCGAACGCCCGCATCAAGGCGGTACAGAAGCGCCCCTCACCTGCCACCCACTCCGGATGCCCGGCCATCGCACGATAGATGCGTGCGAGCGCAACGGTGCGTGGCGAAATGGAAGAAGCAATGGACGAAGAAGCCGCAGAGGAAGCCGAAACCTCGTCCTCCGCAGCCGCGAGCTTCGCGAACAGTCGGGCGAGTCGGTCAAGAGCGAACGCCGGCGTCGGCAGATTGCAACCGTCAATCGACCATTGCACCGCGTCGTCCGGCAAGTCGCATACCTCGGCGACGGTATGCTTCACGCGCACCTGTAGCGGATGCTCTGGCAGTTCATAACCCCGTATCGCCGCGCCGATCGAACGCGCCCCGGCCAGCATGCCGGCGTGCTTGCCCGAACAATTGCTGCACACCGCGTCCGGTTTGAAATCGCGCTTCAGCCAGTCGATGTACACGGCGTCGGACAGCGGGGGATGGCCTCCGCAACGCAGATCGGCTTCGCTGACCTGCGCCTTGGCCAGCATCTGCCTCGTCCGTTCGATGTGGCGCGGCTCGCTGCTGTGCGACGCGCACATGAGTGCGAGATCCGTTTCGTCGAAACCGAACCGCTCGAGTGCGCCAGTCTCGACTACCGCCAAAGCTTGTGCCGGTTTTGCCGCGGAGCGTGCCAGCGTGATGCGCGACGGATCACCGAATGAGTACAGCAGGCGGCCGTCGGCCTGAACCACGGCGACATGGGCGATATGTGTGTTCTCGATCGCTTCGCCGCGATAGACAGTCGCCGCAATCGGCCCGGTTTCACGCAAGCTCATGTTCGTTCTCCTCCTGATCGCGTCCGTCGTCGCGATCGTTATCAATCGTGGTGAAGCGAGCGATTCTACGTTCGTCTTTCGCGCAATCCAAATCGCCGCTGGTCGGCCAAGACATGCAAGCGATTCGCACGACGCGGCGGACCACCGCTTAAGCCGCTTCGCGAATATGCTCGACAAGATAGTCGATCAGCGCCCTCACCTTCGGCGGCAAGAAGCGGTTCGGCGGATATAACAGCCACACCGACCCCACGTAAGCGCGCGCTTCGAGATTCCAGTCAGGCAGCACCCGCACGAGTTCGCCACTGAGCAATGCATCGGTGGCGGCAAACTCAGGCAGGTTCGCGATGCCGAAATCCTGCTGCGCGGCTTCGAGTCGCGCGCCGGCATGATTGGCGATGTAACGCCCTTTCACGTCGACAGTTTGCGTCTCCGTGCCACGGCGAAAGCGCCAGCGGTTGTCGTCGGCGGTTTCGCCGAGGTAGATGCAATCGTGCTTGAGGAGATCGCGCGGTTGCGCCGGCGTGCCGTGCTTTCGCAAATATGCCGGCGATGCACCCAGCAGCCAGCGCACGTCCCCAAGCCTGCGTCCCGCGAGCCCTTGTGGGGGATGCTCGGTCAGACGGATCACCAGATCGACATCGTCGGCGAGCGGGTCGACGTCGTGGTCGGTGAACAGCAGTTGCAGGTCGACTTCATCGTAGGCGCGCAGAAAGCCGGGAATCAGCGGATGAATCACGGTCTTAGCGAACGCGGTGGGCGCGCTCACGCGCACTTTGCCTTGCGGCCGTGCGGCCAGTTGCCCGGCGGCATCAACCGCGCCCGAGGCGGCGCTCACCATGTCGCGGCAAAAACGCGCCACCTGCGCCCCGGATTCCGTGACCCGCACCGTGCGCGTGGACCGTTCGAGCAGGCGTGTCGCCAATGCGTCCTCGAGCCGTTTGATCTGACGGCTGACCGTGGACGGCGTACTGCCGAGCTGACGTGCGGCGACCGAAAAATTGCCGGCATCGACGACGCGCGCGAAAACCGCCATGTCCGGCAGCAACGCAAAAAGATCGGTTGGGTTCATCGTCGGGCGCTCGTGGAGTTTGAGCCGATTAATGCATTTGAAACATAAATGCTATGCGCAGCGACCCGATTATCGCCTTCCAAGCAAAGTTCGACAATACGCGCTCATCTGCCCGAGGTCCGCCATGTCGAAACAAGAACGCCTGCTACTGCTCTCCGATCTGATGCTGCTCGCGGTCGCCGTGGTGTGGGGCACCAGTTACGGCGTCGTCAAAAGCGCCCTGGCGTTCTATCCGGTTCTAGGTCTGCTCGCGATCCGCTTCGGCATCACCTTCGTGATCCTGTCGCCCACCTTGCGTCATTTGCGCGCCGCCGATGTCCGCACGCTGCGCGGTGTGCTGATCGCGGGCGCGTTGCTGCTCGGTATCTTTCTCTGCGAAACCTTCGGCATTCTGCTGACGCGCGCGGCCAATGCGGCGTTCCTGATCAGCCTGTGCGTGGTGATGACGCCGCTCGTCGAATGGTGGCTGCTCAAGCGCAGGCCGACTCGCATTGAATGGGCGGCGGTCGCGCTTTCGTTGTTCGGCGCCTGGCTGCTGGCGGGGGATGGCGCGCTGAGTTTCAATCCCGGCGACGCGCTGATTCTGCTCGCCGCACTGCTGCGCGCGCTGAACGTGTGTGTGACTAAACGCGTGATGCGCGACTCCGCGTTGCCGCCTTTGTCGGTGACGGCAGTTCAGTCGGGCGTGGTGGCATTTGGCAGCGCAGCGGTGTCGGTGCTGTTTGTGCCGCAACAGTGGCAACCGGTGCCGTCGCTTGCTGGGCACGCCGTGTTCTGGGGTTACATCGGCTATCTGGTGATCGCTTGTACGTTGTTCGCCTTCTTCGCACAGAACTTTGCGATCAAACGCAGTAGCCCAACGCGCGTGTCGTTGCTGATGGGCAGCGAACCCGCCTTCGGCGCGCTGTTTGCGTGCGTCTGGTTAGGTGAACGGATTTCAACGGCGGCATGGATCGGCGGTGCGTTGATCGTTGCAGCATCGATTCTCGCGACGGTGCGATGGACCGCCTTGCGTGTGAGCGCGGCGGAGGCTTAGAGATTTTCCGAGGCCCGCTCCGATCGCTGCACACGCACCTTCCGATTAGCGCGACGCGACCGTGCCCCGCTCGCTCACCACCTCGCCATGCTGCAAGACATACGCGAGGCGCTCGCCCTGCCCGGTCAACACGCCGATATCCTTGAGCGGATTGCCGTCGACCACCAGTATGTCGGCAATTGCCCCTGCTTTGATGACACCGAGCTTGCCGCTGCGATCGACGATCTCGGCAGCGATCGTGGTGGCCGAACGCAATGCTTCCAGATTGCCGAGCACCTCGGCGCGGATGCGCAATTCGTCGCTCTGGAACGTATGCATTTCGCCGAGCAGGTCCGAACCGAATCCCATCGGCACACCGGCATTTGCATAGATTTGCAGCGAGTCGCGCCCCGCTTGCCGCACGGTCTCAACCTTCGCAATCGAATCGGCGGGTAAGCCGTAATCGGCGCCGTGTTTGGCCAACGCATCGTAAGTGACCAGCGTGGGCACGACGAATGCGCCGTGCTCGCGCATCAGTTTTGCGGCCGCTTCGTCGACCAGATTGCCGTGCTCGATCGTGCGCACGCCACAGCGAATCGCACGTGAAATCGCGCGGCCTGTGTACGCGTGCGCCATCACGTACGTGTTGGCTGCCTCCGCTTCGGCGACGATCGCGCGGATTTCGTCCTCGGAGTATTGCGTGTTGCTGATCGGATCGGTCGGCGAAGCGACGCCGCCGGAGGCCATGATCTTGATCTGCGTCGCGCCCTTCTGAATCTCTTCACGCACGGCAAGCCGCACCGCATCGACACCGTCGACCACTCGCGCAATCGCCCCGGCACGAAAGGCGCATGAACAGGGTTCGAGTATGTCACCACGCGGACGGAAATCGCCGTGACCGCCGGTTTGCGACAACGCCTTGCCGGACGGGAAAATACGCGGCCCCGGAATCAACCCGCTCTCCAGCGCTTGCGTCAAACCCCAATCTGCGCCGCCCGCGTCACGCACCGTCGTAAAGCCGCGGCCGAGCATCGCCTTCAGGATCGGCAGCGCGCGAATCGCGGTGAGGATATTCGGCTGCGTCGCATTCACACCGAGGTTCGCGCGTGAAGCCAGAACGTGCACGTGACAATCGATCAGGCCGGGCATCACCGTCTTGCCGCGTGCGTCGATCACGCGTGCATTCGGCAGGTCGACAGGACGATCGGTGACTTCGACGATGCGGCCGTTTTCGATCACGACGTGATGATGTTCAAGCAACGCACCCTGGGCCAGATCGAGTACGTTACCGCCGCTGATTACCGTAATGCTCATTGATATCTTCCTGACTGGGTAAAGGAATCCGTCCGGCTTTTGTTAGCCGGACGCGTTGCCTCTCAGGCGTGGCTACGGTGCGGATCGCGCACATAGAACGTGCCGACGAGGCTGATGGTCGCGGCGATCATCACGTAAATTGCGGGCGCCATATTGCTGCCCGTCGACGCAATCAGCCACGTGATGAAGAACGGCGCGAAGCCACCGAAAATCGTCACCGCGAAGTTGTACGCAACGGAGAGGCCCGTCGACAACACCTTGGTCGGGAACAGCTCGGAGAAAGCCGCGAGAATCGAACCGGTGTAGGTGGCGATCAGCAGGCCGAACACGCCCTGAAACACCATCAACGAAGCGAGCCCAGGCGCACGGTTGATGTAAGCGAACATCGGCCATGCAAGCAGCAGGATCAATACCGCTGCGCCGGACAGGAAGCGGCGGCGGCCGAAGCGGTCAGCGAGCTTGCCGACCACCGGCGAGAAACACATGATCATCACGCCACCGAACATGCCGGCACGAAAGCCCATCGATTGCGGCAGATGCAGCGTGCGCACCGAATACGTCGGCATATAGAACAGCAGCACGTAAGTGCACACCGTCCACAGAATCACCATCGAAAAGCTCGCAAACGTCTCACGCGGAAAGCGGCGGAACACTTCCGCCAGCGGCGAATCGCTTTTGGCCTCTTCCGTTACGGCGCTAAACGCCGGTGTTTCGTCCATGCGGCTACGAATGAAATAACCGACCGGTCCGATCAGAATGCCGATCAGGAACGGCATTCTCCAGCCCCACGAATGCAGCGCATCGGCGCTCAGACTCGACGTCACGAAGGTGCCGACCCCGGCGCCCAGCAGCACGGCAAAGCCGATGCTCGACTGAATCCAGCTCGAATAGAATGCGCGCTTGCCCGCCGGCGCATATTCGGTAAGAAACGCGGTGGCGGTGCCCATTTCACCGCCGGCCGAAAAACCTTGCAGCAAGCGGGCGACCACGATCAGCACCGGCGCACACAGACCGATCTGGTCATAGGTCGGCGCGAGACCGATGAGCGCAGTGCCGCCCGCCATCAGCAGAATGGTCAGCGAGAGCGCCGCTTTTCGTCCGACTTTATCCGCGTACACGCCGAGCACCATGCCGCCCACCGGCCGCATGAAAAAGCCCACGCCGAACGTCGCGACAGCAAGCAGCAACGAGGTGAGTTCATTGCCGGTCGGAAAGAACAGCTTGGCGATGATCACCGCGAAAAAACTATAGACGGTGAAGTCGAACCACTCGAGCCCGTTACCGAGCACAGTGGCGATAATGGCGCGGCGCCGCTGCTGCGCGAGCGAATCCACGGATATCGCGACGTTGGATGAAAGCGTTCCTTGCATGGTCTCTTTCCTCATCAGGCTGCTTGTGCGGCTAGTCGTGAAGCCGCTGCGTGGCTACGGGTTCGGCGAGCGTTTGCCAGCAAGGCGGCGTGTCGGAATCGAGCGGCGCCTTTGCATGCATAAAGCCGATCGTAGAGAGACCTGATTTGTTTTCGAAACGAAAGATTCGCATGCACGCATGCGCGTGGCGCATGCGAAATGCAGTCAGGCTGCGGGCGCGTTGCTCGTCTCCGCGGGTGTTTGCCCAGCCGTTTGCCCGCTTGTCTGCGCCTCTGCCTGCTCGAAAAGCCAGCGCGTAAAGAGGCGCGCCGCCTGGTTCTCCGCGCGGTCGTTCGGCGATACGACGTAGTACCCGCCACCGTGGCTCGCCGATGCTCGCGTGGCGCGCACCAGCAGCCCCTCGTTCAGACACGCATCGATCATGTGACGCCAGCCGAGCACGACGCCCTGGCCTAGAATCGCCATCTGCACGAGTTGCGGATAATGATTGACGACGACCGACTGCGGAGACGCAGGCATCTGCACATTGTTGAGACGGAACCATTCGGGCCACGACATCCATTGCCGCTGACCGTCTTCCTGCATCAGCAATGTTTCATGCACGAGATCGGCTGGCTCCAGCACGCGGCCGGCGAGATATCCGGGTGAACATACCGGGTACACGTCTTCGTCGAAAATGCGGCGGGCGGTGAAATGCGGCTCGGCACGCTGCCTGATGTAGTACATACCCACGTCGAATTCCGCGGGCGACAACGATGCGAGCCCGTCGCGCACGATCATCCGGATCTTCACGTTCGGATGGGCCGCGCGAAACGCACCCAGGCGCGGCGTAAGCCACAACACCGCCACGCCCGACGAACACGCGATCGTCAACTCCAGGTCGCCGTATCGCTTCATTACATCGAGCGTCGCTTCCGAGCAATTGGCGAGGAGCCACTGCACATGCTTGGCGTAACGTTCGCCTGCGATCGTCAACCGTAGGGCGCGATGCTCGCGCACGAAGAGCGAGCGGCCGAGGAAGTCTTCGAGTTGCGCGATCTGGCGGCTGACCGCGCTTTGCGTCAGATGCAGTTCCACGGCCGCTTTAGTGAAGCTGGCATGGCGCACGGCCGATTCGAATGCGATCAGACATTGAAGCGGGGGTAAAGGGGCGATCCGCATGATGAGGGTGGCCGAGTGAGGTTGCCATCATCATAGCGGGTCGAAGCACGCGTCAATTCATGCGTGCGATGTAGCGTGTAACTGCGCGGCTTCGGCCTTCAGCGCCACGATCAATGACTTGGCGCCAACGCCTCTTCCCGCTCCAGCGAGCGTGTGTGCTTGAGTTCCGGGAAAAATCGCATCCACAGCAGCGCGACGGCGATCGTTGCGATGCCGCCCACCAGCACGGCCGGTTGCGCGCCCCACCACCCTGCCGTCACACCGGATTCGAATTCACCCAGTTGATTCGACGTCCCGATGAAAAGCGAATTGACTGCGCTGACACGACCCAGCATTTCGTCCGGCGTGCGCAGTTGCACGAGCGACAGGCGCACCACCACACTGATGGTGTCCGATGCGCCCAGCACCATGAGCGCGAAGAGCGACAGGAAGAATTGATGCGACACACCGAAGACCACAGTCGCCGCACCAAACGCAATCACGCCGCCGAACATCGCAGCGCCGGGCCGGTTGCGTAGCGGGAAATGCGCGAGCCAGATGGTGCCCGCAAGCGCGCCGATGGCGGTGCCTGAGCGCAACAGGCCGAGACCGAGCGGCCCCGTGTGCAGGATATCGCGCGCAAAAACCGGCAGCAGCGCTGTCGCGCCACCGAACAGCACGGCGAACAGATCGAGCGATAGTGCGCCAAGTATCACGGGCTCCTTGCGGATGAAAGCGATACCCGAGAACACTGACTCGAGTGTTACCGGCGCGCGGCTCGCCAACTTGGCCTGCAACGGAATGGCCCACACAGTGGCAGCAGCGGCCGCGAACGACAGCGTGCACGCGAGGTAGGCCACGCCCGGACCGATCCCGTACAGCAGGCCGCCCAATGCTGGACCTGCGATCTGGGCGGTTTGATTCGCGGAGGTGGCCCATGCCGTCGCTTTGGGCAATTGCCCGCGTGGCACGACGCCCGGCAACAGCGATGCAACCGCAGGCGACTCGAAGGCGCGGGCTGCGCCCACGCATGCGGCCAGAACGTAGATAATCGGTGCGCTGATCCAGCCACCGAAGGTGCCGAAGGCAAATAGCAATGCAGCGACGCTTTCGAGGCTTTGACAGATGGCCGCAATCCGGCGACGGTCGTAACGGTCGGCGACGTGACCGACTACAAGCGTCAGCACGAACATCGGCAGAAATTGGGCGAGGCCGACGAGGCCCAGTGCGAAGGCGCTATGCGTGAGTGCGTAGATGTGCCAACCCATGGCCACGGCGAGCATCTGGAACGACAGCGATGAGAGGATACGGGTACACCAGAAACGTTGGAATGCGGGGTATTTTGGCAAACTGAAGCTAGGGTCGCCGGCGGGGTCGGCTGGGGGTATGGGCATTAGTGTCTTGCTCTCTACTAGGCTGGCTGGGGCGGCAGGTAGTTTAGAGCAAGTTTGTTTATTTTATTTTTATGCATACGCGAGGCCTTTATGGGCTCTGCGTTCGGCTTTCGGGCGCGATCTGGACGTTCGATCCCGTGCACGAGTTATCATCTCGACCCTAGAGCGAATCGTCTAAGGTGATTCGTAATCCACTCGTAAGAAGCGTCTCTTGCACGCACGTATAACAACGCAAAATTACCGCTATGCGACAAGCGCTGCCAATTCAAATACAGCATTTCTCCCAGCGCTACCGCCCGTATATCGACGGTCTTCGGGCCATCGCCGTGTTTGCCGTGATTTTCTGTCATGCCGGCTTCAGCGGATTCAGCGGTGGATTTATCGGGGTCGACGTGTTTTTTACAATCTCCGGATTCGTAGTGGGAACGTCGATTCTCGGCGACTTGTCGCGTGGCACGTTCTCGCTCGCTGACTTTTACGCGAGACGCGCAAAGCGCCTCGCACCCGCGCTTTACGTGATGCTCGCGGCGATTTTTGTTTTCAGCATCCTGTTTTCATTCCCCGAAGACAGCTTTCAGCTCACTAAAAACATACTCGCTGTCGCGACAATGACATCGAATATCTTTTTATCGAAACAAACGGGCTATTTCGATGCGGCTGCGTCGGACCAGCCCCTGCTTCATACCTGGTCGCTATCCGTCGAAGAGCAGTTCTATCTTTGCCTTCCGATATTTCTCGCGTTGCTCTACCGGAAACGCAGAAGCTGGATCGTTCCGTCGCTCTGGCTCGTCACGGTCGTTTCGTTCGTCTGGGCGGTGCTTGCATTCCGGCATGGCGCGGCGTCAACCTATTACTTCGCGCACCTGCGCGCTTTCGAATTCCTGCTCGGCACATGGCTTGCGACGATCCAGGTCAATCGGCAGGTTTCGCGGTCCGCTGTTTTCGACGTGCTCACGCTGGTCGGCGTAGCGATTGTCCTCGCCGGCATTTTCGGTGTCAGTCGGACCTCGCAGTTTCCCGGCATGGGCGCCCTCGTCCCCTGCGGCGGCACGATGCTCATCATCGCCGCGGGCCGGCACTCGCGGGTCGCCGACGGGTTGATAGGCAACCGGGCGATGGTGCTGACCGGGAAAATCTCTTATCCGCTATACCTGTGGCACTGGCCGGTATTTTTTGCGCTGCGTCGACTCGACCTCGCCACGCCGCGAAACTACATGCTGGCAATCGGTGGGACCTATGTCCTTTCCTGGCTGACGTACCGCTATCTTGAGCAACGTGTCCGCGAATCGAAGCTTTCGACCCGATCGGCGATTCTTTACCTGCTGGCCGCACCGCTCTTGATCGCGGGTGCACTTGCGGCGACCGGCAAGCTCACGAATGGCTTCCTGTTTGCGTATCCCGCGAAGATCCGAAGCGACGTTCATTGGTCAGGCGATGCGTTGTTCGATATGCCCCGGGGTAAAGTGTGCTGGTCCAAGGTGGACGTCACCGAGGAGTCGGCCTGTCACCTCGGCGCGGCTGCCTCAACGAACAAAGCGATCTTGTGGGGCGATTCGCATGCCTATCACCTAATCTATTTCTTCGATCAACTGGGCAAGCAATACGATCTCCAGATTCACGACGTCGCGCTGACGCTGTGTCCACCGATCGAGCGTGAGCCCGCGCTTCCGGGCGATCCCACCTTGACGGAAGATCACCTGAAATGTGTCGCGCACGACAAGGCGGTCATGTCATACGTAATGTCACGGCCCGACATCAAAACGGTGTTTATGGCGGCGGCCTGGCAAAACTATCAAAACCTCTCAGTCAATCGCGATTCCGGTCCGAATGGCCACGGATTCACGCCATATCAATTTGACGCCGAACTCGCTTCGACGATCGGCAAGCTGACCGAGGCCGGCAAGCACGTCATCCTGATGGACGACGTACCGACGATCCCTACGAACCTGATCAACTGCGACTTCAAGAACGACCTGTTTATCCCTATCCACAAACAGGCGTGTGAGTTCAACGTGTCGAGAGCGACGGATGAACATGCACCTGTTGCGGCCATGCTTGAGAAACTGCGATCACAGTACCCCCAGGTCGACATTGTCCATACGCACGATGTGCCTTGTTCGGATACAAAGTGCACGCTCGATTTTGACGGACTCCCGATCTACCGGTACGACGACTATCACCACCTGAGCGTGGCTGGCAGCACGCTGCTGTACCCGCAATATCTGAAGAGACATCCCGGCGAACTGGACAAGATCCTGCGCTACAAATAAACGCGACACCGGCAAACTGAGTTTTGGCCGCAACCAGTTTGCCGATCTTACTGGTTGAGACGCCGCTCGGTGCGCTGGACGGGCGGGCAGATATAACCTGAAAATGGGCATTCGCGGGGTCGACTACGCTGACACCAGGTACGCAGCCCACCGAAGTTTCCAGCAGGACCGGGATAAGCATTCAATCTCCAGGTCACCTACGCTGCCCCCACTGCCTCGAGAAACGACAGCAGCCTACGATTGCTCTCCTCGATACCGTAATGGTCCGCCCGTGTCCGAGCCTTAACGGCCAATGCCTCACGAGGCCCGATGTCCGTCAATAGCCGTTCCATCGCATCTGCCATCGCACGGATATCGCCCACCGGCACGAGAGTGCCCGCTTTCCCACCATCGAGAATCTCGCGCGGCCCGGTTGGGCAATCGGTCGCAACAATTGCCTTGCCGATTGCCAAGGCTTCCAGCAACACCATCGGCATTCCTTCGTATTTGGAACTCAGGACCAGTAACGAGGCGCGCGCCACGATGGGGTGTGGATTGTCCTGATGGCCCACGAAATGCACCCGTTCACGTACATCCAGTTCGCGCGCGAGGTTCTGCAGTTCCTCGCGATATGCGCCGTTTCCGACGATAACAAGGTGCTCCTCAACGGTACCTCGCCGCGCCAGTTCGGCATACGCGCGCAATAGCGTTCGATGATCTTTCTGTACTTCATCGAGACGCGCGACGGAAACGATGTAGGGTGCGCCATTGGGTGTCAACTGAATGTCGTCGTGGCACGCTGAGGCGCGCTCGCGGATCGATTCGATATCGATGGCGTTCGGCAAGACAATTACTCTCTCCAGCTTCCCCTCGAAAATCCGCACCGCCTCGTCAGCCATATGTTGGTTCAACGCGGCAACGCCGTGATAGCGCCGGTACTGGGTTAGCAGACGCTGGATCTTGCGGGGCCTGCCGCCGAGACGCGCGTCGAAGCTGAAGTGATTGACGCCCAGCCACGCAACGTCGAAGCGGCCGGACAGCCGACGCAAAGACATGTCGAAATCGACGATAACGTCCACGTCACGCGCAAGCTGCGCCGCCCGCTTTGCCACATGCGGCCGAACCGCCAACGTGTTGTGGACGTCACGCGCGATACGCCCCAATTTGCCGAGACGCCGCTCGTATCGCTTCGACTGGAAATACTTGAGCCACGGACGATCCACAAGGACCTCCACGTCCACATCGGGCGGAATCAGCACGCGAAAGCGATTTTCCCATGCCGGCGACGTGTGCATCACAGACAGCGAGACTTTGAAGCGGGTTCGATCAAGAATCCTCAGCCACTGGATCAGCGAAGATTCAATACCGCCGTCGTTGAAATCCGTGATGTGGAAAAGGACACGGATACGTCCGTCGTTTCTCGATTGAGACTTGTTATTGAACATAAACTTTTGTTTCTTAAGGTTCTCGGAACGGAGGCCCGTACCCGAGCCTCCGCCAAGCGTCGCGTTGGCTGAGGTCTACGCGCCAGTTGCAGATTTCCCCTGCAACTGGGCGTTGTTGCATAAATCAGTTTGTCGAACGAACTGACGTATACGCGCAACAGCGCTTGCGGTGTTCGACGCAGCGTACACCCTCTGACGGACGACCGCTTACTCGGCCTTCGCGGAACTCGCCGAATCGGTTTGAGCCGTCGGCGCGGAAGCCTCTTTCGGCGGAGCTTCTTCCTTGATCTCATAGGACGGGTCGCGCACCCAACGGCTCAGGTCCTTGCTGATCACAATGGTCGTGCGATCCAGAATCGAACAACTTCCTTTGAACGCACCCCACATGCCGCCGACCGACCAGCGGTTGATCTTGGTGTGACGGATGACCTTGCCGTCTTCAATCAGATCCGCACTCACAGTCGTAGCCTTGGGGCCGCTCCACGCGCCGCCGCCGACGCCCAGTACGTGGGTGATCTGCAATCTGAGAATCTTTGCGCCGCCCGCGTCGGCTTGCGATGCGATGGTGCCGTCGCCGGTTCTGTTGATCTTGCGGAGCACCTCGCCGACGTGGTTCGTGAGCATGTCTTCGATGTGGCATTCGTTTTTGATCTGATCGACGACGCTGGCGTCCGGTGCATAGGTGACTGGGGTTTCCAGTAGAACCGGACTGGCGGCGAAGGCGGAGGTCGTTGAGAGACAGAGAGCGGTGAGGAGGAGTTTTTTCATAGTATGCGGTCTTCTAGCGTTGTGGTTTGGTATGGAGTTTTGGTTTATGTGGTGGGGTCGAATGTATCAAGCGCTGCAAGCGACGCCGAGGCTATCGCTCCACGATGTCGGCCGGCCAATGCATGCGTGCGTACT
Source organism: Paraburkholderia sp. WS6 (assembly GCF_030464835.1). Taxonomy (NCBI): domain Bacteria; kingdom Pseudomonadati; phylum Pseudomonadota; class Betaproteobacteria; order Burkholderiales; family Burkholderiaceae; genus Paraburkholderia; species Paraburkholderia sp. WS6. The sequence goes on from NZ_JALQCK010000046.1 coordinate 23,016, forward strand.
TCATTCGAAGCTGAAGCGGAGGTCCTTGACAATCTGTTCGTTACCCCACTTGAACGAACAAACGCGAGCCACCTCGACCCTGACCGTTTTCGATCCCGTGGTCTGCTTGTCACTGACAGGCACGCATCCGCCCTGCATGGTCACAATTGGGGTGCCTTGGTTCGACAGCGGGAATTCGATGCCCGCGTCCTCGGGAATCGTGTGGGTGAGCGAGACATTTTCAATGTAGTCGTCGGGCGCGGAAAGAATCACGGCGTTGTCGACTGATAGCGTGTAGTAGTCGTGCTGAAACGGCACCTCAGTGATACAGATCTTCGAGGTGTGCTGACCAATAGTTTGTGTCTGGCATTTGGGCGCTGCAGCGAATGCTGGTAGCACGCCAAGCAGGAGGGAGAGAGCAAAGAGGTTTTTCATATAAGCTTGGTTTTCAGGAAAATGGTGAAGTACGTCCAGCGAAGACGGTTCGTACCGCCGGTGTTCTGCTGAATCAGGTCTTGCAGCGCCCGCGAAGGCGTCGCGAGCATCGACGGATCCTGCACAAGATAGTTACCCAAACTGTCGCTTACCGTCTTCATGCCGGTCGTGTCGTAGACCGCGGTGGCCGGGGTGTTCGCGTTCAACGGCACCACGACGCCCGTCGCGACAATCTCTCCGTACTGGCTGTTGTTGGCCGCACGCATCGCGCTCTCAATCTGACCCGCTGTAATCGGCGATTCATCTGGGTTCGTGATACCTTGAGCTGCCGCATTCGCGGCTATCTGTTGTGCCTTGGTCTTTTCTTGTGGGTGCAACTGCCGGGTATACAGGTTCGACCGGCGTTTACTGAGCGTCCAGTTGAAAAACTGGAAAATCGTCAGGAAAAACGTTCTTCTCTGGAACGATGTGCAGGATCATCAGCTTCGCTATTTCCGCTTCTTCTTCTCGGGTTAATGCTACAAGACGGACATTGCAATTTGTGCCGCCGACCGATTTGTTGGCCGCTAAGGTGACGAAAATGTCCTCGCCGCCACGCCACCACTGAATCCCCAGCGGCAATTTTTCTTCTTGAATGGTCTGCAGAGAATCGGCGTCGATCTGACGACACTCCCCTTCGCCATTCCAAACATGACACATCCCCGACTGAGGATTCTTCATTGAGAAATTTCGCTGATCGAACAAATGCTTCAACTTCTCAAGCAATTGCGTTGCAGATCCATTTGTCCAAGCTGTGTAGGTAAAGGAAGCCATATCGTTCAGTTAAGGAATTGGTTTCACAAAATTCGAACCGAGTACTTTTGTTGCGGCATTGATAACTGACTGCGGTGTGCCTTCCGCATAGTAGAAGTAAGCGTCGCAAAGCTGTTCGCCGCCTTGATCGTGCCGCTGTTGGTGACCGTTTGCGCGTTCTGCAGATCAATGTTCGTCGCCGCGATAACCGGGCCGTTATACGTATTGTTCGAAACCCCAACGACGGTCGGCGCGATATTGACGGTTTGATGGCCATTTGCAGCGGTTGAAATCTTGATTGCCGTTCCACCGTCGACCGATATGCCAAATGCATATATACCGCACGGCACGGCAATAAGCGCGGCGACAATCAACCTGATATGAAATTGACGCAGACGCAGGCTCCCGTGGCCTGCGCTGCTTCCCCGTGTGCGGCTAGACATTCCTGTTTTCACGCAACTGTTCGTTGCGGGTTCTCTTGGTCGATTCGTTCAATACGCGCGACTTCTGCGGTCGCAGAATTCGTAAGACGAATAACGACATTACTAACGAGTTCTTTAGAAATATTTGGAAATATTTTTATTACGTTTTGTTTTCATTCATGGCGTGCATTTTGTGGAAGTCCGCTGGGATCCCGGCATTTCACGCCTGCGCGTGGCGCGGGTCGTCAGTGCAATAGACGTCGGCAAGGTGGTCAATCCGCTCGCGGCGCGCAATCAGGTGGAATAGTGAGTTACCGTCCAACCTTCCGCTGCGCCATGTACGCAAGATAAGCGATGATCAGATCGATCTCGCGATCGCTCAGTTGCTCCTGCGGGAAAGCGGGCATGGTCCGGCCGGGCCAGTCTCGAACCGATGCCGGATTGCGAATGTAGCGGCGCAATGCAGCGGGCTGGAAGTATTCGACTGGATTCATCGGCACGTTGAGGTCGGGGCCGGTGTCCGCACTGCCCGCATGGTTGAGCCGATGACAGGCAAGACACTGGGTGATGAACAGGCTTTGGCCCGCGCGAACCGGATCGGTTGCCGGCAGCATCGGATCGACGCCGAGCACCGGCCAACGCGCGGATGGCGAGGGTTGCGTAGCAAGTTGCGCGATCTGGTAAGGCCACTGTTCGCTGCGCACGGATGCCGCTTCCCTGCCGATCCATACCAGGTAAAACGGTCCGGCGCTGACCGGCTTGCCCGGCAGCTTCGGCCACGGCTGAGCCGGGTCCTCGACCGCGAGCCATGCGACGGCTTTCGCAGGATCACGATTGCGCACGAGGTCCATCGGCAGTTGCGCGGCGAAGCCGTCGGTCGCACGTGCCTCGAGCACGCTGTCCGTGGGCAACGTCGCGCCGCCGAGCAGGTCGGCCAGCGGCACTGCGCGATAGGTCGTCGACGTACCGTAGGCCACATCTACCGGAACGTGAATCTCAGCGGCATCCGGACGCGCCAGCAGCGCCCCTTGGCTAAACGACTGGGTCTTGCCGCCTATCCTGAGTTCGATCATGGACTGCGCGGCCGCACACTGCCCGATCACGCCGAGCGTCAGGAGCAAAACCGCAAACAACACGCGCTTCGACATTTGTCCTCCGTGCATTGTTGTTGCCGACGGCGTCGAAGGCAAAATCGCCAAAGTCGTCGGGAAAGGCAAGCCAGCCTTCGTTTTAAAACTCTCAGTATCCGCCCAAGTACCAAGCGAATTGTATTCGCCTGGACGGTATACGTCGGACATAAACGTAGCGGTGAAGAAAACGTCTGCAAGAACAGCCACACGGAAAAACATCGCGCTTCAGCCGGGCCACCGTTTTTTCATGCCGACCGATCTAAACGATGCCCGCGTGCAATCGTAAGAAGCTTTTTGCTACGTCCTCAACGAGTAATGAAAGTCACTTGATAGTCGTCGTGAGAGGTTGACGTTGATAAAAGGGATCTTGCCCAGCACCGCGAAGCGGAGAAACCAGACGCGGCAGCGGCACTCGGGAACGCATCAGAACTGGGCGGTCAGCTGGAATCCCAACGTGACGCGCGCTGTATTGAAGGTGGCTGGCTTGTACAACGGTGTCCCTGCGAACACGTCATAACCGAGCGCACCGAAATGGCTGGACACACTGCCGCGCAAACCGACGACGGCGCCCGCGAGCTGCGTGCCTGCCAGGAATGCCGTGTTGGGACCGAACACGTGACCGTAGTCGATCCCTGCGTACACGAACTGCCCCGTCTGTCCAATCGATACTTGCAGCTCGTTGCGCCAGTAAAATCCGCGCTCAGCCGCGAGCATCGTCTCACCGTCGAAACCGCGCACGGTGTAGCGGCTGCCGATGGTCAGGTCGTCAATATAGTTCAGCGTGTCGTTGGTGAACTGCCCGTGAAAGGTCGTCACGTAACGCAGGTTCTGGTTCGCGATCGCAAACGGCACCGAGAGGTTTGCGTCAAGCACCGCCATGTGAAAACGGTACGTCGGACCGTCGCCCGACGTGTCGGGCATCGCACCTAGCCAGCCGATGCCCTGCCGGTATGCGAGTGTGCCGTCGAACTGCGCCGCCCCGAAGTAGTGACGGTCGGTCAGTCCGGCTTCGACGAACGTGTTGTCGCGGTGCTGCTGCGGAATTTCGGTGTCTTCGATGAAGCTGGCGCCCCAACGTTTGGTCAGTTGGGCCTCGAAGCCGAACACGTCGTCCTGGCTGCGGCGAAGCACGCGCGTGAGCCTGAGTCCTGCCGTCTGCGAATTGCCGCTCGAGACGAAAGTCTGGTTCGCACCCGCGATCTGCTGGTAGTAGGTGTTGGAGTTAGCCGATAGCGTGGCAGTCCAGTAACCCCACGGGATCGAATACGAACCGTTCCAGCCGTGCGAACCCAGGCGTTTATCCCCGAATTCAAGATCCTGATTCGCCCCGACGTTGAATATGTCGTTCAGCCCGAGCGGGTTGTCGATGCCAAGCGACAGATTCCCTTGCAGTTTGCCGGTCGCGCGTTGGCCGGAGTTGTCGATCGAGGCGACGGCCGTCCACGGCTTCGTGCGCTTCACGGTAATCACGACATCACTCTCACCAGGCGTTTCGGTCGGCACGACCTGCATATCTACGTCCTGACTCGCGACGCGCTTCATCTGCTCAAGCCCCTGTTCAAGGTCACGCAGGTTGAGCAGGTCGCCGCCACGTGCCGGAAATGCGGACTTCCACGTGCCACGCGTTGCGGCGTCGGCAAAGCGTAATTTGCGAATGACACCCGGCACGAGCGAGAGGCGCAACGTTCCTTTCGACAGGTCCTGCTCCGGGACAAGCACGCGCGTGGTGATGTAGCCTCGGCTGAGAATCACCTGCGAGAGGCCCTTGACGATCAGATCCACCCCCTGTTTGCCGACGCATTGACCGCTATAGTGATCAAGCCATTCACGGGCAAAGGCAAAACGGTCCTGCGGCAGCGCCGAGTCACCTTGCGCACGAACGGCATCGGGCAACGTCGCCGGTACGTCCAGGACGAATGACTGGATGCGGAAGCACGGCGCCTCGATCGGCAGATCAGGCCAGCCTGTGGCATTGGGTGTGCCTGATCGGACGGCAGGCGCATTGACGGTCTGAGCGCGTTCTTGCGCCTGACGCTGCTGCTCGATGAGTTGCTGTTGCTGTGCCGCGCTGCGTGCGGCATTTGCGAAATCGGGCGAAGGCGGCGACGTTTGCGCCGAAGCGCCGAAAGCTGTCACCGTCAGTCCTGCCGACAGTGCTATCGCAACGCGTAAGTGTTGCATTGGTCTTTTTCTCTACTGGTTATTATTGATCTGACTGCTTGGCGCTTTTTACGGCCCCCGTTTTGTCGCGGCCTCTGCGTCAGACGACGGACATTTAGGTGCGTAATGCGTTTGCACGGGTTCGTCCAGTCCACTGGCATCGATGTGGTGAACCTCGATCGAACAGCCATGTGACTTGCGTCCTTCTTCCTGCAAGGCCAAGTACACGTCGTAATCCTGCCCAGCGATCGGCGTGAAGGTCATCTCGTGCGGCTTGCAGGCCCACGAATAGCCACCGTACTTGCTGCTGCCTACGTCACCGGCTGTACTCAGCGATAACGTGATCGGCTGCCCAGCCGGAACGACGTATTCCCGGATCGTGTCCTTGAAACGCAGACCCTCGATCCGCATCCATGGTCGGGGACTCTGTGGCATGCCAATCACAACGCTGCGTGACGAGTATTTGTAGCGCGCCCAGAAACCGTCGTCGACGCTGACCCGCTGCGGGTCGCCCTGCCAACCATTCGAATAGCACGCACCCACTCTGAACGAAGCAGCTTGCAGGTCATTGCCCGACTGGATACGCACACGAGCCGAAACTTGCGGCTGATAGTCTGGAGCCGCAGTTGTGACGTAATGTGAGGGTGTGCAACCGGCAGTGAGGGCGAAGATGCCGCCTGCCGTCAGAACACGGATGAAGAGTGACAAGTTACGTGTCATCGTGCTTCCACAATTTTCAATAGCTCCCCCGATGCGACAGATAAAGTACCGTTGAAATCCAACCCCTCGTACTGCGCGAAAACGACGGTCATTGCCTCGTCATTGATGCCGCTCACTCACATGAAACGCCCTCTCGCCACTGAGTTTTTGGGTCCGTTTTCCACGCCAAAGTCTCTTCCACTCAGAGACTGATGCCATAGCTGCGCGACCTTTGCGCTTCCGTCGGGTGCAATTGACGGCTATACAGATCCGAATTATTTTCCTTCGAGCAAGATGCCTAGTCGTACGAAGAACGCCGCAAGGGAGCCTGGAACAAAATATAGCAAAAAGACCATTCCGAATGATCGATGGTGAAAATCAAGGGTCCGCCCGGTAACCAAAATCATAATTGCCGTTCCGACGACGCCAGCAAAGATCAGCTTGATTGTTAGCCATAACCATCCAAGCAAGAAGACTCTTATGACTGTCTTTGTCATTTCTTTGTCTTAGCAGTGGGTGGAGATAGCGCACTCGTCGCACCGTTATAGCCACCGCTCAGCATTTCCTGGACGCCATCTGCAGCGATTGGATTAAACCATTTGAAAAAGCCACGCCAACAGCAGAACAGCGATTAGGCGCAAGTGAATACATAAAACGACCAAATATATTCGCTCAGCACTGTCAATAGTCGACAACGATCAATGCCTGCACCCCACGCATGTCGATGACCGAGGGGATCTTCCCCCACGAAAACGCCCACCCCAAAGAAGCCGGAGATGTTTCAAGGACACTCTTCCCGAAACATGCGACCATCGGAAATTCATCATGAAACTTCTTTCTTGCTTTTTCGTTTCCTATGTCCCAAGCGTCAGGATCAACGCCATCGGCGTTAAGACACTGAAGCCAAATTTGCTTTAACCGTTCACGAAAAAAAATCGCGCCCACCCCCCAAGTTCTCTGCCCGGAAATGTGGGCACCGATGCTTAGCTGGGTATGGTCTGGTGTCGCCGGAGACCGCTTCGTTGAGACAGAGCGTTCAAGCTGCGCGATTGTCGTCGCACACGAGACTTCAAATCCGTCATCGAACCTTACTTTCCCGGATTGAAGATCGATCATGGCTTTACTCCTGGTATCTTGCTGACAAACGGAATCGCTCTGACTCGTTCTGGCTCGCCCGCGGACGGGTTGTCGTACACGGTACCCGCATTAGCGACATTCACGGTCGCAATCGAATCCGGTGTTATCGAGTTGCCTTTGACACCCGCCAGCCACAACATATCGGCCATCTGTTGTACGGTGCACTGGCCATTGCTCGAGCCTGCCAGCTTCCTAGCAAGGGCCTCCTTCTTGCCAGGAAGCTGGCGGTTGTACATGTTAGTCATCCTTGCGCCCGAATCTCGCGCGGAGCGGGAATTTGTCCGGCCAAAACCAGTTACCAAGCACGATAAAAAAGGAAACTAGGCCAGCCAGTAGCACAAGTTCGCCGAGCAAAGACAACACATCGCGGAACGAAAGAGCAGCCAAGTTAGGCCACGGGTGGCCGCCCAAATAGTGGCCCGCGGCGATTTTTAGCGGCAGTAACAAAAGGACCGCGATAGAAATCGCGCTTGTTAGAAGACACCAGATGGTCAAACGTTTTCGCATAGATCTATTTCCTCTCTGTCTTCGACGGGGAAACATAATTCTGCATAGCACCACTTCCCCAGTTAAGGAGTTCTGATACGCCCGCTCCCACAAACGGGCCAGCCGTCTCCCCTACAGCATCGCCGATCGCATAGCCAGCAGCACTCGACACCGCGTTCGTGCCGGCATTTGCAATTGCGTCTCCCTTACTAGGTGGATTGCTGTTCGTCACAGGCTTAACCAACAGGTCGGCTGCGACAGACGTCGCTACAGTAGCGCCGACAGTGACTGCGACACTGGTACCGTACGTGGCATAGTTGGTCGCGAACGCGCTGCCCGTATCAACAAAATCAAACTCCTTAGTGGGGTCTTTGAAGATCTGGATGCCCTGAGAGGCCGCATTGACCGCTGCACCAGCGGCGCCCGAATATGTACGCATGCCATTGTTTGCCGCGGCGATCACAATAGCAGCTTCCGGCGCAACTAGACCTGCTACGCCGGTCAAGACCGTCCCACCGACGAGCAGCGCAGTATTCTCACTCCGATACATCGCCTGCGTGCCCGGGTTATTCGGATCAACGTTGGCGTTATAGACCAGACAGTCAGTGCTCGCACAGGAGAAATATCCTGCTCCATGCGGGCCAATTTGTGACCCATAGTCGATCGGCGTGCTCGAGTACACGGGCGCTGGAGTCATATCTGCCGTGCTCCAGTAGTACGGGGAATTCTTGCCCCCCGTCTGGCCGATGATGAACTGGATCGCGTCCGCGTTGGCGGTCGGTAACGCCTGCGTGCCAATGGTTGATTTGCCATCGTACATGAACTGCGAGCCCGAATCACCCGTCGACGGATTGTCGTACACGGCACCCGCATTAGCGACATTCACGGTCGCAACCGAGTCCGGTGCAATCGAACTGCCCTTGATCCCCGCCAATCGCAGCATGTCGGCCATCTGTTGTACGGTGTACTGGCCATTGCTCAAGCCTGCCAGCTTCCTGGCAAGAGCCTCCTCCTTGCCTCGCGAATCGAGTTGGCGGTTGTACATATCCGAATTCGACGCGGAGAATGCACCGGCATTGCCACCGACCAGCCCGCCAGCCGCGCCGGCAAGCGCGTTCGTCAGGATGTTCCCAAGCATGTTGTTTGCAATCGCATTACCGGTCGGGTTCGCATCAACGATGGACTGGCTGAGATCGTTCAGCTTGCCTGCCATCGCCGATGACACACCCGCACCGGCTGCACCGCCGAGCGCACTGCCAAAGCTGCCACCACCGAGTCCACCAAGCACGGCACCCGCCACAATGTGCATACCGACGCGATCCGCGCCCCCTTCCGCCCAGTCCGCTGCATCTTGCTTGTATTGCGCCGCCGCATCAGTGTCGCCAAGCGCGTTCGCCGCCTTCGCGCCGTCAAGCGCGGCATTGTGCTTGTAGTCGGCGTATGTACCGACGTCCTTCGCGACCGCTTCCGCTGCCGCAGTGGCCGCGTTCATCACATCAGTCTGATTGCCAAGCACCGTGTTCACGTCAGGCAGCTTCGACACGGTCCCATTCAGGTTCGACGTGTCGCGATTCAGGCTCGCGACGTCTTGCTTCTGGCTCGCAGAATCGGTAACGGCAATCGTGCCCGTGCTCACGCCGCTCTTCGTCGTTGCACTGGAACTGCCGCTCGCCGACTGGCCCAGCATCGGCATCACACCCGACGTACCCGCGCTGAAGCCGCTTGTCGACGAGCTGTAGTCCGAATGATTCTGGATGTCAGAGTACGTCAACGTACCCGTGGTGAGCGTGTTCTTCGACGGATCGGCATCGCTAGCGATGTACGCGCCCTTCAGGTCCGTGTTGCCCTTCACGTTGACGTCGAAACCACCGGAACCCGCCTGAATCCCGGCCTGCTCGGTCACCGCCGCATAGTTGCCGTTCGCACTGCCGTGCTGGCTGCTGAAGCTTGCGCTGCCACCGCCCTGGCTGATGCTGAATCCGCCGCTCGTGCTTTCCTGATGCGCGCTGCTCACCGTGGTGTCCTGCACGCTCGCGATGTTCAGATTGCCGCCAACGTTGGCTGACACGCGGTTGGCGCTTACATCCGAGCCGACGATGTTCGTATCGCCACCCGAGACGATCGACACACTGTTCGTGGCAGTGACGTGCGTATTGTTCTGCGTCGCGGCATCCGAATTCGCATCGCCATGCGCCTTGCTCATCGACGCCGACACGCCGAAGCCTTTGGTGCCGTACGAAACGCCCACACTCGCACTGCTCGATTCGTTCGTGCTGCGCGTCGTATCGGTATTCGTCGTGTTGACCAGATTGACCTGGTTCTTCGCATTGAGCACCACGTTGTTCGCGGTCACGTCGGAGCCGGCAATCGTCACGTTGCCGTTGCCAGCCTGGTTGCCCTGGTCACCTCCACCCGTCGCAATAAAAGTCGCCGTGCCGCCAGCCTTCACGGTCGAGCCGGTCTGCGTCGTCTGGTCTTCCGTGAAGGTATTCTTCGTCTGGCTCGTGCCATAGCTCAACTGCACGCTGACGTCCGGGGCGCCGCCGCCGGCAAGTGAGCCAACCGCGCTGCCGGCGTTACCCACGGCGGCAATCGCGTGCAGGGCCTTCGCGCGTCCATCCTGACTGCTGCTCGCCGCCTGGGTCTGCTGGATCGCACTATTGATCGCATCGCCGACGCTGCCGCCCAGCCCGAGCGTGAAGCCACTCGTCTTCGTCTCTTGCGTGTCGTCGTGGTGACTAGTGCCGGTAGCCGCGTCGATTGTGACATTGGCCGCCTTGCCCGTCACATCCTGCGCCGCGATCACATCGCTGCCTGTGATGTGCAGATTGTTGCCCGCCGTCATCGAGACGCTGCCGTTCGTGCTGCCGACCAGACTGCCGTTCTGCGTCACCGAGTTGTCGTGTGTCGTGTCCTTCGTATCGTTGCTGCCGTACGAGATACCGGCACCGCCCGTGCCGCCCAGGCCTGACTTCTGCTCCTCATGGAAATGGCTGCTCTGGCTGGTGTCCTGCGAAGTCGTAACCGTCAGGTCGTGACCAGCCGACAGCGTCATGTCGTTCGTCGAGGCGACGGTCGAGCCGGCCACCGTCAGGTCGTGACCAGCATTCGCGCTCACCGTATCGCCCGCGACTGTCGAACCGACCGAATTCACCTGATGCGAGGACTTCTGGTCGGTGGTCTTGTCGTTCGACATGAACCCGGAGTGGTCGTTGTGCGACCAGCTCTGCGAATCGTGCGTTTCGGTCACCGCGCCGATCGTCACATTGCCCGTCGCGGCGAGCGTGGTGGATCCACCGTTCACACTGCCGTCAGCGGCCGTCGAGCCGGTCGTCGCGCTCGAACCCAGCACCGCGAGATTGCCGCCGCCGGTCGGCGCACCCGCTGCCACGCTGACCTGATACTGCGACAGGAGCGCGCTGGCGGTCGCCGTCTGCCCGGCGCCGAGGGTCAGGTTATTACTGGCGTTCAGGTTGCTGCCCTGTGCGGTCTCGTCGTAGCTTGAGCTCGTGTACTTTGCCTGTGGACCGCCAAGCGACTGCTCGTTGTGCGAATGCGTGTCGGTTGCCGCCGTCACCGTCAGGTCGTTGCCCGCGATCATCGCCGCGTTGCCACCGGCTTTCACAGTCGCATCGGTGAGCGTCGTGTTGCCACCCGATACCGTGGTCAGATTACCGCCCGTCGTGACGGAACTGCCAACATTCTTCGTCACGCTGTCGTGGCCGCCGTTCAGCCCGTCGTTCGTGCCCGCATCCTGTGTCGCGGTGAGGGTCGTCGTGCTCAGGTTGATGTTGCGGCCGGCCCCAACGAACGTGCTGTTGCCGGACTGGATCGCAGCGCCGGCCAGATTCACGTCGCGTTGCGCGAGCACCACCGCGTTGTTCGACGCCGAGATCGTGCCGGTCGCCAGTGCGCTCTGGGAAGACGCGCTTAATGTAAAACCGCCTTCATGCAGCGTGTTCGAGACACTAGACGTCGCCGTTTCGTTGACAACGTCGCGCCCAGCCTGCACCACCGTGTCCACACCGCCGATGCGGCCGCTTACATTGCGCACATCCTGCACAGCGGATACCACCGTCGTGCCGCCGCTGCCGATCACGCCACCATTGACGATGTTGTTGCCGAGCACTGTCGTCGCCACATCGCCGACGATATGCCCGCTGTTGTTCACGTTGCCTGTGGCGTTCAGACTCACCGAGTTGCCCGCGACGATCGCGCCGCTGTCCTGAAGGTCGACGGTGTCGCCCTTGGCCAGATACAGCTTGGGCACGAGCACGGTCTGCTGCGAACCATCCGGCAGCGTCACGGTTTGCGATACGAGCCACACCATGTCGGTCGTGAGCTGCTGCATCTGCGCGTCGGACAGGCCAATGCCGGGTGTGAGGCTAAAGGACTTCGCATACGCGACGCCGTTGTTCATCAGCGCCGTGTACTCATCCATATTGTCCGAGTAACCCGCAAGGAAGGTACGCCCGGTAAGCTGCGTGACCTGGTTCATCACGAGCTGCTCCTCATAGGAGCCGTCACCCAGGCGTTTTTCCGTGGTCTGCGGGTTCAGCCCGAGCTGTCCGAGCATGTAGTCGCTCGAAACGAATTTCGTGTACGTCGTCAGACGCGGATCGGTTGCGACAAGATACGTCGCGCCCGGCGCCGTCTGGTATGTGAACAGACCGTTCACTGGCAGCTTCAGATTCGGGATGCCTCCCGATGTGCCACCGAGCGTCTGCGGACGCACGGTGAGACCGCCCACGCCGGTCGCCGTATTGACGCCCGCAGTCTGCCCGTTCACGCCGCCCAGTTGCGTACCTGTCGCGTCGCCACCCGTCACGCCCGAACCAGCAACTGTTTGTCCCACACGGTTCACGCTGCCGACATTGATCGTCTCGGCCGTCGTCTGCACAGCGCCGTTCGACGTCGCGATCGCAGGCAACGCGGCCACGGTTGTCGTGCTCTGCGTGATGCCGTCGTCGACGACCTTCGTGTCGGTGCTGTCGCCGGTCTTCTGGTGCCAGAAGTAGGTCGACTGAGTGTCTGCCGTGGCGGTCTGCTGCAACACCGTGCCGGTGTCGTTCACGCTGCCGCCGGTAGCACGCCGCACCAGATTGCCACCCGCGGCCATCGTCGACGATTCGTTGTTGATGGCCCCGCCGTCGGCGTTGATACGGATCGCGCCCTGCGCCTGGATGGTACCCTGCGTGCCAGCGTTCAAAAGCCGGTCGGTCGAAGTGGTCGTCGTCGACGTGCGCGACATCTCGACGTAGTCGTGACTGTCCGTACCGAGATCGGTACGCACTTTCACCTGGTCAGGACGGATGTTCGTGTTCGGGTTGTAGTCCGGCCAGAGAGTGATCGAGTACGTGCTGCCGTTGTCAGTAATGCTGTTGTAGTACTGCGTCGCATTGTTCGTGATGTTGCGCGTCTGCGGGACTCCCTGGTAATGGCAGAAGTCGTGGGAGTTGCACACCTGAACCTGCGGGCTCGACGCGGCGACGTACGTATCGGTCAGCGGCTGCGTAAAGGACAGCGTTTGTGCGTTCGTATCGAGGTTCGTGACCTGCGATTTCGGGACGGTGACCGTGAGCGGCGTGCTCAACCTACCGATGCTCTCCCCACCGATCGCCCCGGCGCTCCAGTACCACTGCGGATAAACCGAACTCTGGTAGTAGGCAAGGTCGTCGACCGACAGACCCGCGGTCCAGAGTGTCAGCGTGGTCGTGCCGCTGTTCTGTGCCGTGCCCGCCTGCGTCGCGACGCCCGTGCGTACGTTGTTGACCGTATGCGCGGCGATGTCGATGTCGCCCGCCGCCTCGATCGTCGCGGCACTGTTCGTGAGCGTTCCCGTCTGATCCGCCAGCATCCCCGATCCGTCGCGCACGCCATCTTTCGCTATCGAGAGACTGCCTCCGCTGTAGATGAGCGCGCCGTCCGAGTTCGTGACCGAATTCGACGCGTAGATGTTCAGGGCCTGCGCGGCCGCAATCGCCGCCGCGGCGCCGCTGTTCTGCACGTCCGTCGCATTGACCTGCACACTGTTGCCGATCACCGTCCCGGTGTTCGCGAGCGTCGCGCTGTTCGTGGTGACCGAATTGCCCTCGATGCGCCCCGCGTTGGTGAGCGTGCCCGCTGCAGTCACCGTAGTTGACGATGAGTTGATGTCCGCACCGGCCGCGTTGACCACCTTTGCGCCGCTTGCCGTGAGTGCGCCGGTCGCGGCGAGCGTGCCGGCGTTCGTCAGCGTACCGGCTGCGGACACCGTCATGTTGCCGTCCGCGTGCAGGCTGTTCGCCGCATTGTTGGTGTAGTCGCCCGCGACATTGAGCGACAGGTTGCGGCCGGCGGTCATCGTACCGTCGCCTGTCATCGCGCCGCTTGCGGTGACGTCCTGGTTCGCCCGGATCGTGCCGCCCTGGTTCGACAGCAATGCCACCTGCGCCGATACGTTCTGGCCGCCTTCGATCATGCCGCCGTCGTTCGTGACAGTGGCGCCGGACTGGTTGACGTTCAGCGCGGTGCCGCCATAGATCGTGCCGCCTGCGTTGTTCACGCCGTTCGTTACGTTCAGGTTCGTGACACCCGCGCCGACGAGCCGTGCGCCTGCCGTGTTTGTGAGCTGCTGTGCGTTCACCGTCACGTCGCCGTTGCCGCCGAGCGTGCCGCCGGTGTTCGTGATGCCGCTCGAGGACGCTACCGTGGTTGCGCCGTCCCCCGCGTTTTTGAGCTTGCCGGAGGTATTGTCGATGGACGAGGCAGAGACAGCCGCCGTGCCGTGCGCGCCGTTGGCAGATATCGTGCCGTTCGCATTCGAGAGTGCGCCGCCCGCCGTCACCGACAGGTTGCCCGCTGTCTGCGCTGAGCCCGACGTGTTGTCGAATGCACCCTGGGTCGTCGTCGCGAGCCCCGTCTGACCATACAGTGTGCCGCCGCGGTTGACGATGCCCAACGCCGCGTTGATCTGCGCAACGCCGCGTTGATCTGCGCAACGCCTTGTGCGCTCAGCTTGCCGTTGGTGTTATCGACGCTTCCCGACTGTGCGATGAGCGCGCCATTGGTCGCAATCTGCCCATTGGTGTTCGACAGAGATCCGGACGTGACGACGCTCAGTGTGCCGGCGCCCGCGTGCTGAATCGAGCCGCTGTTGTTCGTTAGCGTCTGTGCCGAAACATTGAGATTCGCTGCGTTAGTGGCAATCGTGCCGCCCGTGTTGTCGAGCGTGCCGCCGGCGGAAACAGTCTGATCGGTGCTGCCGTACTGACGGATACTGCCGCCACCGCGATTGATGAGGTTCCCGGTGGTGGAGAGGGCGAGCTGGTCACCTTCGATCGTGCCGCCCGTGTTGTCTGCCGACGCAGCCGACACGGTGGTGTTCGCCCCCGAGAGCGTGCCGCTCTGGTTATTCAGCGCGCCGATGACGGTCGCGCCCAGGTTGCCGCCCGCGACAATACTACCGGCATGGTTGTCGAGCGACTGGGCGGACACCGTGGCGTTGCCCTTTGCACTCATCTGCCCCTGGTTGGACACAGTGCCGCCGGTTACGGCGAGCGCACCGTTCGTGACGAGGTTGCCGGCCGTGTTGGAAACGCTCCCGCTACTCGTCACGTTGAGGGTACCGGTTCCGGCGTGCTTGATCGTCCCGCTGTCGTTCGTGAGCGACTGTGTCGAGACGCTCAGGTTCGTCGCGTTGGACGCGATCGTGCCGCCGGTGTTATCGAGCGCACTGCCCGCAGAAATACGCTGATCGGTGCTGCCGTACTGACTGATCTTGCCGCCGCGATTGACAAGACTGCCGGTCGTGGACAGCGCAAGCTGGTCCCCCTCAATCGTGCCGCCCGTGTTGTCTGCCGATGCAGCCGAGATGGTGGTAGCGGAACCCGAGAGCGTGCCGTTCTGGTTGTTGAGTGCACCGCCTATCGTCGTGCCGAGGCTGCTGCCCGCGACGATGCTGCCGGCGTGGTTGTCCAGCGACTGGGTCTGCACGGTCGCACTGCCGGTCGCATTGAGCTGCCCCTGATTCGAGATCGCGCCCGCCGACACGTTGAGTGCGCCGTTGCTGCCGATCACCCCGCCTGCCGCTCCAGTACCCGTTGTGCCCGCCGCGTTCACCAGCGCACCGGTCGTAGTGACCGACAGGCCGTCGCCGTTCAGCGACACGATGCGGCCCGCAGTGTTGTCGAGCGATGCTGCGCTTATTCCAGCATGGCCCGCGGCCTGCATCACACCCTGACGGTTATTCACTGAGCCGCCCGACTGCACATCGAGCGTGGACTGCGACATGATTTGCCCGCCAACATCCGAGAGGCTCGCCGAGGCCAGTTGCATTACGCCCTGGCTGGAAAGGGTGGCCGCATCGTTGGTCAGCGCGCCGCTCGCGTTGGCCGACAGGGCACCACCCGCCGTCGTCGTCGCCTTCGTGAGATTCAGGTCGCCAGCGCTCGCCTTCAATGCGAGAGCGCCGTTGGCCGACGTCTGGCTGCCTGCCAGGTTCAGCGCTGCGCCCTGGAGGCTCGCGTTGCCTCCGGCGGCGTTCTGACCGGTTGCCGAAAGGGAGCCACCCGCGATGACCGTCAGGTCACCAGACTGAGCAATCGAGCCATCGGAATTGATCCCCGCGCCCAGTGTGCCGGTCGACACGACACTGCCAGCGTTGGCTGTGAGACCTTGCTGTGCTGCAAGCGTCCCGCTGTTCGA
The DNA here is from genome assembly GCF_030464835.1 of Paraburkholderia sp. WS6. Classification (NCBI taxonomy): domain Bacteria; kingdom Pseudomonadati; phylum Pseudomonadota; class Betaproteobacteria; order Burkholderiales; family Burkholderiaceae; genus Paraburkholderia; species Paraburkholderia sp. WS6. Next base: position 38,941 of record NZ_JALQCK010000046.1, read on the forward strand.
CAAGGTGCCACCGGTGCTGGCCGTGACGGACTGCTGTGCATAGGTGGTGCCGCTATTGCTGATGCCGCCCTGCGCGGACAGCACCATATTGCTGCTCGCATTCGTTTTGCCGGAGAGCACGAGCTGGCCTTGGGCCGTGAGCGTCAGGTCGCCCGCCTGCGCAGCGATTACGCCCGCGTTCGAGACACCGACGCCGTTTTCATTGGATGCCAGAAAAATGCGATTGGCGTACATGCCGCCGAGCTGGCTCACGTCAATTGACACACCCGGGGTCGCACCATTGCCAGCGATGGGCGTGGCGGCGAGCGTGCCGTGATCGACCTGGTTGGCGCCCGTCACGACGTTCAGGTTGTTCGCGTAGATCGACGCATTGACCGCCACCGCGCGAGCGATGAGATCCACCTGGTCGACGTTCGTCGCGTTCAGTCCAGCGCCCTGCACCGTGATCTGGCCACCGGTGACATTGAAGCCACTCAGGCTGCCGTTTGCGCCGATGATCGGCGAACCGGTTGTCAGGATGCCTCGTGAGGTGTTGATGAATCCGGCGCCATCCACAATGAGGCCCGAGGAATTCGCGATCACGACTTCGGCCTTGCTACCAGCGACCTCAACGTAGCCGCGCAGCTGGCTCGGTGAGTTACTGTTGACCTGGTTGAGAATGATCTTCGCCGCCTGGCCCGGCAGGAGGTTCGAATTGCCGTTGACGTAGCCAGCCTGCTGCGTCTGGACGATCGTTGGCGAGTTGTTCAGGATCACGCCGGCCTTCGGCACATCGAACTGCGTATAGCCGTTGATCGACACCCCCGCGCCAGAGGGACGGGTAATGTTCACCTGCCCGATGCCATTCGCGGTCTGGATCACCGTCGGGCGATTCGCGCCGGCATTGGGGTCCGCCACCACCTGCGCTTCGACAAGTACCGGCAGCGCACCAAGCAGCATCAGCGCCGCAAAGGACGCATGCCGCAGCGCAAACACGCAGATGGTCCTCCGGCCGCATGCAGCGGAAACGGATGTTTCGCCATTCTTCGCTTTGCCGGTTCCCGTAGCCGTTTCCGCAACGGCCACCAGCATTCCCCGCGGCTTGCTATATACAAGCCGGTATGCACGATTATTCATTTGTATTTGTCTGATGTACTCGAACGCGCACGCAATTTATCAGAAACAATTGGTAACCAATGGTTTGATTTTGTAACGTGACGTGAATGGGCAACACTGATGCAGAAAGCATCTTCAGCCTATCGACCAGAAGATTTACTGATGTGGCATTGCGAGGCAAAAACTGGCAAGCATGATCTGCCGGCAGCAATCACTCGTCCAGGCGAGTAGTGACAAGGACGCTGCGGCCAAATCACTGAAACCAGCGTTTCGTGAGGTCAAAGTCGCTGGTTAAATGCATGTTATATTCCGGATTAACTGACGTTAATTTCAGTCACTCGCAACACCATCGGGCATGGCCGCGGCAAACGCCGCATGGACATAGTGCGAACACTGAAATGGTCTGGCCTCCAGCTGAACGGCGCCGTCCGGCAGTAGATTCTCCATGATTGGCCTTGCCCGTTCCAGCCGTAGTTTCTTCGACCGCGACTAACATCCCTCAAAGCTTGTTGTACGCGAACCGGTACGTCTGGTTATTCATTCCTCTTCGAACACCGTATTAATACCGTAGTCGAGGATATCGGAAACGCACCGTGAGTATTGTCAAGACGTGTCAGGTGCGCGACGTCTTAACAAGAATTCACAATCCTCGATAATTATCTGGTTGTGCTGAGCAAAGAGGCTTTGCGTTCGCGAATCAGGACTGAATAGGTGACTCTTAACGCGAGAGACAATGCCAGCGAGTTTTCAGCACAGCATCGGGTGCCTTTATGGCTTCCGTGTTGAACATAATTGAGGTGGTACGATTTCTTGCAGGCAGTCACGCCCGCTAATCGACGAGAAAGGGGATGACGACGGCATTCCTCGTGGCTGGATGCGCGTCGACATCGCGCTAAACGGACCTCGGGATATTTCGGATTGGCTCGATCTGGGAACAGGGGCGTTTGCATACCCAATGCCTGACGATGGGCCTAAAAAGCCAAAAGCCGTTGAATTCTTTTAAATTCAACGGCTTCTCATTCAATTCTGGCGGAGAGACGGGGATTCGAACCCCGGATAGGTTATTAACCTATACACGCTTTCCAGGCGTGCGACTTAAACCGCTCATCCATCTCTCCGGCGGGGAGCCGAATTATAGCAAACTTCGGGCCCTGCGCCAGACCCATGCGCAAACCGGCCTAAGGATGCCGGATGTAGTCCACCAGCGCCCTCGTATAAGCGTCCGGTTTCCGGTCCACGAGGCTCACCCCGATCGCCACCAGAAACCCCGCCGGCACGCCGAACACGCCCGAACTGATCGGCTCGATACCAAACCACCGAGCTCCAGCGAAGCCCGTCATCTGCGTGAAGAACGGATACGTCGACACGATGTAGTAGATGCACACCACCAGCCCCGCCACCATGCCCGCGACAGCCCCGAGTCGCGTGGTCCGCTTCCAGAACACGCCCAGCACCAGCACCGGAAACAGACTCGAAGCCGCCAGCGAAAACGCCGCGCCCACCAGAAACAGAATATTCCCCGTATTCAACGAAGCCACATACGAGGCGAACAACGCCACCCCAAGCAACAAAATCTTCGAGATCGTCACGCGCCGCTGGCTCGATGCTGTCGGATCGACCATGTGGTAGTAGACGTCGTGCGATAACGCGTTGGCGATAGTCAGCAGTAAACCATCCGCAGTCGAGAGCGCCGCGGCCAACGCACCGGCTGCGATCAACCCGGACATCACATACGGCAGCCCCGCGATCTCGGGCGCGGCGAGCACCACCATATCCGGCTGCATCTGGATCTCGCTCCAGCGCACAATACCGTCGCCGTTCGTGTCAGCAAGACTGATCAGACTCGGCTCGACCTTGCGCCACTGCGTGAGCCACTGCGGCAAATCTGAAAAGTGATGACCCACCAGGTTGGTCAGCATCTCGTACTTGATCAGCACTGCCAGCACAGGCACCGTCAGATAGAACAGCGCGACGAAGAACAGCGTCCAGCCGACCGAGCGTCGCGCGGACGCCACCGAGGTCGTCGTGTTGTAGCGCGTCAGGATATGCGGCAGGCTCGCGGTGCCAAGCGAAAGACACAGCAGCAGCGACAGAAAATTGCGCTCGTGGGTACGCCTGTCTTCTTCGCTCGTGACGGGAAACGGCTCGTGCATCGGCACCGGTGCGGCCGCGCGCATCAGCATCTCATCGCGGCGTTGGGTCCAGACGATCTGTGCGGCCGCGGCATCGCGTGGAAATTGTTCGATCGCCCGCTCACGCTCCTTGATCTCGCGAAGTGGACCATTGTGGCGTCGCAAGTCCGCGACTTCCTGCGTGAGGCGCAGCTTCTCGTCGACGAACGATTGCGGCAACGTGTCGAGCCGCATCTGCATCAGCTCGGCGCGCCGTCGATAGTCATCGCGTACGGTCTGTTCGAGCGGCGCGTCACGCACCTGCTTCTCCAGGCCTTCGACGCGCTCCATCAAGCGCCCGTAGTTGAACTGCGGCACCCAGCCGAGACCATCCTTATGCGCGATCATCGACACGGGAATCAGAATCGCCGCGATCAGGATGATGTATTGCGCGACCTGGGTCCACGTCACCGCACGCATGCCGCCCAGAAAGGAACACACGAGAATGCCCGCGAGTCCGCAGAAAATACCAACCGCGAAATCCACGCCGATAAAACGCGTCGCGATCAAGCCGACGCCCTGAATCTGCGCGACCAGATAAACGAACGAACACAGGATCGCCGCTAACGCAGCGAGTCCACGCACCGCGTTGCTCGAAAAGCGCGTGCCGAGAAAGTCGGGAATCGTGTAGCGCGCGAGTTTGCGCACGTAGGGCGCGAGCAGGAACGCGACGAGGCAATAGCCGCCGGTCCAGCCCATCAGATACGCGAGACCGTCATATCCGGTCGCATAGATCGACCCGGCGAGACCGATGAACGATGCGGCGGACAACCAGTCGGCCGCAGTCGCCATGCCGTTGAAGACGGACGGCACGCGCCGCCCCGCTACGTAGTATTCGACGAGGTCGGACGTGCGCGACAGCAACCCGATCACCGCATACACCGCGATCGGTACGAACAGGAACACATAGCCGATCCATACGCCGGGGCCAGTGGTCCGCTCGATGCGCCACATCACATAGATAAAAAGCAGGAAGCCGAGCGTATAGAGCGCGTATGAGCGGATCAGCCGGTTCGTGAGCTTCATCGGCTCAGCTTCCGCGCGCAGCGGGCGTGGTGGAATCGGCACTGGCACCGGCACTGGCATCCGCATCGAAAGCGCGTTGCAGACGGCGGTCGGCGCGCTGCATCAGCACGATATAAACGACGATCAACGCCACGTAGATCAGAATCGCCCCTTGCGCACCGAAGTAGAACGGCAACCTGAAGCCGATGAAGCGCACCTGACCCAACGCCGGCGCCACCAGCGGCAAAACGAACGACACCACGAAGCCCAACGTCATCAACGTCGCGATCAACGCGAGATTGAAGCGCCAGTATTTCTGATGCGCGCGCGCCATCGCTGCCGAGACCGGAGGGGGTTCGGGCGCGGGATTGAGCGTAGCGTGAGAGGAGTGGTGCGGCGCAGCCATGCGCCTATGTATCAAAAAGCCACCGGTCAGGCAATCGGGATTGTCCGCGCGGTGGCTTTAACTGCCTGACGTGAGTGGTCGATACCTGGGTCCAGCCAAGGGCATATCGTTCGACATACCCTTGCTGCAAACCCAGGCAAACCTAAGCTCAGAGCGACTCGCCGAGCTGATCGAGAATCGCCGGGTTCTCCAGCGTGGACACGTCCTGGGTGATTTCCTCGCCCTTCGCGAGCGAGCGCAACAAGCGGCGCATGATCTTGCCCGAACGCGTCTTCGGCAGGTTCTCACCGAAGCGGATGTCCTTCGGCTTGGCGATCGGACCGATCTCCTTGGCGACCCAGGCGCGCAGTTCGTTGGCGAGCTTCACTGCTTCTTCGCCTTCAGGACGCGCGCGCTTGAGCACCACGAATGCGCAAACGGCTTCGCCGGTGGTCGCATCAGGACGACCCACCACAGCAGCTTCAGCCACGAGCGGGTTCGACACCAGCGCCGACTCGATCTCCATCGTGCCGAGGCGGTGGCCGGACACATTGAGCACATCGTCGATGCGGCCCATGATCGTGAAGTAGCCGGTTTCCTTGTCGCGTACCGCGCCGTCGCCGGCGAGATACAGCGTGCCGCCGAGTTCTTCGGGGAAGTAGCTCTTCTTGTAGCGGTCCGGATCGCCCCACACGTTGCGCAGCATCGACGGCCATGGACGCTTCACCACCAGAATGCCGCCCTGCCCATTCGGCACGTCCTGACCGGTTTCATCGACGACTGCCGCCATGATGCCCGGCAACGGCAGCGTGCACGAACCCGGCACCAACGGCGTGGCACCCGGCAGCGGCGTGATCATGTGGCCGCCGGTTTCGGTCTGCCACCACGTATCGACGATCGGACAACGGCCGCCGCCGACGTTCTCGTGATACCACACCCATGCTTCCGGATTGATCGGCTCGCCGACCGTACCGATGATGCGCAACGTCGACAGGTCATAGCTCTTCGGATGCACTTTCTCGTCCGCTTCGGCAGCCTTGATCAGCGAGCGGATCGCGGTCGGAGCGGTATAGAACAACGTGACCTTGTGCTTGGCGATCATGTCCCAGAAGCGGCCGGCGTTCGGATAGGTCGGCACGCCTTCGAACACGACCTGAGTGCCGCCAAGCGTCAACGGACCATACGTGATGTAGCTATGGCCGGTGATCCAGCCGATATCGGCGGTACACCAGAACACATCCGTGGGCTTCCAGTCGAAAGTCCACTTCATGGTCTGCGCGGCCCACAGCAGATAGCCGCCGGTGCTGTGCTGCACGCCCTTCGGCTTGCCGGTCGAACCCGACGTGTACAGGATGAAAAGCGGATGCTCGGCGCCGACCCACTCGGGCGCGCATTGATCCGATTCAGCCTGCGCGAGTTCATGCATCCACAGATCGCGGCTTTCGTCCCATGCGATTTTGCCGCCGGTGCGCTTGTAGACAATCACGCTCTTCACCGCATCGCAGCCGCCCATGGCGATGGCTTCGTCGGCGATGTTCTTCAGCGGCAATGCTTTACCGCCGCGCATCTGTTCGTCGGACGTGACGAGCGCGACGGCGCCCACATCGACCAGCCGTTCATTGAGCGACTTCGACGAAAAGCCGCCGAACACCACCGAATGCGTCGCGCCGATCCGCGCGCACGCCTGCATCGCGACGACGCCTTCGATCGACATCGGCATATAGATCACGACGCGATCGCCCTTCTTCACGCCGCGTTTTTTCAGCGCGTTCGCAAAGCGCGACACACGTTGCAGCAGATCCTGATAGGTGACGTTGGTGACGGTGCCGTCGTCGGCTTCGAAGATGATCGCGACGCGTTCGCCATTGCCGGCTTCGACATGACGGTCGATGCTGTTATACGACGCGTTCAACTGGCCGTCTTCGAACCATGTGTAGAAAGGCGCTTTCGATTCGTCGAGCACTTTGCTGAAGGGCGTGTTCCAGCTTAGCGTCTCGCGAGCGAGGCGCCCCCAGAAACCCTCGTAATCGCGCTCCGCTTCGGCGACAAGCGCCCGGTACGCATCCATGCCGGAGATCGACGCGCCAGCCGCTGCTTCAGCGGAGGGCGGGAAAACACGGCGTTCCTGAAGAACCGATTCAATCGCAGACATCGACAACCCCTTGGTGAAGATGAAACGTAAAACCTGTACCGGCGCGCCTATGGCTCGCCATGTCATGATGGCGCCGCCATCCGTGATCGATAGGCCGCGCGCTGTCTCCAACCCTCGCGCAGCGATCGCCGATCGCTGCGCCGCGGCCCGTTCGCCTTTCACTTTCATTTATGCCGCACTGCAGCACAAATGACTGGCCGACGTTCCGCTCTCACGTTCAAACATAAACTTTGCAACTTACCGGCCACTTACGCGAGGTGCATCGCGTGGCGGGCGAAAACCCTTACGCGGATCAGACTAGCCACGCACGGCATGCTACGCGCTACGGTCCGGTCATGCGTGCTGATCGACATAGCGATACAAGCGATCCATGCCGAAATCGGGTACATGGGAAGCATCGCGTACGCAGCACCGGCTCCGCACCGTTACGCTGGTTCGCACGCCCTCTTACAATGCTAACTGAACTAGCCGTCTGGATTCCAGCTTGAATCGTTACTCCCTGCTTCTCATTACCTCGCCTGCGCAGTGGCAGGGATCTGGCTGGCGAGCCTGAAGGTCAAGCGATGTCGCCGGTGGCCTCGTCAGCGCCGCACTGCCCTCCGCGCCGCAGCAAATTTAACCGACGCTGTACAATAGCGCGCCTGACGCGAGCTTTTCCGGCCTCCCCTGGCCGCGTACCGCGCCGTCTGCGCCTCGTTTGCGTGCTTGATCCGCGCGTCTATTTGCGCTGCGGATCAGCGCCTTTAGTCCGTGTTCCGTCACCTGCGTTTCATCTGACTCTTGCCTATGTCCGCTCCGCGCCCCGACTCAGCCCGTCAGCGCCGCCCGCTGCGTCCGCTCCCCGCCCTCATCTTCATGAGCCGCTGGCTGCAAGTGCCGCTCTACCTCGGCCTGATCGTCGCGCAAGGCGTGTACGTCGTCCTGTTCCTGAAAGAAGTCTGGCATCTGGTCAGCGCGTCCATGACGCTCGACGAAACCAACATCATGCTGGTGGTACTCGGCCTAATCGACGTGGTGATGATCTCGAACCTGCTGATCATGGTGATTATCGGCGGGTATGAAACCTTCGTGTCGCGCCTGGGCGTTGAGGGTCATCCGGACGAACCGGAATGGCTCGACCACGTGAACGCCGGCGTGCTGAAGGTCAAATTGTCGATGGCGCTGATCAGCATCTCGTCGATCCATCTGTTGAAGACCTTCATCAGCCCCGATCAGAATTCGACGCACACCATCATGTGGCAGGTCGTCATCCACGTCGCGTTCCTCGTGTCGGCGCTGGTGATGGCTCTCGTCGACCGTCTGACCACCCATACACATCCGAAACATTTTCAGGAACCCACGGCGCTGCATGTCGTGAGTTCGACCGGTTCCACTCCCCTGAAGGCGCACGACTGACCGCACTGCCCTGCGAGTCTGATAACAAGCGCCATTGTCCCCACTGAGCTAGCCATCATGACCGTCATCAAACAGGAAGATCTGATTCAGAGCATTGCTGATTCGCTTCAGTACATCAGCTATTACCACCCGCTCGATTACATCCAGGCCTTGGGCCGCGCTTACGAGCTCGAAGAGAGCCCGGCCGCGAAGGATGCGATCGCGCAGATCCTCACCAACAGCCGCATGTGCGCCGAAGGCAAGCGCCCGATCTGCCAGGACACCGGCATCGTCACGGTGTTCGTGAAGGTCGGCATGGACGTGCGTTGGGACGGTGCGACGATGGGCGTCACCGAGATGATCAACGAAGGCGTGCGCCGCGGTTATCTGAACCCGGACAACGTGCTGCGCGCATCGATCGTCAGCCCGCCGGAAGGCGCGCGCAAGAACACGAAAGACAACACGCCAGCCGTGATCCACTACGAGATCGTGCCGGGCGACAAGGTCGACGTGCAGGTTGCGGCGAAGGGCGGCGGCTCGGAGAACAAATCGAAGTTCGCGATGCTGAACCCTTCGGACTCGATCGTCGACTGGATTCTGAAGACCGTGCCGACCATGGGCGCAGGCTGGTGCCCGCCGGGCATGCTCGGCATTGGCATCGGCGGCACCGCCGAGAAAGCGATGGTGATGGCGAAGGAATCGCTGATGGATCCGATCGACATTCAGGACGTGATCGCGCGCGGCCCGCAGGACTGGATCGAAGAACTGCGTGTCGAACTGCACGAGAAGGTCAACGCGCTCGGTATTGGCGCACAAGGTCTCGGCGGTCTGGCTACGGTCCTCGACGTCAAGATCATGGCCGCACCGACTCACGCTGCGAGCAAGCCGATCGCAATCATCCCGAACTGCGCAGCGACCCGTCACGCACACTTCACACTGGACGGTTCAGGCGTGGCGAAGCTCGAAGCGCCGTCGCTCGACGCATGGCCGAAAGTCCAGTGGGAACCGGACACGGAAAAGAGCCAGCGCGTCGATCTGAACACGCTGACGCCGGAAGAAGTCGCAGCCTGGAAGCCGGGCCAGACGCTGCTGCTGTCGGGCAAGATGTTGACGGGCCGTGACGCGGCACATAAGCGCATCGCCGACATGCTCGCGAAGGGCGAAAAGCTGCCGGTCGACTTCACGAATCGCGTGATCTATTACGTCGGACCAGTCGATCCGGTGCGTGACGAAGCAGTCGGCCCGGCAGGCCCGACCACCGCCACGCGGATGGACAAGTTCACCGAGACGATGTTGTCGCAAACCGGTCTTATTTCGATGATCGGCAAAGCCGAGCGTGGCCCGGTTGCGATCGAGGCGATCAAGAAGCACAAGGCCGCGTATCTGATGGCCGTGGGCGGCGCTGCTTACCTCGTGTCGAAAGCAATTCGCAGCGCGAAGGTTCTCGCGTTCGAAGACCTCGGCATGGAAGCGATCTACGAGTTCGACGTGCAGGACATGCCCGTGACGGTTGCCGTCGATTCGAACGGCACCTCGGTGCACCAGACTGGCCCGAAGGAATGGCAAGCGAAGATCGGCAAGATTCCGGTCGCGACGGTTTGATCGGCGTTTGATCGGCGGTAACAGCTGAAAAAAATGGAAGCCGGGGCCTCGAACCCCGGCTTTTTTATGCTGAAATGAGAACGGTACGCATCACGCACAAAACCTTGCAAATCAAGGCAAAAAACTGTGTTTTTGCCTTGGCTTTTTGTCCTTCGGCGTTTATTGTTCTGGGAAATTCAAGTCTCTAATAAGGAAACCCCATGCAAGGCGACAAGAAAGTTATCGAGTATCTGAACTCCCAGCTCAAGAACGAGCTCACCGCCATTAACCAGTACTTCCTGCACGCACGGATGTACAAGCACTGGGGACTCGAGAAACTCGGCAAGCATGAATACGACGAATCGATCGGCGAAATGAAGCACGCCGACTGGCTGATCGAACGCATTTTCATGCTCGACGGCCTGCCGAACCTGCAAGACCTGCACAAGCTGCTGATCGGCGAAGAAACCAAAGAAATCCTCGAATGCGATCTGAAGCTCGAACAGATTTCGCAAAGCACCTGCAAAGAAGCAATCGCGTATTGCGAATCCGTTCGTGATTTCATCTCGCGCGAAATCTTCGTGAAGATTCTCGACGACACTGAAGAACACATTGACTGGCTCGAAACGCAACTGGATCTGATCGACAAGGTCGGCATCCAGAACTATCAACAAACCGCAATGGGTTCGATCGAGTCCTGATCGGACCACGGTGGAATAGCCCGCGCGCCGGCTCATGGGCCTGCTCATACGCCGTCCCGTTTGGCAGCTTGTTTGCCAGCTCATTTGTCAGGACCGGCGCCGCGCGGGCGGTATACTTGCGCACTTCCCCGTTTTCGTGAGTTTTCCGTGACCGCTGTGCCGCGCGTGTCCACATCGCCTATGACCGCAGAATCGCCGTCCTCAAGCACCCGGGTTGCCACCTCAGGTGGCAGTTCGCGAGCGCCGGTCGGCATATTCGACTCGGGTCTGGGCGGTTTGTCGGTGCTGCGGGCGGTTCGGGCGCAACTGCCCGGCGAAGCGCTCATCTATGTCGCCGACTCGCTCTACGCCCCCTACGGCGAACGCGACGACGACTTCATCGCCGACCGTACCCTCGCAATCGGACAATGGCTCGCCAGCCAGGGCGCGAAGGCGCTGGTGGTCGCATGCAACACAGCGACCGCGCAGTCAATCGCGCTGGTCCGCGAAAAGCTGGCGATTCCGCTGGTGGGGGTCGAGCCCGGCATCAAACCGGCCGCGCTGCAGTCGAAAACACGCGTCGCCGGCGTGCTCGCCACGCAAGTGACCTTGCGCAGCGCCCGCTTTCAGGGGCTACTGGAGCGCTACGCCGCCGATTGCCGTTTTCTTTGCCAGCCGGGCCACGGGCTCGTACAGGCGGTGGAACGCTGCGACGTAGGCTCCGCCGAACTGCGCGCGCTGCTGCGCAGCTACCTGCAGCCCATGCTCGATGCCGGCGCCGACACCCTGGTGCTCGGCTGCACCCACTACCCGTTTCTCGATGCAGCGATCCGCGACATCGTCGGCGACCGGCTAATGCTGATCGATACGAGCGTGGCCATTGCGCGCCAGCTCGAACGGGTACTCGACCAGCACGGGTTGCGCGCCGTCCCGGAAAGCGCCGGCGCTGTTCTGCCCCGCTTTTATTCGACCAGCGACGGCACCCATCAGCAACAGCTCGCCGCGACCCTGCTGCAAATCGATGCCGCAGTCGACCAGGTCGTGATTCCGTCGCGCCGCACGGCAGCGCCGGATTCCCAAGCCGCATAAAACCCCTCGCCACCGCGTTTTTGGGCCGCCGCGCGGCCTTTTTGCACGCTTTTTAGGCGTTTTCGCACCTTCTCCGGCGCTTGCCCGGGATTCCGCTCTTTAGGCGAAACCCTTCTAAGAGTCTGGTTTTGTTACAAAAAATCATGCAGGACGCTTGCCAAACGAGCCAATCAAAATGATAATAGTTCGCATTAACGTTAGCTATGACGCCCTGCCATGATTGTCTGTGTCTGCAAGTCTGTTTCTGACCGAAAGATCCGTGCCTCGATCGCGGATGGCGTCGATTCGTTCGACGAACTCCAGTTCGAACTCGGCGTCGCTTCCTGCTGTGGCAAGTGCGCGGATTCCGTGCGCGGCGTCATGATGGAAAGCGGCGTGTGCGCGAGCCGCTGCGGCTTCGATCATCACTCGCAGGCCATGCCGCTGACGTTTTACGAACGCAAGGCCGCCTGAGTCGCGGCTTGAGGGCGCGGCCCACGCGGCGCGCCCAGAGTGTTCACTGCCTCCCTGCTTCATGCTCTGTTTTACGCGCGGTTTCACGCGCTGCTTCACGCGTTATCCCACTGCCGTCAGCAAGCCAGTATCCGTACCAGCCAGCTACCCGCTCACCCGTCAAAAGGAGTTCGAGATGGAATTGCTGATTGGTTTCGTGACTACTTTGTTCATTTCGCTGCTGATCTTCCGAACATGACGATGTCTTGCCTGACGTGCCGCATCGACGGCACGCCGCCACGCTAACATGCAGGCCTCGCATACCGTTTCAGCCGGCACCACGTCGGCTTCGTCCCCCCGAATGAATTCCCGTGCGTTGGCCGCGACTGCCGCGGTCGCGGCAATTCACATCGCTTTGCTTGCAGTAATCCTGACGCTGCGTCATGAACCGCTGCAACCCGTGATCGAATCGAAGGTGATGACCGCGCAGTTGCTGGCGCCGGCGCCGGTCGCCGCGCCCGTCGCGCTGCAATCGATCGCCCCGCCGCCGCCCAAGCCGACACCGCCGGTTCACACCAAACCGAAGGTCCAGCCCAAGCCGACACATTCGCCAACCCCCACGCCGTTGCCGGTCGCCGCGGCCCCGTCGCCGACGCCTGTCGCCGCGCCCGAGCCGACGCCCGCGCCTGCCGCACCGGCGGCGCCTGCCGCTCAGGCCGCGCCGGCAATCGGCCGTCCGACCATGGACATCACGGCGCCGAAGAATGTCTCGCACATCGAGTGCAGCATGATCACGCCGGACTACCCCGCGCTGTCGAAGCGCCGTGGCGAAACCGGTACAGCCTATGTGACGTTCGTCATCGGCCCGACGGGGAAGGTCGAAAGCATCTCGCTCAAAAAGAGCAGCGGCTTCAGCCGTCTGGACGACGCCGCCATCGCCGCCGCGCATGCGAGCTCGTGCAAGCCCTATGTCGAGAACGGTCAGGCTATTCGGGCCACGGCCACCCAGCCTTACAACTTCAATCTGAACGATTGAGGCAGATTTTAAAAACAAGGAATTGCAATGCAAAACTACGGATTGGCGCACGTGTGGGCGCAAGGGGATTTCGTGACGCGCGGTATCGCGCTCGCGCTGTTGATCATGTCGGTCATGTCGTGGAGCGTGATCGTCATCAAAGGCTGGAATGTGATGCGCCTGAAGCGTCTCACGAAGAATGCCGAGCAGCAGTTCTGGCATTCGGACGATCTCGCCGACGGCGTGAAGAAGCTCGGCGCCGAATCGTCGACGCCGCAGGACAATCCGTTCCTCGCACTCGCACTGTCGGGCCAGGAAGCCGCCGATCATCATCATCAGACGCAACCGCATCTGCACGATCGCATGGACGTGTCGGATTGGGTGACGCGCTGCCTGAAGGACACGATGGACGAAAGCGTCGCGCGCATGCAAAGCGGTCTGGCGATTCTCGCCTCGATCGGCAGCACGGCGCCGTTCGTCGGCCTGTTCGGCACGGTGTGGGGCATCTATCACGCACTGCTGGCGATCGGCGCGAGCGGTCAGTCGTCGATCGATCAGGTCGCGGGCCCGGTCGGTGAAGCACTGATCATGACCGCGTTCGGCCTGTTCGTCGCGATTCCGGCTGTGCTCGGCTACAACGCACTGACGCGCGCCAACAAGGCGATCGTCGCCAAGCTGAGCCGCTTTGCACACGGTCTGCATGCGTTCTTCGTGACGGGCGCCCGTCTGTCGTCATCCAAACGCGGTGACGGTTTACGCCTCGCGCGCGCCAACTGATCGACGAGGCACTCCGATGGCAATGAGCCCCTTCGCCGGCGACGATGACGACGGCCTGATGAACGAAATCAACATGACGCCGCTCGTCGACGTGATGTTGGTTCTCCTGATCGTCTTCATGGTGACGATTCCGGTGATTCGTCACGCGGTCAAAATCGATCTGCCGCATGCGAGCAGTCAGAAGGAAGACACCAAGCCCGCGCAAGTCACGGTCTCCGTCGATGCGGACGGCAACGTCTTGTGGGACGACAAGAAGGTCGACGACGCAGCGCTGCGCGCGAAAATTGCAGAGGCTGCGCAAGCGAACCCGCAGCCGGAGCTGCATCTGGATGCGGACCGCAAGGTCGCGTACGAGAAAGTGGCGGAAGTGATGTCGGCGGCGCAGGCCGGCGGTCTCACGAAGATCGGCTTCGTCACGCAGCCCAAAGGCAAATAATCGCAAGTGATCTGAGCGCAGCAATGCGCCCTTGTTAAGCAGCGTCTGCCGAAAAAACAGAAAAGCCCTTGAAACAAGGGCTAAAAGTAAAAGGCCTTCATCGTCAGATGAAGGCCTTTTTTTTGCGCACTCGGCGCCTTCGGGCGGCGGGATCATTTACCATCAGAAGATGACTGATAGCTCGAGTCACCGCATGCGACAGCCGTGATCGACACGGACAGCGCGGTCAGCCCTATCAGGCCCACTATCATAGAGGCCATGAGTTTTCGCATAAGAGACTCCTTAGCGAAGGGATTTCACTATAGGCCTGTGAGCGCGCGCATTCAAGCAAACCGCCATTGAAAGTACTCATGACAGGCGGCGCTTAAATGCTAAAAGCGATGTTGCCGTGCGTAATAAGTGCTATGACGCAACCGCAAAAGCGGGCTGCGCGGCGTCTTGCTCGGCGCGCGTCGGACACTCGCCCATGATGTGTTTACCTTCGTCCGGATCGAGCATTTCGACCAGATAATCGACGAACGCGCGCACAGCCGGCACCATTCCCTGCCGCGACACGAATACCGCGTACAACTGCGGCGTCGGAAAGGTCCAGCCCGGCATCACCGGCGACAATTGCCCCGCGCGCAGAGCGCTGCCGTACATCATCTCCGGCAATGCGGCGATACCCACGCCGGACAGCACCGCTTCACGGATCGTCATCAGATCGGCGGTGACGAGGCGCGGCTCGTGTTCGTGCGCGTGGCGCGTGCCGTCGGGGGCGATCAGCTCGAAGACATGGCGTCCGTCGCCGGTTGGCACGTCGAGCGTTTCGAACCGGCTCAGATCGGCAGGCAACAGCGGCGGCGCATTCTGCTGCAACAGGCTCGGTGCGCCGACCAGCATCTGCTGCGTGCGCCACAACGGCCGCACGACGATGTTGGCGTTCTCCGGCGGAGCGGAGCGCACGCGCAACGCGATATCGATCGAATCTTCAAACAGATCGACCACACGGTTCGTGACGCGCATGACCACACGCACTTCCGGGTAGCGATGCATGAATTCCGGCAGGATCTGCGACAGGATGGTCTGCGAAATCGTCACCGGCACGCTCACGCGCACCGTGCCACGTGGCGACGACCGCAATTGCTGTACGACGTTGACGGCCGCCTGTGCTTCGCTCAGCATCGCCTGACAGTGCTGGTAGAAGAGCTGGCCGGCTTCAGTGAGCGCCAGCTTGCGGGTGGAACGCTGCAGCAAACGTACGCCTAGCGACGCTTCCAGCTCGGTGAGCCGGCGCGACAGGCGCGACTTGGAAATGCCCAGCACGCGCTCGGCGGCAGAAAAACCGCCATGTTCGACGACCTGCGAGAAATACATCAGGTCATTCAGATTGTGTGAATCGATCTTCATCTCATCGTTCCAGTAATAGAACAATCCATTGCGTGAGGGTGGCTGGCACCTAGGAAAACGGTCCCTATAATAGCTCTATGTTTCAAAAATAACGCTATTCCCCATTTTTCAAGGTGACTTTTGATGAGCACGACACGCACGATCGAACGCACGTTTCCCGCCGTTCGCACGACCGAAGGCGGCGGCTTTATCGTCCACCGCCCGTTTCCGACCCGTTTGCTGATGGATTTCGATCCGTTCCTGCTGCTCGACGAAATGGGGCCGATCGACTACGCGCCGGGCGAGGCAAAAGGCGCGCCGGATCATCCGCATCGCGGCTTCGAAACGGTCACGTACGCGCTCGAGGGCCAGTTCGGCCACAAGGATTCGGCGGGCCATTCGGGCACGCTGCATGCCGGCGACGTGCAATGGATGACGGCGGGCGCAGGCGTCGTGCACAGTGAAATGCCGGATCCGTCGTTCATGCGTACGGGTGGGCGGGTGCATGGCGTGCAACTGTGGGTGAACCTGCCGCGCCGCGACAAGATGATCGCGCCGCGCTATCAGGAGATACCGTCGGCCAGCATTCCGGTCGCAACATCCGCGGACGGCAAGGTCCGCGTCAAGGTGATCGCGGGCGAAGCGCTCGGCGTGAAGGCGGCGATCGAAACGCGCACGCCGATCCTGTATCAGCATTTCTCGCTGCAACCGGGCGCGACGATCCAGCAACCGGTGCCGGCCGACTATCGCGTGTTTGCTTACAGCCTGTCCGGCAAGGGCTTCTACGGCGAAGGGGAAGCACGCCAGGAAATCGACGCACAGAAGATGGTGGTGTTTGGGAACGACGGCGACTCGATCACGCTCACAGCTGGCGCCGAGCCGCTCGAAGTGCTGCTGCTGGGCGGCGTGCCGCTGAAAGAGCCGGTGGTGCGCTACGGTCCGTTCGTGATGAACACGGAAGACGAAATCCGTCAGGCCGTGACCGATTACCAGGCCGGGCGCATGGGCGCGATCACCCACTGATTTGCCACATCGGCACGCGCCGCCGCTCATGATTGCGGTGGCGCGGCGCTCATCACCCCGCCCGCGCCGCCGCTGCGCATGGGCACGAAGGCCGGTGAATTCGTTCACAATAGCAATTCATGCCGCGCGCCACGCTGTCCAACCGTGATGGATCGTAGTGCGCGGCGATTTCCGTCCCTGTTCAGGAGCGCGCATGGCAGAGTCCACCGTCACCGCCCACATCGGCTCGACGAATTTCCAGGTCCTTTTCGACGACGGCAAGCACACGTGGCTCGCCGACGAACCCGAGTCGCTTGGCGGCGGTGATCGCGGGCCGACGCCCGTCGCGCTGTTGCTGTCGAGCCTCGGCGCCTGTACGTCGATCACGCTGAAGATGTACGCTCAGCGTAAGGGCTGGCCGCTCGCCGACGTGCGCGTGGCGCTGTCGCTTGAAACCGGCGACGCGGGTTCGACCATTGACCGCAAGATCATGCTGGAAGGCGATCTGTCCGACGAGCAGCGGGAACGGCTCTTGCAAATTGCCAATGCGTGCCCGGTTCACAAGATCCTCACGCATTCGATCACGATCCGTTCGGGTCTTGCCGTCGCCTGAAGCCATGCGAGCCGCACGCGTCGGCACATTGGCGCGATAGCTCGCCGAGCGCGACAATGGTGTGATTGGCTCAACCGGGCTGAACGTTATGCAACGCTTTCATAGGAAGCCGCCGTTTTGAATTTCGAACACCTTATCCAGATCAACGATCCGTTGAATCCGTTTGTCGACTCGATGACCCGCGAGCAGTTGTGGGAGGGTCTCGTGCTGCGCGCCGAACAGCCGCAACTGTTCGTGATCGGACTCGACAGTTGCACCATCCTTTCGCGCGAAGGCGACACGCTCGAACGGGAGCTGCACTACGGCAAGGCCACCGTGCGCGACCGTGTCACGCTGCAGGATCGCCAGAGCGTGCGTTACGACATTCTGCCGACCGCGGACTATGTCGGCGGCTCGCTGACCATGACGATCGAGCAGCCTGACGAATTGCAATTGTTCCTGCGCTTCGAATACACGACCACCTTGCCGGTCTCCGACGACCAGGACGCTGTGACGACGCAAGAGATCGTGAAGTCAGCGTATCGCGAGAACGATATCGATACCGTGCGACTGATCCGCCAGTACGTGCAGGCGAGGCAAGAACCCGGTTCATTGCATTGATGCGTGTGCGGGCGCTCCGCCCGCACCATTCAACTATCGAAAGTCGAATCCGATGAATTTCTCTTGCTTGTAAATGGGAATGGTTATCATTTAGAATTAATCCATCGAATCGACCAACAGCAAAAACGAATGACCGATCTCAACCGCTCTTCCACGCTCAGCCTGCGCCGCCCGGCGGCCGCGCTGACCAGCCGTCCGAAAGCATCGACGGCGACGGCAACCGCCGCGAAGCCGGCAGCGGATCACGCCAACGGGACGAGCGAGAAGTCGGATCGGGTCGTACGCAGCGACGCGCTGCTGCAAGGACATAGCCACGTCAGCATCCTGCATAACGGCGAGACCTACCAGTTGCGTGCAACGCGCTTAGGCAAGCTGATCCTGACGAAGTAACAGGCAACAACGAATAGCAGTACGTACCGGGTATTGTGGGGACCACCTCTTCGAGAGGTGTTAGGCATTAGCCAGCCACGACGGCTTGCACGTGAGAACTAGACCCCTTCGTGCAGACACCAAGCCAGTCGTCGCAGCCAGCCAGGCCGCTTTTTTGGTTCTCACCCAATGCGGATACACGAAACGACGTGTGTCGCACATGCAGAAAATGAAAAAGCCGTGGAATGCTGTCATCTCCACGGCTTTTGTTTTACACGGCGCCGATCGGGTCCCGGCAGCGCATTGAAGCGTTAAGACTTACTTCGAAGCCCAGCCCCAGAACATGAGCCACCATGCGCTATCGACCACCGCCAGCGCCGCCGCGAACCACACCATCGCGAGGCCGCGTTGAACGAAGCGCTCGCTATAGCGACGTGTGACGAGCCAGGCGAGCCACGCGCTCCACAGGTTGGCAATCGCCAGAATCGCGATACGCATGTCCGACGCCCACCACAACGACAGATGCTCCGCGCGCAGCAGCGACAGCGTAGTCGCCGACAAGCCGAGGAACACGCCGGCGCCGGCAATCGGAATCAGGCCTTGCGTCAAATGATGCAGACGCACGAAGCTGAAGCGCCCCAGCATGCGCGACGCACCCATCAACAGCACCAGCAGCACCGTGCCGTACACGAGCGCCGTGGCGAGGATGTAGCCGATCACCATCGTGCCGTCGAGCCACGAGAACACGTCGTTCTGCTCGGGGTAATGCGTGAACAGGAACCACGGCGCGTTGGTGTCGAGCGGCCACGAGATGTCGTGATCGACCAGCCAGGTGGCGAAGAACATCTTCAGGTCGACGAACCAGCGCGAAACGGTCCAGTGGAATGCGCCGATCGCGATGCCGAGCAGGCCGTACAGGATCAATGCGGTGTCCCACGGGTTCGCCTGTTTGTCGCCGAGCTGCACGACTTCCGACGACGGCGCACGCCACGTCAGCGCGATCGCGTTGCGATGCCCGCTGCAACGGCCGCACATATGACAGTCCGACGCGCCCTTCATATTGCGTAGCGGCACCAGCGGCGCGCAGTTGATCGGAATCACGCGATGCCCATGTTCGCCGTTCTTGTACGAGCGGCGCCACGCGTCTTCATCGACTTTGTAGTGGAACGGCGCGAGACGCGCCAGTAGCGAAAAAACCCCGTTCACGGGGCACAGATACTTGCACCAGACGCGCTTCTCGCGTCCGTACAGCAGGCCGATGATCATCGCCGCGAAGGTCGAGCCGCCGAGCACCAGCAGCACCGCTTTCGGATACTGGTAGACGCTGACCATCTGCCCATAGATGGTGGTGATGCCGAACGCGACGAACGGCCAGCCGCCCCAGCGCATCCAGCGCGGAATCGCCCAACCGCGGCCATATTTGCTGGCAAATTCGGCGAGCGCGCCTTCCGGACACAGCACGCCGCACCAGACACGGCCGAGCATCACCATCGACAGCAGCACGAACGGCCACCAGATGCCCCAGAACACGAACTGCGCGGCAAGCGTCAGGTTGGTCCACAGATGCGCGGTGTCGTCCGGCAGCGGCATCACCGCCGGCACGAGAATCAGGAACGCGTACACCGCCACCACAACCCACTGAATGCCGCGGATCAAACCGCCGTGACGCTGCATCCACTGCCCGGCCGCGGCAAGGCGGCCCGGGCGGGTCATAACGGTACTCATGCCGCGCGCCCCGCGGCCTGCTGCGCCGGTTTGCGATTCGCGCGGCGCACCAACAGATAGACAACCAACCAGTACACGGCGTAGGCGACCAGATTCATCAGCGCAGGGTGGGCGCGATAACCGGTAAGCGTCGCGACCAGCGAACCGAAGGTACTCGAGTCGTCGAGGATGGCCGATGAGTTCCACATCTGGTCGATGATCGTCGGCAGAAATTCCTTGTCGATCAGCTTGTCGACACCGATCTGGAACAGACCCGCGCCGAGGAACAGCAGCATGATTTCAGTGACGCGGAAGAAGAGCCGCCACGAGAAATACTTGCCGCCCAACTGCAGCACGTAAAAGGTCAGCAATGCGAGACCGAGGCCGATGATCACAGCGAGCATCTGGCTACCATCCACGTGACCCGATTGGCCAAAGCCGAGACCGTACAGGAAGATCACCGTTTCACTGCCTTCGCGCGCGATTGCCAAGGCAACCAGCAAGGCGACACCCCACCAGTTCGAATCGCGCTTGCTCTTTTGCAGCGACTGTTCCATGTCGCGCTTGAGGGACCGGCCGTGCTGCTTCATCCACAGCACCATCTGCACGATCAGCACACACGCAACCAGCACCATTGCGGTCTGGAAATAGTCCTGCGCGTCACCGGAGAGCACTTCGGTGAAACCAACCAGCGCCGCGCCGAGCGCGACCGCCGCGACCACACCGGCCGCGACGCCGCCCCACAGGTACGGCAAACCGCGGCGCGCATCGTCGTCGCCATTTTTCAACCACGCGTACAGGATGCCGACGACCAGCAAGGCCTCAACGCTTTCCCGCCACACGATGAACAGAATCTGACCCATCCAAGCTCTCCCCTCTACCCTGCTACTGCTTTGGCGAACGCGTAACCCGGTTGCTCAAGGCATGCGTTCGCACCCCAAGCCATGACTATTACTTCGCGACGATCACGCCCTGCGCCTGCTGATGGAAATCGTCGAAGAACTTGTACTCGCCCGGCGAGAGCGGTGCGATGACGACGAACGAATCCCCGCCCGGCGCCAACACTTTTTCTTTACGCAATTGCACGCTTTCGAATTCGGCCGCGCCCTTGCCGGCGTTGCGTATCGCGATCTTGATGCGCTGCCCTGCCGGCACTTCGATGCGCGCCGGATTGAGCTTGCCGTCGTTCATTTCCAGGTTGAAGGTCGGCAGATCCGCTGCGTGCGCGGCCCCCACCGTCAAAGCGGTCATGGCGAGGATCGCGATTTTTCGGTTAATTCTCATTAGCCTTTCCGGAAAACGCGGCGCCGAGGTTCATGCCTGGCGCCGTCTGCTGCATTCATTCATGCGGTTCGCTCCGCGTTTGGCGCGGCAAACCGTGATGATTCGCGTTGATCCGCGTTGATCAGTACCCGCCCTTCTTGCCGATGCCCGCGTACGTGAAGTCGTATTCGAGCGTGATCGGCTTGAACCACGGACCCACGCCGGTTTCCTTGTCGACGTGACGGCCGAAAGCCATGTGGCCGGTTTGCATCGGCGCGTCGACCACGAGCTTCAGGTGGTATTTGCCGGGGCCCTGCAGCTTGACGTTGTCGCCGTAATGCGGACCGTCGTTGGCGACCATCGCCATCATGTCGCCCTTCTGAGTCTGATTCGAACCGGCTTTGGTCAATTCATAGCGAACTTGCAGATACGGCATCCAGTCGCCTTCGGCGAAACCGGTCGGATTGTTCTTGACTGCGTGGATGTCGGCTTCCAGGTGGACGTCCGAATCCGACGCCTTGCGCATCATGCCTTCGGGTTCCATCGTGATCGGCTGCAGATAGACCGCACCGATTTCCATGCCGCCCTGAATCTGGTGCTTGCCGATCGGGTATTCCGCTGCCGTTGCGGAGAGCGCCGCTACCGCGGCCACCGCTGCTGCGCCACCACGCACAAATGAAGAAATCCGCATTGAAACTCCTTGTTTTTATCAGACTGGAATCGAACTCATTGGAACAGTGCGGTGCGCATGCTTTTTAAGCCGCGGTCCCCACGTCCACTGACAGGGGCGACAGACCGCAGACAATCGCATTACGAACGTTAATGCGAACCATTCTCAATATTGGTCGAGTTTATCATTGATCGGCAGGGAGAACAAACGAGGAGACACCCAAAGCCTTATCGGAGCAGGGTCTTAAGGCGGTGTTAAGGGAAGCGCAGGGACGGTGTTGGCGGGGTGCAATGCGCTGGAAAGGCAAGGCGCGGCACATTGCCGCGCCTTTCTTCCCGCCTTCCTTGATAAGCAGGAAGAGTTTATTCGACGCCGGGCACGTGGTCGCCGACGTTCGCGCCAAATACGCGCTGCCGCAGCAGCGCCAATTGGTCGCGGGTCTGTGCGGCCTTTTCGAACTCGAGATTCTTGGCGTGCTCCATCATCTGCTTTTCGAGGCGCTTGAGTTCCTTGGCGAGCTGCTTCTCGGACATGTCCTCGAATTTCGCCCGAGTCTGCTGTTCCTTCAGCTCGGCGCGAGCGTCGTCGACGTTGTACACCCCGTCGATGATGTCACGAATCCGTTTGACCACGCCGCGCGGCGTAATGCCGTGCTCCAGGTTGTAGGCGATCTGCTTGGCGCGCCGCCGCTCGGTTTCGTCGATGGCGCGGCGCATCGAATCGGTCACCCGGTCCGCGTAGAGAATCGCTTTACCGTTCACGTTACGCGCCGCCCGGCCGATGGTCTGGATCAGCGAGCGCTCGGCGCGCAGGAAACCTTCCTTGTCCGCGTCGAGAATCGCAACCAGCGAGACCTCCGGGATATCCAGCCCCTCGCGCAGCAGGTTGATCCCGACCAGCACGTCGAACGTGCCCAGCCGCAGATCGCGGATGATTTCGACCCGCTCCACCGTATCGATGTCGCTGTGCAGGTAGCGCACCTTGACGCCGTGGTCGGCCAGAAACTCGGTCAACTGCTCGGCCATCCGCTTGGTCAGCACCGTGACCAGAACGCGGTCGCCCACTTTGACGCGCTCGTTGATCTCGGCGAGCACGTCGTCGACCTGGGTACGCGCGGGGCGCACCTCGATTTCCGGGTCGACGAGGCCGGTGGGACGCACCAGCTGCTCGGCCACTTGCCCCGCCGTTTTCTTTTCGTAATCGGCCGGCGTGGCCGACACGAACACGACCTGGCGCATCTTGCGCTCGAACTCGTTGAACTTGAGCGGGCGATTGTCGAGCGCCGACGGCAAGCGAAAACCGTAATCGACCAGATTCTCTTTACGCGCCCGGTCGCCGTTGTACATGCCGTTCAACTGGCCGATCAGCACGTGCGATTCGTCGAGCAGCATCAGCGCGTCGGGCGGCAAATAGTCGACCAGCGTCGGCGGCGGCTCGCCGGGTGCTGCGCCCGAGAAGTGCCGCGAGTAGTTCTCGATGCCCTTGCAGAAGCCCAGCTCCTGCAGCATTTCCAGATCGAAGCGGGTGCGCTGCTCGAGCCGCTGCGCTTCGACGAGCTTTCCGTTGCCATAGAAGAACTCGAGCCGGTCGCGCAGTTCGGTCTTGATCGTTTCGACCGCGCGCACCACGGTATCGCGCGGCGTCACATAGTGCGACGACGGGTACACGGTGAAGCGGGAAATCTTCTGCCGCACGCGGCCGGTGAGCGGATCGAACAGTTGCAGCGTCTCAACCTCGTCGTCGAATAACTCGATGCGCACCGCCATTTCGGCGTGCTCGGCCGGGAAAATATCGATCGTGTCGCCGCGCACGCGGAACGAACCGCGCTGGAAGTCGGCTTCATTGCGGTTGTACTGCATCGCGATCAGCCGGGCGATGATGTCGCGCTGGCCGAGCTTGTCGCCGGTACGCAGCGTCAGAATCATCTTGTGATATTCCGACGGGTTGCCGATACCGTAAATCGCCGACACCGTGCCGACGATGATCACGTCGCGCCGCTCCATCAGGCTTTTGGTGGCCGACAGCCGCATCTGCTCGATGTGCTCGTTGATCGACGAATCTTTCTCGATGAACAGGTCGCGCTGCGGCACATACGCTTCCGGCTGGTAGTAGTCGTAGTACGAAACGAAGTACTCGACCGCATTGCGCGGAAAGAACTCGCGAAACTCCGAATAGAGCTGCGCGGCGAGTGTCTTGTTCGGCGCGAACACGATCGCCGGCCGGCCGAGCCGCGCGATGGTGTTGGCCATCGTGAAGGTTTTGCCGGAGCCGGTCACGCCGAGCAGCGTCTGGAACGACAACCCGTCCTCGATGCCTTCGACGAGCGTGTCGATCGCCGTGGGCTGGTCGCCCGCGGGCGGATACGGCTGGTAAAGCTGGAACGGCGAGCCTTCGAACGCGACGAATTTGGATTCGTCAAGCGTCTCGTCGACTTCAGTCAGATGTTGTTCGGACATGGGGGCGGCACCGGGCCTTGGGCAAAGAACTATTCTAACGGGTTGCGGGAACCCGGGCTGAGCGGGTCGGCGTAGGGATGCGGGGTCGAACGGATGCAGGCCAACTGGCCGATGCAGGGGCGATTTCCCGTCGGCTCGAGGCAGTTGTTCGGCCTTTGCCGGCTTCGTCGCAGGCAAATCCGCTATGAGGACATGACACCGGAGTGCCTGTTTTTCAAGCAAATAATTCAGTTCAGTAGGCTTTGTCGCCCGAAAAACGCCCGTGAATTCGCTACAATGGCAAGTTGCGCTCGCTCGCCGATGCCCGCCCGCCGTCTGAATTGTCCGTCAGACACCGTTGGCCGGGCCGCCCGCGCTTGAAGCCGCCCTCTTTTCACAACTGCTGCCCATCCATCATGTCTCTGTTCTCCGCCGTCGAACTTGCTCCCCGCGACCCGATTCTGGGCCTGAACGAAGCCTTCAACGCCGATGCGCGCGCCACCAAGGTCAACCTTGGCGTTGGTGTGTACTTCAATGAAGAAGGCAAAATTCCGCTGCTGCGCGCCGTGCGCGACGCGGAAAAGGCACGCGTCGAAGCCGCGCTGCCGCGTGGCTATCTGCCGATCGAAGGCATCGCTGCCTACGACGCTGCCGTGCAGAAACTGCTGCTCGGCAACGACTCGCCGCTGATCGCCGCGGGCCGCGTCGTGACGGCGCAAGCACTGGGCGGCACGGGCGCGCTGAAAATCGGTGCCGATTTCCTGAAGCGTGTGAACCCGAACGCCAAGGTCGCGATCAGCGATCCGAGCTGGGAAAACCACCGCGCGCTGTTCGAAAGCGCCGGCTTCGAAGTCGTGAACTATCCGTACTACGAAGCGCAAACGCACGGCGTGAACTTCGAAGGCATGCTGAGCGCGCTGAACAGCTATGCAGCGGGCACGGTTGTCGTGCTGCACGCGTGCTGCCACAACCCGACCGGCGTCGACCTGACTGTCGACCAGTGGAAGCAGATCGTCGAGGTCGTCAAGGCGCGCAATCTGGTGCCGTTCCTCGACATCGCTTATCAGGGTTTCGGCGACAACATCGAATCCGACGCTGCAGCAGTCCGTCTGTTCGCGGCATCGGAACTGAACGTGTTCGTGTCGTCGTCGTTCTCGAAGTCGTTCTCTCTGTACGGTGAGCGCATCGGTGCACTGTCGATCATCACGGAAAGCAAGGAAGAATCGGCTCGCGTGTTGTCGCAACTGAAGCGCGTGATCCGCACGAACTACTCGAACCCGCCGACGCACGGCGGCTCGGTGGTTGCTGCGGTACTCGCATCGGCTGAACTGCGCGCCATGTGGGAAAGCGAACTCGCCGAAATGCGTGACCGTATCCGCGCAATGCGCAACGGTCTGGTCGAACGTCTGAAGGCCAGTGGCGTGGATCGCGATTTCAGCTTCGTGAACGCACAACGCGGCATGTTCTCGTATTCGGGTCTGACGGCGCCGCAAGTGGACCGTCTGCGCGAAGAATTCGGCATCTACGCTGTGAGCACGGGCCGCATCTGCGTGGCTGCGCTGAATACGCGCAACCTCGACGTGGTGGCTAACGCGGTCGCTCACGTGCTGAAGTAAGGCGTTTTGGAGCGCGAGCGTTTGTTGCCCGCGCTTTGCTTGGCTGTTGCTGCTCGAACTTGAATTGCTTGAGCTGCTTGTAGAAACGGCGCCCTTTCGGGTGCCGTTTTTTATTGATGGACTGTTGCTGGACGTGTGAGTGTCACCTGCCGATTGCGTCCCGCTACCGGCACTACTTTGGCACCTACGGCCGTTTCAGCGGGAATCCCGATGGATATCGTGCGTGACAAACCCTGCGTCGTTATCAGGCATGTCGAGCCAATCGGGTTGCGCGAGCGACTGCCGGATATCGTCCAGACCGCTCTTCCAATGCTCACGCATTGTCGAGAGGCCGAACTGGAAGTCCTTGAAGTGCCCTTCGTATTCCTTCTCCCGATAGATGAGGTGGATCACGTTGTAGCGCTTCGAACACGATAGATCATCCGCCAGCTTGCACCACGGATCGTCGCGCTGGTCGGACGGCACGCGATCGAGCACCTCGCGCAGCACATGCCGGAAACGCTGCGAACGTTGCAGCATATCGGTCACGAGACGTGTGCGGCTCGAGTACTGGATGTCTTTCATGCGCCCTTGAACATCAGTGATGTTGTCCGGCACCGGCCCGACTGCGCTCCACAGATCTACCTGGAACGCGAGCGTATCGCGACGCGGCGTGGTCTGAATCACCTCGTAGAGCGGCGTGTTCGACATCAAACCGCCGTCCCAGTAGAACTGGCCGTCGATTTCGACCGCCGCGAAACCCGGCGGCAACGCGCCTGACGCCATGAAATGCTCAGGCCTCAGTTTCGTATGCGTGTTATCGAAGTAGGCGAAGTTACCCGTACCGCAATTCACCGCACCCACCGACACACGCGTCTCACCGGAATTGATGCGGTCGAAGTCGCAGAGCGCTTCAAGCGTGGCCTTGAGCGGCGTGGTGTCGTAGTAGCTCGCCGTTTGCGGCGGGCCGGAGACGGTGGGCAACGGTGGCGGGAAACGCGGCACGAAAAAGCCCTTTTGCCCTTCCATGATCGCGCCCATCGCCTGAGTCGCCGTGAAGGCCTTGCGAACGGCTTCACTGGAATTGAACAACGCGTGCTCGATAAAGGCCGGCAACGGCGGCCCGAATGCCGGCTGGCAGATCGTCTCCCAGAATTGCAGCAGCCGCTCGACGCGTTTCTCCGGCGGATTGCCGGCAATGATGGCCGTATTCAGCGCGCCGATCGAAATGCCGGCGAGCCAGTTCGGCTCGATGCCGGCTTCGTAAAGTCCCTGAAAGACGCCGGCCTGATAGGCGCCGAGTGCACCACCGCCCTGCAGCATCAACGCGACGGTTTCGTAGTTGGGTATATTGATCTGCCGGCCGGGATGCGCGGCGGGCGCCAGACCAGCGCCCTCGCCTTCCCCGCCACCGGGCGCGCCAACGCGCGCCCGCTTGAGATTGCGTTGCGCCATGGGCGCCTCCTTATTGCATATACCAGCCATGGCTCACAATAAAGGACTGGCCGGTCAGCGCCGCAGTCGGGAAAGTTGACAGGAACAGCACTGTCTGCGCGACGTCTTCCACCGTGGTGAAGATGCCGTCGACCGTGCCACCCAGCATCACGCGCTTGATCACGTCTTCTTCGCTGATGCCGAGCTCCTTGGCCTGCTCGGGAATCTGCTTGTCGACAAGCGGCGTACGCACGAAGCCCGGACACACCACGTGCGAGCGCACATTGTGTTTCGCGCCTTCCTTGGCCAGTACGCGTGAGAGCCCCAGCAGTGCATGCTTGGCCGTCACATAGGCGGACTTCAACGGCGACGCTTCGTGCGAATGGACCGAACCCATGTAGATCACGATGCCGCCGCGATCGTCTTTGTACATGTGCTTGAGCGCGGCCTTGGTGGTGAGGAAGGCGCCGTCCACATGGATGGCCTGCATCTTCTTCCAGTCGGAAAACGAATAGTTTTCGATCGGATTGACGATCTGGATGCCGGCGTTGGAAATCAGAATATCGATCGAGCCGAGTTCCGCCGCGACTTTATCTATGCCCTGGTTGACGGCGTCTTCGTTCGTGACGTCCATTGCCACGCCGATTGCCTTGCCGCCCCCCTGTTTGATTTCTTCAGCGACGGCATTGGCGCCGTCCTGGTTCAGGTCGGCGATCGCGACCGCCGCGCCCGCGGCGGAAAGCGTGAGCGCAATCTGCTTGCCGATGCCGCTCGCGGCGCCCGTAACCACCGCAACCTTGCCATTCAGATTCGTGTTCAGTGACGACATCCAGAACCTCCATGCAGTTGATGAGCAATGAGACCACGGACCGCAGGCGGCGTGAAGTCAGCCAAACGGCATAGACCGTTCAGCCGAATGCTGCACTGCGGCCAACGCTGCTATTGTGCATGAACCGTGTGAACTGCATCCGTAAACTGCACATCGAGCCTTATCTCTTTAAACTGGACGTTTCAGCGGGATTCCGGCGGCATCACTACCAAGGAGGAATGCATGAATTATCGACGTCTGGGCCGTTCGGGCCTGCAAGTCAGCGAACTGTCCATCGGCTCATGGGTCACCTACGGCAATCAGGTAGATCATCGTGCAGCGCGCGAGTCGCTCGCAGCCGCGCGCGATGCGGGAGTCAACTTCTTCGACAATGCCGAGGTGTACGCCGCCGGCCAATCCGAAGAAATCATGGGCCAGGCGCTCAAGGAATTGGCATGGCCGCGTGTGAGCTATGTGGTATCGACGAAATTTTTCTGGGGTCTCAACGAAGCGCCGAACCAGTACCACACGCTGAACCGCAAATATCTGCTGAACGCCATCGACACATCGCTCAAACGCCTGCAACTTGATTATGTCGATCTGGTGTTCTGTCATCGTCCTGACCCGAACACGCCGGTCGAAGAAACCGTCTGGGCCATGAGCGACATGATCACGCGCGGCAAGGCCCTGTACTGGGGCACATCCGAATGGAGCGCCGACGAAATCCGCGCCGCTTACGAGATTGCTGAACGCCATCATCTGCACAAACCGGTCATGGAGCAGCCGCAGTACAACCTGTTCCACCGCAAGCGCGTCGAGCAGGAATACAAGCGGCTTTACGAGGATATCGGCCTTGGGCTGACCACCTGGAGCCCGCTCGCGTCCGGCCTGCTCACCGGCAAGTACCGCGACGGCGTACCTGCCGATAGCCGTGCGCAACTGCAAGGCTACGACTGGCTGCGCAAGCAGGTCACCGATGCCGGCAAAAACAACGTGGTCGGCAAGCTGGGCGAAGTGGCCGACGAGCTGGGTTGCACGATCGGCCAGTTGGCGATTGCATGGATTCTGAAGAATCCGAATGTGAGCACCGTGATCACCGGCGCGTCGCGCGTCGAACAGATCGGCGAGAACATGAAATCCGCCGAGGTGGCGGAACGGATCACGCCGGAGATCAAAGAGCGGATCGAGGCGGTCATCGGCGACGCCTACGACTGAGCGGGCGCGCCGGACCAGTCCAGACCCGATTGGACCGGTCCGGTCGGCGGAGCATGGCCCGCGCACCATCGGGGCTATGTCACGCGCAACGCACTGCGGGGTGCAACGCGGCGTCGCGTACAATACGCGACCGCGCTGCACTTCAGTTGTGCTGCCGCATTGCACTCGCATCGCCGAATCCGCCGTGGACCGGCACGCCCTCTTTCAGTGTGTCCTCATCATGCTCAGCTACCGCCACGCCTTTCATGCAGGCAATCACGCCGACGTTCTGAAACACGCCGTCGTGTTGCAGCTACTGCGCTACCTCGGCCAGAAGGACAAAGCCTACTGGTATATCGACACACACGCGGGCGCCGGCGTCTATTCGCTGAAGGAAGGCTATGCGACCAAAACCGGCGAGTTCCAGACCGGCATCGCCAAACTATGGGAGCGCAACGACCTGCCGTCGGTCTTCGCAGAGTACGTCGACGAAGTGAGCGCGCTGAATCCGGACGGCCAGTTGCGCTTCTACCCAGGCTCGCCGTACATCGCGTGGCGGCAAATGCGCGAACAGGACCGCATGCGCCTGTTCGAACTGCACACTACAGAAATCGACGTGCTGCGCCACAACTTCCGCGACGCAGGCCGGCGCGCAATGCTTTATGCGGGCGACGGCTTCGACGGCATCCTCGCGTTGCTGCCGCCGGCGCCGCGCCGCGCGCTGGTACTGCTCGATCCGTCGTACGAAGACAAGCGCGACTACACGCGCACGCTGCGCTGCGTCGAAGAAAGCCTGAAGCGCTTTCCGACCGGCACCTACGCGGTCTGGTATCCGCAGGTAAGACGCCTTGAATCGCAGCGCTTCCCCGATCAGTTGAAGAAGCTGCAGGAGCGCAACTGGCTGCATGTGAGCCTGACCGTCAGCAATCCGCCGACCGACGGCTTCGGGTTGTTCGGCAGTGGCATGTTCATCCTGAATCCGCCGTATACGCTGGCAAAAACGCTGAAAGACCAGATGCCCTGGCTGGTCGAGGCGCTCGGCGAGGACAAGGCCGCGCAGTTCAAGGTCGAATATCGCGGGGATTGAGCACGCCCCGGGCCGCACGTGGGCGCCTTAGCCAGCGGTATGACACGTGCGCGACCGGGTAAATCACCCACCACCAAACTCCTTACTTGAGTTGCGCCGCTGCCTTGCGGGCGAAGTCGTTGGTATAGGTTGCGTTCAGATCGATCTTTTTCGGATCGAGGCGGTTATCGAACGACGACAAGGCGCGTAATGAAGTCGCCGGACCATCCGCGGGCATCAAGCCGTCCGGCGAATACGCGTCGCGCACGTTGTGGAATGCCTCCACATAGAGTGCCGAATCGTTGAGCAAATAGGCCGGCGGCACCATCTTCAGCAAGTCGGCATCGCTCGCGGTCTGCAACCAGTGGTCCGCGCGCACGATCGCATTGGCGAGCGCCTGTGTCGTCTTCGGATACTTCTGAATGAAAGTCTCCGATGCGTAGAGCGTCGCCGCCGGCATCGGTCCGCCGAATACCTCCTGCGTGCCTTTCACGGTACGCGTATCGACCAGCACTTTGATCGCGCCGCTACGCTCCAGCTTGGTCATCATCGGATCCACGTTGGACAGCGCGTCGAGTTGACCGCCGCTCACCGCGGCCAGTACCGTGGCGCCGCTGCCCACGCCGATCGCCGAAATCTCGTTGCGCTGCACACCTGCCTTGCGCAAAGCCACGGTAAGTACCAGATCCGTCGACGAACCCGGCGCGCTCACGCCGACTTTGGCCCCCTTGAAGTCCGCCAATGTCTTGATCTGATCCGCCTTCGACTTCAACACCGCGACAACGATCTGCGGCGCGCGTCCCATCAGCACGAACGCGCGGTAGTGTTGCCCCTTTGCCTGCATGAACAGCGTGTGCTCGAATGCGCCGGCGCCCACGTCGGCGCTACCGCCCACGACCGCTTCCAACGCCTTCGACCCGCCCGCGAAATCTTCGAGCGTGACGTCGAGCCCTTCGTCCTTGAAGTAGCCCAACTGCTGTGCGGCGAGTACCGGCAAATAGTAAAGGCCCGGCAAACCGCCAACGGCCATCGTCAATGTGGGTTTTTCCGGAGTGTCTTTGGCGAGCGCGGCACCTGGTTGCGCCGCGGGTACGCTCAGCGCGAGCAACGTGGCGCAGGTGCTGGCGGCACGCCGCATCCAGTGAGTAGGCATGTGATGTCTCCTTGTTCTGTTTTCATTCGATGCGATGGCGCTGCGCATGATGCATGGTCCACATCGTTGGCGAGAGAGCGCGCAACGATTGTCGTCGGACGGTGTCGCGCACGCCATGCATCGAAACCCGAATGGCGTATGTAGTGTCTCGCGCGTTAGCTGAAGACGCGCATGCACATGCGGCAGCACGACAGAGAACCCGCCGCTCGAAGCGTCAACGGATGGGTGGAAAAGAACTACCGGGAGATATCGCGCCGGAGACCCTTATTGCGGCTTATTGCGACCGGGGCACGGGACGAGTTTGCGGCTGCGGTTGTGGCGACGGCGTGCCGCCGCCGACAGGCACCGGGATGTAGGGCGCGACAACGAACGGTATCGACGAATTCGGCGCCAGCTCCGTGGGCGTTGCGATAGGCTGCGCCCCTACGATCGGCTGCCGCGAGAGCGGCGCGGTCTGCAGCACGGTGCCGCTCTGCCCGTCGCTGATGCCGCTCTGCGAGTCGAGTATCACGGGCTTGCGAGCGGTATTGCTCGACGCGGCGAATGTAGCCGATACGGCAAAAACCGTTGTCAGCGAGGCTGCAGCAGTCATGGCCAGGACGGATTTGAGCGAGTGGACAGGAAGCATGGGCGGACCGGTTGAGTTTGAGAATGCCGGATTGCGCAGAAAGCGCTTTACCTTACCGCGACGGCAACCGTCAGGCTAGTCGTTATTGGCCATGAGTCGCCTTGAAGCGCCACTTGCCGTGAAATTCTTGTGGTCCAGATGTGACAAAGCCCCGTCTATACGGGGCTCAACACTTTACTGCAATGGCTGCGCACGAGCGCTGCCGGGTCAAACTTGATGCAGTTGAAACTTACAGCGAGTAGCCGTTGGTTTCGAGCGAGCGGATGCGCTGTTCGAGCTGAACGATATCCGACGACGACGCCAGATAGGCTTCACGACGGCTGCGTTCTGCAGTTTCAAACCAGGTGCTCAGCTTTTCAAGTACGTATGCAAACATGATGTTCTCCAAGGATCAGATTGAATCCCCGGTGAGTTTTGCATCAGGGATTTCCCGTAAAAGGGTTAACCCGGATTATAGCCCTATGGTGCAACCTTGCTAGTGAAATGCCCGCATGACGTGCATTCCGTTTTGGAATGGTGCACACTCGTGGTGCACTTAAGTCGTTGATTTATCTAAATTCAAGACGGCTTTTTTGCGACGACTGATACTTCCCCATATTAATTTGCACCATTCAGGTGCTTTTTGAGGCTCGGTTGCGATAACGCCCTCGACAGGTTGCACTTCGCGCTTTCAAATCGGGTGACAACCCTTCCCCGACACCAGATCGGTATCGGCGAGCCGCTCGATAATCGGGCAATCCGGGCGCTCGTCGCCGTGACAATGGTCCGCCAGATGCGCCAATGTGTCGCGCATGTCGGTCAGTTCGGCGATGCGGCGATCGAGCTCCGCAACGTGCTCCAACGCAATCGTCTTCACTTCGGCACTGGCGCGCGACCGGTCGTGCCACAGCGCCAGCAAGCGGCGGATGTCTTCGACCAGAAAACCAAGACGGCGCGCCTGCCGGATAAAACGCAGCGAATGGACCTCTTGCGGCCCGTATACGCGATAGCCGGCGCTCGTGCGCGCCTTCGCCGCCAGCAGGCCCACGCTTTCGTAGTAGCGAATCATCTTCGCCGTGACGCCCGACGCACGGGCCGCTTCACCGATGTTCATGACTGTTTCCCCAGGGTGTGCGTCGATCGTACACCTTCCCATAGTGGGAAGGTCAGCCACTCAATTGCGCATCGGCAGGCATAATTCAAGCATCGCAACATTCATTTTTTCAAGGCAATCCCGATGACGATCGAATTCCAGGTAGAAGGCATGAGCTGCCAGCATTGCGTGGCGGCGGTCACGAACGCAATCCGTGAACACGATGGCGCCGCTAAAGTCCAGGTCGATCTGGCATCCGGCCGCGTGGCGGTCGAATCGGCACAACCGGTTGACACGCTCAAAGCCGCAATCGACGAGGCCGGTTACACGGTGACCGGCGTGACCAGCGGCCCAGCCCGCTAAGCGAGCGACCGTCATGTTCAAAGTTGCGGTCATTGGTGCTTCCGGACTGCTTGGCCGGGCTCTCGTCGACGAACTGGCACAGCAGGTAGGTTGGCAAGTTGTCGCCACGGCGTTCAGCCGGCCGGGGCCGAACACGGTCGCGCTGGATATTCGCGATGCGCGGGCGGTCGAGCAATTTGTCGAGCGCGAAGCACCGGACGCGCTCGTGATTGCCGCGGCGGAGCGTCGGCCTGATGTGTGCGAGCACGATCCGGCGCTCGCCCGGGCGTTGAACGTCGATGCGGTGCGCACCCTGGCCGCGGCGGCAAAGCGGCGCGGCGCTTGGGCGCTCTCGATCTCAACCGATTACGTGTTCGACGGCACGCACCCGCCCTATCAGTACGATTCCGCGCCCGCGCCGCTCAATGCCTATGGGCGCAGCAAACTCGAAGGCGAGCGAGCGCTGACGGAATCCACCGATCTCGGCTGCATACTGCGTTTGCCGCTGCTCTATGGGCCGATCGTCGATTGGGCAGAATCGGCGGTGACGAGTCTCGTGCCGGCGATTGCCGCGTCGGCTTCACGCGAGGGCAAGGCCGCCGTCATGGATGCATGGGCGATTCGCTTCCCGACCTTTACACCGGACGTCGCGTTCGTGATCCGGCAGATGCTCGAACGGCATGCGCGTGGCGATGCGATCTGCGGCATCGTGCAATGGTCGGGGGATGAGCCGATGAACAAGTATGAAATCGCCGTGCGGTTGGCCGAAGCGCTGCAACTCGATGCGCAACTGACGCCACAACATACGCCCACCGACGCGACGCCGCGCCCGCATAACTGCCACCTGGCGTCGGACCGGCTCGAGGCGCTCGGCATTGGCCGCCGCACGCCGTTCGACGTTGCGATCCGGCAAGTGCTGGCCGCATTTCCGTGGCGGGGCGAGACGGCGGCAGATCAGCCTCAATGAAAATCGCGGCTCGCCGTAGCCAGTTCGCCGAGCCAGTCGCTGTGATCTTCAAGTCGATGCGCGACGAGATGGATCACCTCGCCCTTCTGTTTCCGTTTCGCGTTGCCCGCTTTATTTGCGTTCATCACATTGCCGGCGCTGTCACCGCCGGTAGAAACGCCATCGTCACGCTGCAAGACGCCATACACCGCCAGCAACGATGAACCCAGCAGCACCTTGCGTTGCTTTTCCACCAGCCCCGGCCAGACGATCACGTTGATCGAACCGGTTTCGTCTTCGATGGAAACGAACACGGTGCCGTTTGCCGTGCCCGGCCGCTGCCGCACAGTGACGATACCGCAGGCACGCGCCAGCGTGCCGTGTCCGCACGCGGCAAGTTCTGCCGCCGTGCGAAAACGCTGCCTGGCAAGACGCTCGCGCAATAGCGCGAGCGGATGACGATTGAGCGTGAGGCCGATGCTCGCGTAGTCGTCGACGATCTCGCGACTTTCGGTTGCCTGCGGCAATGCCAGCGGCGCTTCCGCGATCGGCGCATCGCGCAGCAGTTTGGGCACCGTGTGCTGCGCGGTCACCTGCCACCACGCTTCGCGCCGATGGCCCGCAATGCTGACCAGCGCGTTCGCCGCGGCCAGCGCTTCGAGATCGCGCCGCGTCAATGCCGCGCGACGCGCCAGATCGTCGACGTCAGCAAACTGTGCGTCGCTACGAGCCGCCATGATGCGTTCGGCCGCTACCTGTGAAAAACCTTTGATCAGATGCATGCCGATGCGTACTGCCGGACCGCGTGCACCATAGGTTTTCGACGATTGAAATACGCGTGCGGTCAGCTGTTTTGCCGCACGCCGGATCGTCCGGGCCAATGTGAAGCGCCGCAACGACAAGTCACGGAATTGCTGTGCGGACAATGCGCCCTGCTGACGACGCAAACAGGCCTCGCTCGATGAAATCCGCTGCCCTTCGCGACCACGTTGTTCGAAGGTCGACTCCCAATCGCTCAAGGTCACGTCAGGCGGTAATACCTGGACACCGTGACGCCTGGCATCCTGCACGAGTTGCGACGGTGAATAAAACCCCAACGGCTGACTGTTCAGCAATCCTACAAGAAAAGCGGCCGGCTCATAACGTTTCAACCAAGCGCTGAGATAGACGAGCAAGGCAAAGCTTGCCGCGTGGCTTTCAGGAAAGCCATATTCGCCGAAGCCTTCGATCTGTTTGCAGATGCGCTCGATGAACTCTTTTTCGTAACCGCGCGCCGACATGCGGTCAGTCAGATCCTGCTGATACTTCGCCAGATTGCCGCTGCGCCGCCATGCGGCCATCGCGCGTCGCAATTGATCGGCCTGCTCACCAGTGTAGAGCGCGGCAACCATCGCGAGGTGCATCACCTGCTCCTGGAAAATCGGTACGCCGAGGGTGCGCTCGAGCACGGGGCGTAACTCCTCCTTAGCGTAGTCCACCGCCTCCAGACCCTGCTTGCGGCGCAGATACGGATGCACCATGCCGCCCTGGATCGGCCCGGGCCGCACGATCGCGACTTCGATCACAAGATCGTAGTACTTGTTCGGTTTCAACCGCGGCAGCATGCTTTGCTGCGCACGCGATTCGATCTGGAATACGCCGATCGTATCGGCATGACCGCACATCTCATAGACGGCGCGATCCTCGCGCGGAATATCCTGCATCCTGAATTTCGGCAAGCCGCGCCGCAAGGCGACGAATTCCAGCGCGCGCCGGATCGCCGACAACATGCCGAGCGCCAGTACGTCGACTTTCAATAGTCCGAGCGCATCGATATCGTCCTTGTCCCACTCGATCACGCTGCGGTCTTTCATCGTCGCGTTCTCAATCGGCACGAGTCGCGACAGCTTATCTTTCGCAATCACAAAGCCGCCGACGTGTTGCGACAGATGACGCGGAAAGTTGCGCAACTCTTTGGTAAGGTGAATCAGATTCTGCGTGATGTGCGAGTTGGCAGCGAAGCCCGCTTCGGCCAGATATTTGGCGACCGCATCCGTGCCGTCCCACCATTGCTGCGATTTGCTGATCCGCTCAATCAATGACGCTTCGAGTCCCAACGCCTTGCCGACGTCCTTCAGCGCACTGCGCGCATGATAGGTGATCAGCGTTGCAGTGAGCGCAGCGCGATGGCGACCGTACTTCCCATAGATATATTGAATCACCTCTTCCCGACGCTGATGCTCGAAATCGATGTCAATATCAGGCGGTTCGTTACGCGCGCGCGAGATGAACCGTTCGATCAGCATGTTCATGCGCACCGGATCGATTTCCGTCACGTGCAGGCAGTAACATACGATCGAGTTGGCCGCCGAACCACGGCCTTGGCACAGTATGTTTCTGGAGCGCGCGAAGCTCACGATATCCTGTACCGTCAGGAAGTACTTTTCGTATTTCAGGTCGGCGATCAGTTGCAGCTCTTTTTCGATCTGATCGATTCGTTTGAGATCCATTCCTTTCGGCCAGCGCTCCATCGCGCCGGCCATGACCAGTTTGCGCAGATAGCTTGATGGCGATTCACCGGCGGGCACCAGTTCTTCTGGATACTCGTACTTGAGTTCGTCGAGCGAGAAGCGACACAGGGCGGCGATACGCAGCGTTTCTTCGAGCGTGTCGCGTGGATACAGTTTGCCGAGCCGTACGCGAGTGCGCATATGCCGTTCGGCATTGGCCTCGAGCGCGTGACCACACGCCGATAACGGTGTGACGAGGCCGATCGCGGTCAAGGTGTCCTGCAACGGCTTGCGCGATCGCACATGCATCAGGACGCCCCCTGCTGCCACCAAAGGCAAACCACTCGCTTTTGAAATCATTCGCAATGCGTCGATCTGAAGATCGTCGCTGCCGGTTTGCCAGAGTTCGAGTGCGATCCATGAGCGTTGCGGCGCGAACGATGCCAGCCAGTGCGCACAACGCAATGTGTGCGAGAGCGTCGCCGTGCGCTGCGGCACTAGGATCAGGACGCAATCGGGCAAGGCTTTGAGATGCCCGAGATGCGGTAGCGAGTCGGTGAAGTCGGACGGACTGAGGCGATAGCTGCCTTTGTCCGCACGCGAACGGGCCAACGTGATCAGTTCGGAAAGGTTGCCGTAGCCATTGCGGTTGGTTGCGAGCGCAACCAATGTGCAGAACGGTTCGCCTGCATCGTCGGTCAGATTGAGTTCGCTGCCGATGATGAGGTGAGGGATTGGTTTTAGTACCTCGTGGTCAAGGGTTTCTTGTTTTGAGGCTTCCTGTTTTGAGGCTTCCTGTTTTGAGGCTTCCTGTTTTGAGGCTTCCTGTTTTGAGGANTTGAGGCTTCCTGTTTTGAATCCGCTGGCGTTGTAGCCGTCGGCTCTGCTACTTCTTCTAATGACGTTCCTGCCTGCGCGGCTTTCGCTTTGTCTTCGCGCTCCTTCTGCTGGCGGTCCCGCTCCTGCCTGATTTCTCTCACCGCAGTGTGTGCGTGTACGACGCCCGCCAGTGAGCATTCATCGGTGATCGCGAGCGCGCTATAGCCGCACGACATCGCCTGCTCGACCAGTTCATGCGGATGCGAAGCGCCGCGCAGAAACGAGAAATTAGTCAGGCAATGCAACTCCGCATACGGCGGCAATTGGGCCGCAAGCGCCTGCTCTAACAAGAATGAGGGCCGGGAATTTTCCATGATGCTCAGCCGAATAAACCCTGCAGATACCACTCGCCGCCAAGACGTTCTCGGTACACCCAGAACATATGGCCACGATCGTCTGCCGCAACGTAGTAATCCCGCTCGACGAGGTTACCGTCCCACCACCCTGCTTCAATCCGCTCAGTACGCGTGAGCATTTTCAGTGGCCGACGATAGATCGGCCGCTGGTCGCGCATCATCAGGCGCAGCGGTTTGTCGAGCATCCAGACAGGGCGAGGCTGCGATGGCAATGCAATGTCGGGCAGATTGAGTGAGGCTTGGGCATCGGCCGGTTGTGTTACGAATAGGCGATTGCTTTTAGCGTCACTCGCTTTTTCGGGCTGTCGGGATATGTACTCTGGGTGTGCTGGGTGTGCTGTGCGTTCTGCTTGTCTCGCCGCATCGTCGTCTGCGCGCACGCTCTCCGATGCAGCGTGCTGCAACTCATCGGTCAGCCAGGTTTTATCCGCTTTGATTTTTGTCTTAGTCGTCGCAGACGAACGCTTCTTGCGCGAAAACGCTTGCGCCTGGTAGGCCTCGACGCGCATTGCCCGCTCAGGCCGATGATCGTCCTGCACCGACATCTGCAACACGTTCTCCGGCCCCAAACGCGCGCTCAAGCGTTCGAGCAGACGTGCAATCGAATCGCCGTCTGATTCGGGCATTGGAAACAAAGTGTCCGACCGCCCTGCATACTCGCCGATCTGATCCGCGACCAGCTTCAACTCGATCACGGGCGCCACCAGAACCGTCTGATTCAACTTCTCACGCAACAGCCAGATCAGATGCTCGGCATCACGCGACGGTATGGCCCAAGCGACCTTCAGACTCGACGTCTTCGGAGCATGGCGGGATGCCAATTCATGTTCGAGCAACAACGTATATCCACTGAGCGCTGCATGATGCGCGCTCAACCATCCGGCCAGTTGCACAATCAGCCGACGCGCGGCAAACAGTAATGCATCGGCACTATCGACCCGCGACGGCAACTCCAACTGAGCATGAAACGATGCCGGCGCGCGGAACGATTCGCGCGGATCCGGACGCGCACCATACGCCTGCGCCAGCAGATCCAGAATGCCGCTGCCGAAACGCCTCACGACACCCGACCTTGGCAATTGCCGCAAATCGGCCAGCGTCGCGCAACCGACATGCGTAAACGCATCGCGATCCGCCTGTGAAACCGGCAACAACAACACGGATAAGCGGTCGAGGACCCGAGCAAGCGACGCCTCCTTTATCACATGCCAACGATGCCCCTGCCGATCGGCGTGCGCCTGAGCCAACAACCACGCGCCCCAAGCTGTCGGTGCACACGCAATGCGCGTCGTATAGCCGAATTCAGCCACCGTTGCGGACACCCGCGACAACAACGCCCGCAGGCCGCCAAACAACCGCAAGCCGGAGCCGACTTCCAGCAACAAGGTATGCGCGTGCCCGAGCGACACCTTCGGTGTGTACGTCAGCAAAGCGAGCGCCATCGCTTCGAACGCCTGAGTTTCGCGGGCTGTGTCTGCGGCAAGCATCTTGAGACCGGGCGCCAAGGCCAATGCGTACGAGCGCGACTGACCCGCATGCACCCCAGCACCCAAGGCGTAGAAATCCGGCATCAGGATGTGCGCGTGATCGGCCAGCGCATAGCAGCGCGCCTCGGTGACGCTGTCGGCCCCCGGAGGTTGGCTTGTCTCGCCGGATTCACACCGATTCGGCTTCGCGGGCGAACCATCCGGAAGCGGTTCGAGAGGCTTCACCGCTTCCAGCGACAAGAGTGGCAATGTGACTGCGATCCACAACATGTTTGATCTCTCGTCCTTGATTGCTACCGATTCCGCTTTCCGGCAACAAGACGCTTTGTAATGGCAAAATGAGACGCAGGGGTTCCGCTAGCGGGGGGCCGCGGCGCTTGAAGATGTCGATCGAAATACCAATCTCCTGCAACCATTGACGACGATTGATCGTCTGCGCATTGGCCGGCAAGAGCGGCTCGCAGATCATCCGCAATGGCGCCGGCGAAGATTGCGTGGCTGCCTCGACAGGCCGGATCAAAAATGCCAACGATGCCGACTCCTGAGCCGCCACCTGCAGACGCCGAACCTTATCGGCGCGCGCATTCGGCAGCCATACCAGCACTGCGCCGATGCCATCCTGCTTCAACGCTTGAGCAGCGGCCCACAGAGACTGGTCTTCACTCGAGCGCACCCATAAGACGCGTTCGACATCGATCCCCCAGGCCCTCAATGCCGAAGCGCAGGGCTGGTAAGGGGGCGCCACGAGCATGACGTGCCGTTCGGCTTGTGCCGTAAGATGTCGAAGCGCGCGGGCCAGCAGGCGCAGTTCGCCGACTCCTCCGTGCTCAATCAATAACTCTGTCAGGCCGCCGGCCGACCAGCCCTGCCCAGGCAGCAGTTGATCCAGCGCAGCATAGCCGCTGGAAATCACCCGCGAGTCCGCCTCGGCAAGCTCATTGCCCTGCCACACCTGACGCCGCAATTGCGACGACAACGCTGTCGTCGCCAGATGAATCGCTGCTGCCATAGACACGCTCGTTCAATAGGGAATACTCCACCCTGCCCGGCATCGGGCACGCATGGGGTGACGAGTTTCACTGTATATTTATACAGTATTCTGTGGTGGATGTTAAGGCAAGGCGATGCGACGAAGCGCGCGCAGGAGGGAAATAAAAAGGGGTGGTGAAGCTATTTTTGTTGCAGATTTTTCGCCTGCGGGAGAGCTACCTTTTGGCGCTGCCGCTAGGCAAAGGGCCCGATTTCACGTGCTCCGGGAGGGATGAGAAGAGCAGAGAGCCTGCGCATGCGTGCCGCGGAATGGACAAGAGCCAACTGGTTACACGACCGCACTGCGGATCCGGAAGGAGTGAGGCAAGGAGAACCGGAGCGCTTCGAGCAAAGTCTCACGGTGGCGATGTTTTCAGATGGCTGGTTTTTGCGCCGTAAACGCAGAAA
>NZ_JALQCK010000047.1:0-78402 GCF_030464835.1 Paraburkholderia sp. WS6
GGTTGCCGATCCAGAGCAAGGCATCCGGCGCCTCTGCTTCTGCCTTCAGGAAATCCTCTCCGCGGTTCAATCCAAGCAGGTTGGCCACTGCGTCGTCCGCAGCCGCCTCCACCAGCCGCGTCTGCCAGCCAAGCGCTGCCGCTGCGTAACTTACCGCGGCGATGACGTGGCCGCAATCGTGCTGGCAGTAGCGCCAGGCGCGCATGCCGTATTTCCACGCCTCGCGCCAGGGGATCGAGCTTATGCCGATCAGGACGCCACTTTGCGGGAACGCCTCGCTCCATCGTTCGTCAGCCACTGCAGCGCGACATTCAAGGGAATGGTCCCGGCTCAGGTAATGGTAGACCCCACCGGACAGGCCGGGCAGAGTCGGACACACAAGATAGCCCTCGGTCGGGTGCAGATTTCCGCTCGAAGGGTTGCAGCGCAGTGCCCACTGCTGGGTGCCGTAGGATTTCCACGCCGACAGGCCGAGCGAAAGTTCGAACAGGATTGCCAGACTGGAAAGATCGAATCTGCGCGCGGGCGGCAAAGCGCCGCAGCGCAGTTCGTTGTAGCGTGTAGTCAGGCTATCCGCGGCTAACGGCAGACCAATGCGCGGTGCGCCGTGAAACACCCTGAACGGATACGGTTGGGTTGCCCAGTCGAGTTTCCCGGGGCCAGGGGCGTAGCCGCCGACGCGATGCTTGCTGCGCTCGTGATATTCAAGCATCGCATGCTTTAACCGGTCCATGTTCCCCTCAGACCAGGAATATCCGCACATGCGGCTGTACAAAACCGGCTGGCTGGACGGTGGGCGCGGTCGTCAAGTTGGTCGCCCGCGCGGTGCGGGTACCAACCTGAAAGCAGGCATACGCACGCCCTGCGCGTGCATCCGGAAGAACAACTCCTTCGGGCGCGTCGCCAATGAAGGTTGTCGCCGTCCTTCTTCGCGGCAGCGGTCGTGCCGTCGCCGTGGATGACCGTGAGTTCAAGCAGCCCGTCCTGATGAAGCTTGCGCACCGAGCCCGCAAAAATCGCGTCGATGCAACCATCGGCCTGCCGTCGCCGCAACGCCCGATAGATGCGCGTGTAGTGGATTTCAGGGCGACCTTCAGCATTCCTTTCGATCGGCAACGCCTTCCACTGTCATCCCATGTACAGCAACTGCAGGATGTAGTTGAAGATCCTGTGCAACCCCAGCGTCGGTGCCGGACCACGCCGACCCGTACTCAGATGCGACAAGACAAACTGTTCGCACTGCGCAAGGTTCAATTTCGTCGGCATCGTTTGCCAGCATTGGCTTCCAGCCACCAGTGCCATCCACAAATCTGGACTTTAACCGATCTGGCTCCGCCGATCAAAACTCCAGTTCTGGCGGGGCTCACAGACAAATTTCGGCCGCGTCATGAAACCCGCAACCAGTTGGGCAATTGCGCTCACCTTCCACTGCGATTCATGCTCGCCACGGTGCTCGTGGACCATTCGAACCGCCCGTTCACGGACTTCCGGTGAATACCTCGGTGACTTCTTCTTTACGTTTTCCATAACTCCATTCTCTCAAACGCTGGAGTCTCCGGAAAACCTAGTGCGGTTCAATGCGACCCCCATCCCGTCTCAATGTTGAGACAGGTTTTGCGGCACTTCGCTTCTTGTTCGTTGCCGTCCGGCTGCGCCTGAATATTCGATAGGAACCCTCGCTCTAGCCTTATGCGCGCTGGACGAGTGGGGTGGCATGGACGTGACTGCTTACATGCGAAACGAGCATTTCCAACTAGGTCAAGCCTCTGACATGTAACGGTTTCGAGACATTAGGCGCCTGCCTGGTACTCGTCGACCACACTGGAATAACGCCGCTTGTCGCGTAGCAAGCGTTTGCGCCCTCATGGCACAGTCATTGCTCTATGAGCGTCACAAGCGAGTCTGTTGCGGCCGATATCAAGCCAAAAACAATCTATGGAAGCGACACCAAAACCTCGCACGCGTGGTCATGGAAAGGCCAACGCACTTTCGACGAAAACGGCGGGCTATCCATAAACAAATCCATAAAAGTTTGACGGATATTTCGTATTACATATTAATTGTTTCTGGTGAAAACGGCCAGTCAGGGTGTTTTCAGCTGGAGGGGAAGCTCGTGATAGCGATATATCGTACCAGTATTGCTTGTGCAATGTTCACGGCGACTTGTGCGCTGTCTTTACCCGCACAGGCCACCCTTGGCGAAAGGGTCAGCAGTGTAGGCAGCGACCAGGTTCGAATGCATGCCACAGCACACGGCGCCACATCGCAAGTTGCGTATACCGTGCATCTGATTACGCTGCCGTCGGGCACCGTGGTGCGCGAGTATGTCGCAGTGAACGGAATCGTATTCGGCGTCGCGTGGGAAGGCCCGACCTTGCCGAACCTGAGGGCTACGCTTGGCGATGCGTTCAATCAATATATCGCGGCCAGCGTAGCGCGCCGGGCGATCCCGCTTGCCGTCTCGAACGATGCGCTGGTGGTGTTCTCGGGCGGTCATTTACGTGCGTTCGCGGGCTACGCGTATCTGCCGCGAGCGATCCCCGCCGGGGTCGACGCCAGCGTCATTCAATAGCGGAGCGATCATGCGCGATCCGTGTCTGCTCCTTAAATCAGATTCGCTTCTCAAGCTGCTTGCCTCTGCATTGCTTGCAGTGTTGATGGCCGGATGCGGCGGCGGTGGTGGTGGGAGCAACAGTTCATCCGGCACGTCGGCACCCGCGCAATCGCTCACGAATG
This sequence comes from Paraburkholderia sp. WS6, assembly GCF_030464835.1. Classification (NCBI taxonomy): domain Bacteria; kingdom Pseudomonadati; phylum Pseudomonadota; class Betaproteobacteria; order Burkholderiales; family Burkholderiaceae; genus Paraburkholderia; species Paraburkholderia sp. WS6. The sequence continues at coordinate 2,737 of NZ_JALQCK010000047.1, forward strand.
TATCCCCCGCGCCCCAAGCGCTAGCCTCCAATGCAGCAGCAGTGACCGTCGATTTCGGCGTAATCGGTGTGCCGAATATACCCTTCGTCAGCGTCACGCTCTGTATGCCGGGCACGGCGCACTGTCAAACCATTGATCACGTACAAGTCGACACGGGCTCCTCCGGGCTGCGCGTGTTCGCCACTCAACTTCCGGTGTCTTTGGAGCTGCCGCAACAGAAGGATGGCGCGGGCAATCCGCTTGCCGAATGCATGCAGTTCTTCGACGGTTACACGTGGGGTTCGGTGCAGCTTGCCGATGTACGGATTGCCGGCGAAAAAGCCGCGTCGCTGCCGATTCAGGTGATCGATCCGGACTATAGCGCTACGCCGTCGGACTGCAGCAGTCTCGGCGCGTCGCGGAACACCCCTACGAGTCTGGCGGCCAACGGAATACTCGGCATTAGCGTGTTCAAGCACGATTGCGGTCCGGTCTGCGTGCAGGATGCAGTGCCGGCGACTTACTACAGTTGCGTCGGGACCAGTTGCACGTCAATCGCCGTCGCCGAAAAACTGCAGGTTGCCAATCCGATTCCCTACTTTGCGACCAATAACAACGGTTCGATTTTGATGTTGCCAGCCGCGTCGTCAAGCAGCGAAGCCTCGCTCAGCGGGCAGCTGGTGTTTGGCATTGGCACGCAGAGCAATAACGGCTTGGGTAGTGCGCAGGTGATCGGGGTCAGTCCGTCCACCGGCACGTTCAGAACAGTGCAAAATGGCACGACCTACTCGAGGAGCGTCATGGACAGCGGCTCGACGGGGCTCTTCTTTCAAACCAGCGCGCTGCCGATCTGCGCAACGCCAAACAACTGGTTTTACTGCCCTGCATCGACCCAGCAGTTGAGCGCAATGATTGAAGGTGTCAATGGTGTGACCAGTGCGGTCTCATTTTCGGTCGGCAATGCCGCGGAGATCAGGCTGATTCATGCGGGCGATCCGGTGATGCCGCTGCTTGCCGGTCCGGCATTCGTGACCCCGACGATGTTCGTCTGGGGCTTGCCATTCTTCTACGGGCGTAACATCTATGCTGCCGTCGAGCAACAATCGACGCCTGGAGGAAAGGGTCCATATATTGCGTACTGAGATACGCGGCGTTCATCTGATGTCTGGGCAGCGCGAAGTGCTGCCGGATCGGGCCGAAGCACGAGAGAAACGCCTGTGTGCGACGCGCATCGTCACAAACAGATAAGTGGGCCCGGGGGATTTCACCCCGAGCCTCTCGCAGAACCGTGCATAAACCTCTCGATTTACACGGCTCCCGTTATCCAACCTTTACCCCCAGAAACTGCCAGTGTACAAACTGTCGCGGGTACGCCTTCCTCATCTTGTGCAACCACTCCTCGCTACGCCGTTTATGCCGTCGTAGTGTCTTGTACTTGCGCCTGGCCCAGCGCGCGAGCTTGCGGTTCAGATACCGACCGAGCCCCTGCATGGCCTTCCGATAGAAAGCCCCGTAATAGTTCCACCAACCACGTATCGTGGGATTGCATTGCCCGGCCGTGTCCTATTAGCCTGTTTGGATTGGTCGATGTTCGGAAAGGGCGTTCACCTCGGGACCCAGATCGATTTTTGAAGAAATCTTTTGGAGCGACATTGGCGACCTGTAGTTTCGCACTGAGTAGCCGCGCTCAACCTTTACTGCCCGCTCAGGCCTGTCCGCTCTAGCGTGACAGACTTTATTCTGCAGCCACTTCCGAGTTTCCTTAATCTTGCATCTCGTGACAGACTTTGAATGCATCGATGCGTCCGAAAATTCCGTCTTCTAATCAATGGTTTGAAAAAGTGCCTTGTGACGGACTTTATTCTCTCGGATCATTGTGATCCGGAAGAATAAAGTCCGTCACGCAACGAACATGATGCGTATCTCTTCGAGAGCGGCGAGTTTGGAGCGTGTTGCCTCGTGCAATGCCTTGAGGACGACGTCGTTGTGGGCGTCCAGTTCGTGAATGAGGGCGCACCGAAACTGACGAGCCTGCATCTATGACGAGTGGCGAAGGTGTCATCCATCGCGCGTCTGCTTCACACAGCTTCATCTAGCAGCGGGTAGTCGTTGTAGCCGGTTTCGTCGTCCGCGTAGATGGTTTCCGGATTGACCGTGTTGAGCGGCGCACCGCGTCGAAAGCGCTCCACCAGGTCAGGGTTGGCGATAAAAGGGCGCCCAAACGCCGCCGCGTCTGCATCGCCGCGTTTGATGGCCAGTTCCGCACTCTCCCGCGTCAGTCCTTCATTGAGGATGTAGGCCCCCTTGAAGATACGCCGCACGTCGCGGCCGATGCGATCGTCGCCGCGATCCAGTGCCTCGCGCGCAAAAATGAAAGCGATGTTGCGCGTGTTGAGTTGCTCGGCGACATAGGTGAACAGCGCGCGCGGATGCGAATCGCGCATCGAATATGAACTCGACATCAGGTTCAGATGTACGCCAATGCGGTCCGCGGGCCAAACCGTGAGCAGCGCATCGACTGCCTCCAGCAGGAAGCGCGCACGGTTCTCGATCGAGCCACCGTAACGGTCGGTCCGCAGGTTCGATCCGTCGTGCAGAAACTGATCGAACAGGTAACCATTTGCAGCGTGAAGTTCGATACCGTCAAAACCAGCGCGTTGTGCGTTTGCGGCGCCGACCCGGAAATCTTCGACGATGCCGGAAATTTCTTCGGTCTCCAGCGCGCGCGGTACGGTGTATGGACGCTGCGGCCGCACGCGGGTGACATGGCCTTCCGGCGCAATCGCACTTGGAGCGACCGGAGGCTGGCCGTCATGGTAGATCGGGTCGGAAACTCGCCCGACGTGCCACAACTGGGAGACGATCAGGCCACCCGCATCGTGTACCGCTGAGGTCACCTCTTTCCAGCCGGCAATCTGCTTTTCCGTCCAGATGCCCGGCGTGTTGGGATAGCCAACGCCCTGAGGCGTGACGGAAGTGGCTTCGGTAATGACGAGTCCTGCGCTTGCACGAAGCGCGTAGTGGTGCGCGTTGAGGAAGCCTGGACTGCGCTCGGCGAACGCGCGCATGCGCGTGAGCGGTGCCATGACAATGCGGTTCGATAACTTCAGCGCGCCAATCTGGATGGGATCGAAGAGTGTGGACATCTGCGGGCTTCTCATTTCGGTGTTGAGGGTAGCAAGAACGGCTGCTGCGTTCCTCTGACTATGGAACGTGGCACACCAAACGTTTATCGTCACAGCGTATTTGTTGTAACAATAGTTGTTACAACATAAACCATCGAGGCCATCGACACAAGTCTCTTGTCATGAACAGGCGTCGTCGACGAGACGCATATGGCGCGGGCGGGGCGGCTCCGGCACCCATGTGTGTAGCGTGAAAACGTCCGTCTCTTAAGGCAAGGAATGCGCTTTGTCGCCGGATTCATCAAACTTGTCAGGATTGACTACCCATGGTGTAACGAATATAGTTACAACTAAATTGACTAACGCGGGCTTTCTATGAGCGCCAACAGCCGCTTGACCGTGGCGACCCACATCCTGGCGTGGATGGCGCTTGTCGCACGGCGCAGTCCTGACCCGGTCACGTCCGATCGGATCGCTGCGAGTGTCAACACCAATCCGGTGGTGATTCGTCGTACGCTTGGGTTGCTTGCAACAGGTGGCCTTGTCGAGAGCTATCGCGGTGTCAACGCGGGATGGCGTCTGGCGAAGAGTGCGGACGCAATCAGTTTGCTCGACGTCTTTAACGCACTTGAAGAGGGTGCGCGTTTCGCGCTGCACCCTTCGAAACCCAGTCAGGCGTGCCCCGTCGGTCGAGGCATCGGGGCGACGCTGAGCCACGTCTATGATTCGATCGACGATGGCGTTCGAAAGACGCTTGCCGCCACGACGATCGAAGCGGTACTCACAGACACTCTTTCATCGCAACCATCGAAAAGGCGCGGCTGAATTCGAGTTGCTTATCGGGCACATTGGCCCTAAAGGAGCGAGAGTCCGTATCGTCGCCAAATGGGCGATGCTGGCTACGCTTTGGCGCGCTTGCGCGCCGTTCGCGTAACCGCTGACTTTTGAAAAGCTGCGCATTGTTCGGTGACGCTCTGCAGATGATCCGGACCCGCCGTGATCGCGCCAAGCAACGTCATCACGACAAAATCGATCAGCTTTGGTACCGCCACTTTGGTGTCCGCGCGCGGCGCGCGGTTCGCCAGGATCAGCGTGGCGAGACCATGCTCCATACTCCATGCGGCATGGGTCACGAGCTTGAGATCGGAGTGGGTCCAACCACTCTCGATAGCCAGCGCCTGGATCGTCTCGGAAAACAAGCCAAAAGACCTGTTACTTTCCTCGGCGAGTTCCGGATACGCTTGATGCGCCACGATGCGAGGCCCGATCATCAGACTGAATAGCCCATTGTGGCGCTGCGCGAACTCAACATACACCCGCATCATCCGGTACGCTTTGGCAAGCGCCGTATCCTCGCTGTCACGGATCGCAACGCGCAGCGCAGCGAGGTCACGATAACCGCTTGCCGCGATCGTGGCCAGCAGTTCGTCGATACCCGAAAAATGTCGCGAGGGTGCGGCTTCTGATACGCCCACCATGCGTGCGAGGTAACGCAGGCTCAAGTCTTGTGCCGATACCTCCATGAGCGCGCTGCGCCCTGCTTCGATGAGTGCGTTGCGCAGATTGCCATGGTGGTAATCCGCATTCTTCGGGGTAGCTGACTTGGGACTCACGTGACCTTCGTTCGAGGAGCAAAACAAGGAAATGATTATAAATTCTGCGTAGATAGGCACGCAATATCGCCAACGTGCGATCGCCTCCTGACAATGTGCCGCACGCCGAACAGTACATAGCCGACGAAGAAGAGCCCGGCGCCCAATCCATATATCGTTTCGCTGAATCGCAGATCCACGACCATCTGCAACTTCGCAAAAGCAACGTTCGAACGACCGACCCACGCCAGCATCCATAAGCCAAACAGTATCGGCAGTATCCTCCATTGCGCTGAAGCGTAGGCCTTCCGCAGGAGGGCGTTGTCATCTGATGATGAGCCGTCTGCACAGGTTTCCTTCACCACTTCCATTCTGTCCTCCGACGTCGCCTGTCATGAGCAACAGTCGCGACAGCGCTTGCGTACGGGCTCCAGCCCGTTAGCGCGCCGCGACACGTGGTTGCGTTTAGTTGGACCGTGTTTCCGCAAGAACAGCGGCGTCGATCTCCTTCGCGGACGGTGGCGGCCCGCCGACCAAAATGCCGGTGTCGACCGCATTGCGGATTTCGACATCCGCCAGTCCCACTTCGCGGAACACTTGCTCGTTGTGTTCGCCGCGAAACGCCGGTGCGCTGCGCATTCCAAGCTCGTCATCGGAAAAGCGCCATGGATAGCCGTGGATGAGATACGAGCCGCCGCGGCGATCCGGGATCTCGTGCACCGCACCCCACTGCTTCGCCCAATCGGTCTCGGCCAATTCCTTCAGCGTACGGATCTGGCCTATCGCGATCTTGGCCTCGTCGAGTTGCGCATCGAGCGTCCTGAGATCGCGGAACGAGAGCATCCACGTCTGGATTACCGCGTGCAGCGCCTTGTAGTTCTGCAGGCGGCGCTCAGCGGTGCTGAAGCGTGGATCCCGCGCAAGGTCCATGCGGCGCATGGCGCGCAAGTAATTCGGAAACGTGTTGCTGCCGATGATGCTTTGCGCCGCCACGAACTCTTCGCCACCGGGGCCAACGAAATGCGGGCCGTCGGAGGCGCCGAGGATGCCCGGCTCGGCTCCCGTATCGACACCCGCGAGGTCAAGGTGAGCGCGTTCGTTGATCGACAGCATTACGGCAGCCATCGCGACGTCGATGTATTGGCCGCGTCCGGTTACTTCACGTTTGCGCACCGCCGCCAGCACGGCGATGGTCGCCTGCAGGCCCGCATAGACGTCCGCGTGCGACAGGGGATCGGTCCACTTGGGGCCGTCGCTCGCACTGTCGAAATGGCGCAATGTGTTGTGCGTGAATCCCGTTTCAGCCTGCACAGTCGGCGCGTAGGCCATGCGCGAGGCCCAGGGACCTCGCTGGCCGTATCCGGTGATCGATACGTAGACCAGCTTTGGATTACGCCTTGCGAGCGTCTCGTAGTCGAGTCCAAACCCCTTGAGCGTGCCGGCCCGAAAATTCTCCACGACGATGTCCGCCTCGTCGCACAGGCGTAGCACAAGCTCGCGTGCGTGCGGCACGTTCAGATCGATGCTGACGTTGCGCTTGCCACTATTCTGCTGCGCGTAGTAGCCGGACATGCCGTCGCGATTCGGAAATGCGGCTCGCGACACATCGGGCCGCGGCGGCTCGATCTTGATAACGTCGGCGCCGAGATCGGCCAGCGTGCGGGCACACAGCGGACCCGCCAGCACCCGCGAAAAATCGACGACCTTGAGTCCTTCGAGCGGTCCGGCCATGTCAATTCCCTTCGAAAATAGCGGTACCTGGCCCGGCCTTATCGAAGGCCTCCAATCCGCGCTTGAGATCCTGCGACGCCCAGATCGGCTTTTGCAGTTCGAACATCGCTTCGTCGGCGGCAGCGACTCCCTCGTTGACGGCGACCCGCACGAGCTGCTTGGTCGCGGCATGCGCGACGGTCGGCCCGGCCGCCAGTTCCTGCGCAACCGACAACGCGACTTCGTCGAGTTTGTCGTCGGGTACAACAAGATTGATCAGGCCCCAGCGTTCGAGCGTCGCCGCGTCGTAACGGCGGCCGAGCATCGCGAGCTCTTTCGCACGCGCCGGGCCGGCACGCATCACCTGACGCTGGATGCCACCGAGCAGCGGATGCAAGCCGAGCGCGACCTCGACCGATCCGATCTTGGCTGATGCGGCGACCACGCTGAAGTCGCACGCGAGCGCCACTTCGAAGCCACCGCCAAGGCATGTACCGTTCACCGCGACGACGATCGGGATCGGTAGTGTCTCGAAGCCGCGAAGCACCTCGAGCGGATCCATCAGCGCCTTGCCTTGCGTGGCAATGCGATCCGGAAAAAGTGACACCTCAGCACCCGCCGAGAAGTGCCGCAGACCGCTGCGCAGCAGGATCGCGCGCGAGCCGCGTTTTACCGCCTCGTCGAATTCATCGAGTAGCGCGCGATACAGCGTCGGACCCATCAGGTTATGGGGGCGACGGTTCATCGTAAGAACCGTCACATGACCTTTGAGTTCCTTCAGAACAATTGCTTCGTCCATTTTTGCTCCATTTCGTCGGGTTCAGGTGATTTCCGAATTGCATGTAAACATGCATAACATGTGAGCTCCAGTGTGAGCGGCGCCCGCACCGTCATACAGTGCGTTCGGCCTCGGTAGTTGCCAGTAAGCATCTCAGTCGTCGACACCCGCGACGACGCGCGCGTCCCTTTCGGCTCCGTCCGCCAGTACTGCTAACGCTTTCTGATACGCCTCACTCTGAAACGTGGCGAGAGCCTGTTCGAAGCTCGGGAATTCGACCACGACGGTCCGTTCCTTGAGACCCGCTTCGAATGCAACGACCTCTCCGCCTCGCACCAGGAATTTTCCACCCGCCGCTTTCACCACCTGTGTCGCGAGGACGCCGTATGCCGCGAGCTTGCTTGCGTCATGGACCGCCCGATACGCTGCTACCCAATATCCCTTTGCCATTTCGCTTCCTCTGTTGAAAAAATACCTGATCATAGTAACACCGTTAACATGAAGATCTATGAGGGTTATTCCTGGCCTCAAAAATGGGTGCAAGGGATTAGATAACGGTGTTAACATGAAGCCATGCGATGACTCAATGCCAACCTTTTCGCGGAGAACCTCATGCCGTACACGACTGTCAATCCTGCTACCGGCGAACTGCTCGCCACCTACGAGGACATATCCGACCCGTTGCTCGAAGCGAAGCTCGCTGCCGCGCAGCGCGCTTTTGAAACCGACTGGCGCCGCCGTCCGGTCAGCGATCGGGCACGCATTGTGTCTCGCGCCGCGACGCTGTTGCGGGAGAAGGCCGACGAATACGCGGGCTATCTGACGCTGGAAATGGGCAAGCGCGCCGGCGAAGCGCGCAAGGAAGTGGAATCGTCGGCGAGCATTCTCGACTACTACGCAAAGCATGCGCACGCGTATCTGCAACCGCGCCCGCTCGCGGAAGCGCCCGGCGCAGCCGTGCACATCGAGCCAATCGGCGTGCTCTTCGGCATCGAGCCGTGGAATTTTCCGTACTACCAGATTGCGCGCGTAGCCGGGCCGCAACTGATGGTGGGCAACGTCCTGCTGCTCAAGCATGCGGAAAGCGTGCCGCAGTCGGCGTTGGCCTTCGCTCGATTGTTCGAAGAGGCAGGCGCGCCCGAAGGCGTATATACGAATCTGTTTATCTCGATCGAGCAGGCCGGCCGCGTCATCGACGACCCGCGCGTCCAGGGCGTGACCCTGACGGGCAGCGAGCGCGCCGGTGCCGCCGTCGCCGAGCGTGCCGGCCGCAATCTGAAGAAGGTCGTGCTCGAACTGGGCGGCAGCGACCCATTCATCGTGCTCGAGGATGCGCCGCTCGACTGGGCGATCCAGAGCGCGGTCGCGGGCCGCATGCTCAATGCGGGTCAATGCTGCGTTGGTTCCAAGCGCATCATCGTGGTTGGCAAGGCGCGCGGGGACGCTTTCCTCGAGGGCTTCGCGAAGCGGATGGCAGCGCTCGAGACGGGCGACCCAGCCGATCCGGCGACCGCCGTCGCCCCGCTTTCGTCCGAGCGCGCGTTGACGCTGCTGCTTGAGCAGATCGATCGCGCGGCTTCGCACGGCGCACGCATCGTGTGTGGCGGCACGCGCGTCGAACGCCCGGGCTTTTACTTGCAACCGACCGTTCTGACCGACATCTCGCCGCAAAATCCGGTCTTCGCCGAAGAACTGTTCGGCCCGGTCGCCGCCTTCCACGTCGTCGAGGACGAAGCCGCCGCGATTGCGCTCGCTAACGGCACGCCGTACGGTCTCGGCGCGTCGGTGTTTACCGCGGATACCGGACGTGGCGAGCGGGTCGCCGCGCAGATCGAGAGCGGCATGGTGTTCGTCAATCAGCCGTTCGCCACGGCGGCGGAACTGCCGTTCGGCGGCGTCAAGCGTTCAGGTTTTGGCCGGGAGCTTTCTCAGCTGGGATTCGACGAGTTCGTCAACAAGAAGCTGATCAGAGTTGCCCCCGTCGGGGCGGCACCGTTCGGCCCCGCGCGGGCCGCTTGAACGGGGTGTCTGACGCTGCTCCCACGGCGAAGCGCGTGATTGTGGCGCCTCGTCCCTCTTTCCCTTTGACCGAACACTATGATGAACAAGACGATTATCAGTTGCGCGCTCACTGGAAGCGACGATACCCCGCGGCTGAACCCTGCAGTGCCTGTGACGCCCGAGCAAATCGCCAATGAGGCCATTGCTGCATGTGAAGCCGGTGCGAGCATCGCACACATTCACGTACGGGACCCCAGGACTGGCGTTCCAAGCACTGATCTGTCGCTCTACAGAGAAGTCGTTTCGCGTATCCGCGATAGTGGGTGCCCGATATTGATCAATCTGACGACGGGCCCGGGTGCACGTTTCGTTCCCAGCGACGAAGACCCGAACCGGGGAAGTGAATTGAGTACGATGATGACGCCTGAGGCCCGAGTCCAGCATGTGCTCGAGTTGCGTCCGGAAATCTGCACTCTGGACGTAGCGACCATGAACTTCGGCAATCGCGCATTCGTCAACGTGCCCGACCATCTCGTCAAAATGGCAAGCTTGATCGAGGAAGCAGGCGTGAAGCCTGAAATCGAGGTATTTGATCTGGGGCACGTTCGCCTCGCGCGCCACCTGATCGAAACGCAGGGGATTCTGCAGGCTCCGCTGTTCCAGTTGTGTCTTGGTGTGCCATGGGGAGCGGCCGCCGACACCGAGAGCCTTCTTCAGATGAAACGCTATCTGCCCGAGAACGCCCGTTGGTCGGCGTTCGGCATCTCGCGCGCGCAATTTCCGATCGTGGCGCAAAGCGTGATTCTTGGCGGGCATGTCCGCGTCGGCCTCGAGGACAATCTTTATCTTGCCAAAGGGGAACTGGCGCCAGGCAACGCAGCGCTGGTCAAACGTGCGGTCAGTATCGTCAGAAGCATCGGCGCGGACGTGGCAACGCCTGACGAGGCTCGCAGCATACTCGGCCTTCCCCGTCGCCAATAGAACAAGTGGAGAGCGGGATCGCCTTCCCTAAGAACGCTGCGTTGCGAAGATCAATGGTTTTACCCGGTAGCCTGTCCTTGGGCTACCGATACCGCCGCCTCACTCATGTCAAGTTCATCCTTTCTCGCAAGAGACTTAGATGTTCTGACATAAGAAACGCGGCATTTATTGATGCATGGAGACAAAAATGCCTTTGTGGAATATCTATCATCCGGTCGGCGCCTATACGGCAGATGACAAGCAGGAGATGGCCAAGCGAATCGTCGACGTTTATATCATTCCTCGCTTCTATGTAGGCGTTCTGTTTCATGAACAGCCGAAAGACTCCTTCTTCATGGGAGGGGAGTCGCGAGACGACTTTGTCAGAATCAGATTAGACCATTTCGCCAGACACATCGCCAAGGACCCCGAATGGACGAAGTCCTGGCTCCGCAAGGCGAACGCCGCGATTGCGCCATTTGTCCAGGATCGAGGCTATCACTACGAGTTGCATGTCGGCGAAACGCCGCAAGAACTGTGGTTGATCGACGGCATTCGACCACCTCGGCCTGATACGGAAGCTGAGAAGAAATGGAAGCTTGAAAACCGGGCGTCGCCATATGATCCGAGCGAAGGTTGAATCGGTCAGTTTCGTCTGAAGCAGCGTCGCCTACTGCAAGGACCGCGGCGCCCGCGTCGTCGGCGGACGTGCATCGCGTCGCGCCCGCAGGGGCACGATTAACACCGTCACTCGAAGGAGAAACCACGTGAAGGCCCTGATCATCGAACACAACGGCGAGCCGTCAGAGGTAGTCCATTGGCGTGATTTGCCCGAGCCCACGCCCGGGCCAGCTGAAGTCCGCGTGAGGATGCTGCTGGCGCCCGTGCACCCGTCCGACTTGCACGTCATCCGTGGACGTTTCGCCCCTCAGCGTCAGCCCGAACTGCCCGCTTCGCCCGGGTCCGAGGGCGTCGGAATCATCGACGCCGTCGGCAGCGACGTGCCGCGCTCGCGAATCGGAGAGCGCGTCGTTTTGCTGGACGTGCCCGGAACCTGGAGAGAGCAAGTCATCAGTCCGGGCGCCCGCGCGATTCCTGTACCGGCGGCGATCTCCGACGAGGACGCCGCGCAGGCCCTGATCAACCCGATGACCGCATGGGCGATGACGATGTCGGAGCTCCAGCTTGGACGCGGCGACTGGCTTGTCCAGAGCGCGGCCGGCTCGACGGTCGGTCGCCTCGTGCTGCAGATCGCGAAAGCGGAGGGGTTCCGCACCATCAACCTCGTACGCCGTGAAGAGCAGGTCGCCGAGATTCAGGATCTTGGCGGTGACGTCGTGCTATGTACCGCGGACGAACGCTGGCCCGAGCAACTGAAGGAGGCCACCGGCAGCAATGGCATCGTGAGCGCGATCGATTGCGTCGCCGGTCGCACCGGCGCCATGCTTGCGCGTCAGTTGGCCCCGAATGGATGCCTGCTCGTCTACGGAGCCTTGTCGTCGCACCGCCAGACCGACCCGGCGGCCTTCGAGATGCCGATTTTCGCCCCGGCGCTTGTCTACTCGAGTGCCGAGGTACGCGGCTGGCTCATCTTCTCGTGGCTCGCGCGCAAGGGGGTGAATGAGGGCAGCCAGACGCTGCGCAGCCTGCTCGATCGCATGGCCGAGGGCACCTTGAAGCCGCCGGCAGCGCGCCGCTACCACGTCGATCGCGCACTCGAAGCCTTCACGGCCGCGGAGAGCGCCGCACACGACGCCAAACCGCTGTTGGCGTTCGCGGAGGGCTGAGCTTCGCCCGTGTCATCGTCGCAGGCGACTTTGCGCCGCTCGGCGGTCGTGATTGGCGGGAGCGGATGAAGCTTGATCGAAGGTTGAAGTAAGACGGCATCAATCAGGCGCGACTGACGGTCAGTAGGTCCGTTCGGCGATAACTCGGGCCACCGTTTCCAGGGACCGCGTGAGCGTAGCGAGGTCGACGGACCCGATTGCCAATCGGATGGCGTGAGGCACATGAGCCGACGTCGAGAACGGCAGGGCTGTCGACACGGAAACCCGCTCGCGCATCAGCGCCATCGCAACCTCGTCCGCGCGAACTTCCTGCGCCAGAGGGAGCCACACGAAGTACGAACAGGGATGGCCGACCCTCTTCAACGGGCCCAGAATGTCGGCGACAAGGCCCTGACGCATCGCGGCATCCCGTCGCTTCTCCTCTTCAAGCCGAGCCACCGTGCCGTCTTCCATCCAGCCGCAGCCAATGGCCGTCATGATCGCCGGGGTGTTCCAGGTTGTCGCCCGGATCGCCCGTTCGAGCTTGGGAATCCATGCGCTCGGTGCGCAGACGAAACCGACGCGCAGCCCTGTCGCGACACTCTTCGACAAGCTCGATACATAGACCGTCGTCTCCGGCGCAAGCGATGCCAACGGAGGCGGCGCACCTTCAGCCAGGAATGCGTAGGCCCCGTCTTCGATGAGTATCAGTCCGTGGTGCCGGGCGATGGCGACAAGGTCCCGACATCGCGTCGCGCTCATCACCCAGCCAAGCGGGTTGTGCAGCGTCGGCATGACGTAGACGGCGCGTACTCGTCGTTGCTTGCACAGAGCCGCCAATGCGCCCAGATCGGGGCCGCGCCCAGCGGCCGGGATCGGCACGAGCTCCAGCCGATTGGCCTCGGCAGCGAGTTTGAATCCCGGGTAAGTCAGCGCGTCCACCGCCACGACGTCGCCGGGCTCGAGTAACGCCATGGCGGCCGTCGTCAACCCGTGCTGTGCGCCACTCACGAGCAATGTCGTTTCGACCGTTGCTGGCAGCCCCCGGCTGGCCAGGTGACGCGCCGCCGTCGCGCGCTCGTGCTCGCGCCCGCCGTGGGGCTGGTATCGAAGCAGAGACTCCAGGTCACCTGCAACAGCGAGTTGGCGCAGCGCCACCCTGAGAAGGTCAGTCTGGCCGGGCGACGACGGATAGTTGAAGCTCAGGTCTACTGTGTCCGCGCTCCACGCACTCAGGTCGATGCCCTGACCTCGAGGGAGCGCCTCCTTGACGAATGTGCCACGGCCGGTTTCGCCGCTCACCAAACCCATCTCCTGCAACTCCGCATAAACACGCGTGGCCGTGACCAGCGCCAGGCCTTCGCGAACAGCGAGGTCGCGGTGCGTTGGCAGACGCGTCCCGGGACGCAGACGGCCTGCACGGATATCGGCCGCGAGACGGTCGACCAGTTGCTTGTAGCGCGGCTGAGCCATATCGGAATGTATCCATGACAATTATTTGATTGTATTAATTATCGGCTCTACGATGGCTCATCACAACCTCTCTACCCGCACGAGGACGTCATGCACATCGCCATCCTGACCTTTGAGGGCTTTAACGAACTCGACTCGCTGATCGCGCTAAACATCCTCAACCGGGTCAAAAAGCCCGGCTGGCGGGTTTCGATCGCCAGCCCGTCAGCGAGGGTGCGGTCGATGAACGGCGTGGCGCTGGAGGCGCAAGCGTCGCTGCAGGACGCTTGCGAGGCCGACGCGGTGCTGGTCGGCAGCGGGATAAAGACCCGGGACGTCGTCGCCGATGCCGCGTTGATGTCGCAGCTAAGGCTCGACCCGACGCGCCAGTTGCTCGGTGCGCAGTGCTCGGGCACGCTGATACTTGCGAAGCTGGGCCTGCTGGACGGCGTTCCGGCGTGTACGGACGTGACCACCAAACCGTGGGTCGAAGAAGCCGGCGTGGCGGTGCTCAACCAGCCGTTCGTGGCGAAGCAGAACGTCGCGACGGCAGGCGGGTGCCTGTCGTCGCAGTATCTGGCGGCCTGGTTCATCGCGCGTCTGGAGGGTGTCGAGGCTGCACGCAACGCGATTCACTATGTCGCCCCAGTGGGAGAGAAGGAGACCTACGTGACGCGTGCAATAGCGAACATCTCGCCATTCCTCTAAGGAAATACGGCATCTGAAAACTGCGTATCGCGTACCTGGAATCGAGTACCTGGACGACACCGCGCCCCCAACGGGAAAAACCCACAGTTCGAGGGGCCCGCCTGGCTAGGCAGCTTGCTGCCTTGCAACCCGGCGGATGGTCTGGGGAGGTTGGCCCAACGTCCTGACGAATGCTCTGCGCATCCTTTCGGTGTCGCCGAAACCGGTCTCCCTGGCGATCACTGTCAGTGAGAGCTCCCCAGCGTCGACGAGGCTGCGAGCGACATCGACGCGCAGTTTCTCCACTGCCTGCGCAGGAGACTGTCCGGTCTCAATCTTGAAGATTCGGCTCAGTTGTCTTGGGCTCACATGCGCGGCGTCAGCGATGACCTCCACGGAAAGATCCAGGTGAAGGTTAGCTCTGGCGAATGAAAGCACCTTCTGTATGCGGTCCGATCTGGGCTGAAGCTCCAGCAGCGCCGAGAACTGGGACTGGCCGCTGGTACGCCGGTGGTAGACCACCAGTTTCTTCGCCACGACCTTCGCCACCTCCTCGCCATGGTCTTCTTCGACCATGGCCAAAGCCAGGTCGATACATGCGGTCATGCCAGCCGATGTCCACACGCCGCCGTCGTTCGTGAAGATTCGGTCCGGCAGAACCTTCACGTCCGGGTGTCGCCGCTGAAGCTCCTGAGCCGCGGACCAGTGGGTCGTTGCACGGCGGCCGTCGAGGACCCCTGCTTCCGCGAGAATGAACGCGCCGGTGCAGATGCTGCCCACTCGCCTGCAAGCCTGTTCGGCGCGCTTCAGGAATGACCTCATCCTCGGTGTGGAAGTCGGGGCGGGGATGGCGCCGAGGACCAGCAGCGTATCGAACGCGGCGTTCCGGAACTTGCGCGAGTCTACCGTTGCGCCCGAGTAGCTTGGAACCGGCCCCCCGGCTTCGGACAGCCGGACTTGCCGATACGACTCGTACCCGAGTTCCTTGTTCGTCAACTCGAACACGGCAATGACGGCGAGGTCGAGGATCTCGAACCCCGGGAAGAGCAACAAGGCAACGGTCTTCATAGGATGTCCCAAAATGCAGATATCGGCAATTTGAGCCAATCATAGTCCTGCGCCAGCACTGATGCAATTCCGGGACATGTCCGGAAGCATTGGTTGTCCTAAAACATCGGATTTACGTCTTTCAAGCCATCGTCCAGGGCCTTACCATAGGCATGTCGAAAGAGCGTTCATCTTCCAGGGAGATTTCACATGATCCAGAAGCAGTCAAAGGGCACCGCCGTGGTTATCGGGCGCCAGGCAAGGAGTATCGAATGAATAGCATCGCACTGGCCTGTACCGCTGCCCTTGGCCTCCTCCTGTTCGCTCTCGGACTCTCCATTTCTATCCTGCGCTTTCGCGTTGGCGTGCTGAGTGGCTACGCACCTGAGCCTGATCAGTTGCTAAGCAAACTGGTTCGCGCTCACGGCAACACCGCCGAGTACGCTCCATTCTTCGCGGTGCTCTTTTTGTACCTCGGCTCTCAGCATCCGCATCACTGGGAACTCTGGTGCATGGTAGGCGCAACTGCCTGCCGCTTGCTCCTGGTGGTCGCGCTAGTTGCCTGGCCGTCCATGTCGAAGCCCAATCCAGCCCGAGCGATCGGGTCCCTGGGAACGTACGCTTTCGGGGTGGCCCTATGTGTTGCATTGCTCAACGGCCACTAGTCCTCTGGCCTCGCCGGTCATCGCCGTGCCGACGATCACCCTTGAAGGCGACGCGAACGGCGCTTCGCATCCGGAGCCTGAGGCGTATGCGAAGAAGTTCGTCGGCAAGTACGCGCACCGCAGCATCACAGGTGGAATCGGTCACAACCTGCCGCAGGAAGCCTCCAAGGCCTTTGCGGACGCAGTGATCGAAGTCGCAAGCTACTAAGCGTTCACGTGCCGCGCCTTAAGGACGGAAATCCAGCCGGCTTCTCGACCGACAGCGGTGGTGCCGGTCATTTGACCGACCCGGTTCAGCGCGAGCTGCCTGCGATGCTAACAGCTCACTCCACACATTTGATAAGGATTCCATCATGTATCTTCTGTTGAAGAGATATCTCACGTCCGCGCTTCTGCTTGGCAGCGTGTTCGCGCTGCACGCGGCCCATGCTGCCCCGCCGCAGGACCTGAAAGGAACGAACGTCGTCCTTGTGCACGGGGCTTTCGCTGACGGATCAAGCTGGGATAGGGTGATCCCGTTGCTCGAGGCGCGTGGTCTCCATGTGGTTTCAGTTCAGAACCCGCTCAGCTCGCTCGCGGATGACACGGCGGCAACGAGGCGCGCAATAGAACAGCAAACTGGCCCCGTTGTGCTCGTCGGGCATTCGTGGGGCGGCTTCGTGATCACGCAGGCTGGCGACGACGACAAAGTCAAGGCGCTCGTGTATGTAGCCGCTCTCGTTCCGGACAGCGGCGCATCGGTCAACGACATGATGAAAAACCAGCCGGCCCCGGTCTGGGCAGGCGAACTGAGGAAAGACTCCGCAAACTTCCTGACGTTGTCCACCAACGCGGTGATCAATGATTTCGCCCAGGATCTGCCGACGGCGCAAGCACGTGTCCTCGCGACGACGCAAGGACCGTGGTTCGCGGGCTGTCTGGACGACAAGGTGAGTATCGCTGCGTGGCACACGAAGCCGTCCTGGTTCGTGGTCGCCGACCAGGATCGCATGATCGATCCGCGCGCAGAGGAAGCAATGGCAAGGGAGATCGGCGCAACGACGATTCATGTCGATTCGAGTCACGTCGCAATGCTGAGTCATCCGAAGGCTGTTGCCGATGCGATCATCGCGGCGGCAAGCAAGGGGGTTGTGACGAAATAAGGAACGTGAAGCGGACGAGATAGTCAATAAATTGTGTCTTTTAATTTATCGTTAAGATTACTAATTTGATGTAGGAGTTTGCGTGTTAGATATTATCGATCCCCATGCGCCGTCGCGTCGTCGTTTCATTGGTATGGCAACGGCGTCCCTTGCTGCGGCCTCACTGAGCCGGTACGCCTTTGCGGAACCGAGTCAATCCATTACTGAAGTTGCCCCAGCGGGGGGCGGCGACAAAACCACGATCCGTCCACTTCGTGTGCATGTGCCGGAATCACAACTCGTCGATTTGCGCAGACGCATCAAGTCGACACGTTGGCCGGAAGGCGAAACGGTCACGGATGCATCGCAAGGCGTGCAGCTTGCGACGATGCAAAAGCTCGCGCAGTATTGGTCGACAGATTACAACTGGCGTAAGGTCGAAGCGAGATTGAATTCGCTGCCGCAATTCGTCACCGAGATCGATGGGCTAGACATTCATTTTATCCACGTTCGTTCGAAACATCAGAATGCGTTACCGGTCATCGTCACGCACGGATGGCCTGGCTCGATCATCGAGCAGTTGAAGATCATCGATCCGCTGACCAATCCAACTGCCCATGGTGGAAATGCCTCGGACGCTTTCGACGTAGTGATCCCTTCGTTGCCGGGCTACGGCTTCTCAGGCAAGCCGACTGCGACGGGCTGGGATCCTGCACGTATCGCGCGCGCGTGGATCGCGTTGATGAAGCGCCTTGGATACACGCGCTACGTGGCGCAAGGAGGCGACTGGGGCAATGCGGTCACGGAACAGATGGCGCTCATCGCGCCGCCGGAACTGCTGGGCATTCATACCAACATGCCGGCCACCGTACCGGACGACATTGCCAATACACTGAAGTACGGAAATTCGCCGCCGGCCAGCCTCTCGCCGGATGAGAAGCACGCGTTCGATCAGCTCGACTACTTCTACAGGCACGGTCTCGGCTATGCGCAAGAGATGGCGAACCGTCCGCAGACGCTGTATGGGATCGAAGATTCGCCTATCGGCCTCGCTGCATGGATGCTCGATCACGACGCCGCGAGTCAGGCGATGATTGCCCGCGTTTTTGAAGGTCAGAGCGAGGGCCTGACGCGAGATGACGTGCTCGACAACGTCACGCTCTACTGGGTGACGAATACGGCCGTTTCGTCGGCACGGCTGTATTGGGAGAACAAGTTAAACTTCTTCGCGCCGAAGCACGTTGCGATTCCCGTTGCCGTCAGCGTGTTTCCGGATGAAATCTACGCAGCGCCGCAGAGCTGGACGGAGCACGCTTATCAGAAGCTGATTCACTATAACCGGCTTCCGAAAGGCGGGCACTTTGCGGCGTGGGAACAGCCGCAGGCGTTCACGGAAGAAGTTCGCGTGAGTTTCCGGACGCTGCGCTGACGTTTCAAAGCGAGGAATATCTGCGACGGGGCGCCGCGAGGCCGACCATTTGAGATAAGTGCATCATTCGTGCCCACGCCGTCACAAACGAACAACGAATCGATGTCGTTCGCGGTTAGTCCCCAAACGGGTTGCCGGTGTCTGTGTCTTTCACTTCGGTATTGAGGTTGTATTCCGCACGCACGGCCTTGAGCACGCCCTCGATGTCGCGCTCGAAGCCGACCGCGTTGCCGAAGTGGGTCATGTTCCAGTTGCAGCCCGTCTTGTCAACCTCTTGCAACTGCGGCCGCGGCACACGAATCTTCACGCCGTCCTCGACGATTTCCTGCAGTCGATGGATTCGCCGGTTGACCTCCTGCTGAAGCTGCGAGGCATTGAGCGTCTTGCGTATCATCCAAGTCTCCTTCCGGTTGCCCAAGCCAGTCTAGCGCAAGTGAGGCGTTCCGCGACCTGGCACTGAAATGCAAAGTGCCTGAGAGAGCAGGCGCCTTGGTTCGTCGAGATGCGTCAGTAAGTTTCTCGCTTGTTGCCTTCTTCGCAGAGACCTTCTTGAGAGCAGAAACGGCCTTCTTTGCAGCCGGAGACTTCGCCCCAATTCACGACGCGCCCTTGTATGTCGCAACAAAGCTCGCAAGGTCGCCCCAGTTCGGCGAAGACAGCAACTCCGGATGGTCCTGTTGAACCTTAAGCGCGACGCTACGAAAGGCTTGCGCGCATGCCGAGAAGCAGGTCGGTGGCGAGAGGGGAGCCGGTACAGGTGAGTTGCTTGCTATGGGGACATTTAGCTTCGGTGCAGAGCCCGGCGTTCTGGTTTCAGAAAGAGCGGAGCTGAGTTTCGAAAGTTGTTTGCGTGCGCTGACGGGAGCAGAGTACGTGCTGCCAGCGTTGAATTTATCTGCGAGAAGCTGGAGTATCGACGTATGGTCCAGGTTACCGGAGAAGACGCCCCCGGGCGCGACATAGGGCGAGACCAGGAATGCGGGTACACGCAGCCCAGTAGTTTCAAACTGATAACCGGCGACCTCAGTCGAAATGTTGAGTGGGCTTACGTGGTCGAAAAATCCCCCGTGCTCGTCATACGTGACAATCATCAGCGTCTCATCCCATCGCTCGGACGCAGAAATCGTTTGATAAATATCGGCAAGGAACGCTTGCCCTGGGGCGACGCCAGTAGGCGAATGGTCGTCATTCGGGACCCCGTGCGGCCCGTCCGTGTATTCCGGCTCGATGAAAATGACTTGAGGCAAATTGCTACTGTTCGTCCAGTCTGCCTTGAAGCGCGAATACCGCCTGAACCTCCCTCCGTTGCCATCCAGCGGCAAGGCAAGCGAAGTTACTATCTCAGGCAACCACTTGGGCATCAAGCTGAAGAACGGGAAGAAGCCTCCCGACTGGTAGACACACCAACTTGCGCCGTGTGTGGTCAGCCAGTCGTAAACCAGGGACTGCTCGGGAAGAAAACCAGAAACATTGTCGCTAATCGCACTCTCTCCCGCCATTGCCATCAGGCGATTTGCCTGGGTTCCCGTCGGAAGTGGCGCAAACCAGCTATCGCAGATCGTGAAATTTTTTGCGAAAAAATCATAAGTAGGCAACGCACCGGCCGTGTAGTAGCCCATCACCATCGATAGGTCGGCTGGCGCAGGGTTTCGTGTCGCATAGCTCGCGACGAATCCACCCAGTTCGGGACAGCCCCCATTCGCGCACGGCGTGTTTATTTGCATCGAAATCGGCGTGCGGTCATGCGGCGGGTCGGGGATAAGTTGGGTCGATGGCGACAGCGCATGTAGGGCATACGTTTTGTCGCCGTAGAGGTTCGTGAAGTTCTGTTGCCAGGTGGGGTCGGCCGAGAGGCCGTTGACATCCTTCCCGTTGAGGCTCAGGTAGCCAAGAACGTGGTCGAAAGACCTATTCTCCATCATGACTATGATGATGGTCTTAATGTTGTCAACGGACATGCTCCCTCCGATATAACGGCATCAGGGCGACGAAGTCGCCTGCGAATGTCCCAGCCCGAAGAAATCACCGGGGGCGCGGCACGGGAGGTCTCTTGACACGAACCTGTTTCCTACCCAGGTCCTACAGCGCTAGCCGGGAACCGGATAGGTCAAACGTTCGCTACAGGGGGCTCGCACCTCTGACGAGGCTCGATACCAAAGGCTTGCTTCCGGCTAGACGTTAAGGCTAGTTCACGTCACATGACTGTTCAAGTTCAGTTGCGTGGTAGCGTTACCCCGTTCACTTGCCACACGGCACAACGCAGGTTCTGAAGGCGTATCGCCTACGCGGTACGCCTTCAGGAGTAATCCCATGTTACGAATCTCGCACCGCCGTTTCACATGTGTCCGACATCGCTCCTTACACTCCGAGCCGTAGTCACTGACATTGCACTCAATGTGCGAGGAGTAGCGAAGATGAACAGGAAAATTCTCGGCGCAGCGCTCGGTCTGGCAGTACTGGCAGCATCGACGGCAGCATCGGCACACGTCGACGTCGCCATTGGATTGGGCATCCCCGGAGCCGTCTATGCGCCTGCAGAACCAGTGTACGCACCGCCACCGCCCGTTGTGTATGCTCCCGCACCTGTCGCCGTCGCGTACGGCGGTGGTGACGACTGGCGAGCCCGTGAATGGCGCGAACGTCGCGAGTGGCGTGAACGTGAATGGCGCCGCCAGGAATGGCGTGAGCACGAGTGGCGCGAGCATCGTGATTGGCGCGGGTATTGAAACGACGCCGCAAGCCACCGCATCTGAAAAATCCAATCTCTGAGTAACTTCGAATGAAAGCTAGCCCGATAAGAATCGCCTTGATTGCAACGACGCTGGCCTTTGCAACGGCAGGCTCGGCAAACGCCGCAGGCTGCCTCAAGGGCGCGGTGGTAGGTGGGGTCGCCGGGCATTACGCGGGGCACCACGCTGTGGTTGGTGCTGTCGGCGGCTGCATGGTCGGCAGGCACCTTGCGAAGCAGCATGCGCAACAGCAAGCCGCGCAACGTCAGGCAGCACAGGTGCAATAAAACCTCGTCGGCTTGGTGTCGCCGACGGCGAAGCCATCGAGATTTTCTACGGCACCGAGAGTCACACGATTCGCGGTTCAATTAACCGGGTGATAACGGGCAACGGCACGCCGCGCGTGTTCCGCGGCGCGGCGCTGGGCCGGCATTTCCAGGAGCTTCCTCTGCTGACCCGCATGACCGTTGAGGTCATGTCACTCATCTCCATCCGGATTCGCCCCGCCCCGAACCTGTGGCACGCCGCCGCGTTCGCTATGGAAGGACGTTAATTGTGAAAAAACGTGAACTATCCGCCTGAGATTGGCTTGGTGTTGATAATCGTCGTTTTCGGTGAACTATCCGCGTTTCGAGCATTTTTTTGTCATAACTGTAGAAATCGGTGAACTATTGCTTCGTTGATAGCGATTGGGCTATAATTGTAGAAATCGGTGAACTATAGATTGGTAGCTCGCCACACTGCGATTATTGTGAAAATCTGTGAACTATGGCCCGAACACTACCTCGCGCAATCGATGCTCTCGACCCGGTCGTGCACGACCTTCCTTCGCTCGGGCGTCTCGTGCGCAATCAGCGAGCAAGAAACGAGTTGCGCATCGATGACGCCGCGGACCAGGTCGGCGTAAGCCACAACCTTCTTTCAAAGGTGGAGCGCGGCGAATCCGTTGGCCTGGAGAAGCTGCTCAAGGTGCTCGAGGGACTGGGCCTGAAGATGCTTATCCTCACGCCCAGCGAAGCAGAGGACGCAGTGAGGGCGCTCAGGCCTTCGGCTGGGGAGAGCGTCTGATGGAACATTTCCTCCGCATTTCGACAAACGGTGACACCGTTGGCCATCTCGGCTTCGATGCCGTGCAGAACCAGTACAGCTTCCGCTACGAGCAGGCCTGGCAAGACCGGCGGAGCGCTTTTTCGCTCTCGCCGCACATCCTTCATACGGGGGAGGCGCCGGCGGCCGGCGCGGTGCAGCGGTTTCTCGGAAACCTGCTGCCGGAAGGTCGCGCGCTCGAAGTGGCCGCGGGCTTTGCGCAGATGTCCAAGGACAATATCTTTGGCCTGATTCGTATGCTCGGGAAGGAGCCGGTCGGCGCGTTCAGTTTCACTGCCGCCGAAAACGAGGCAGTCGGGGAGGTGCCCGCTGATGAGCCCATCCGGCGAGACATTCCTGTTGAAGAGTTGAGCCAGCGAATCAAGGAGCGCGAGCAGATTCCGTTTCCGGTCTGGGACAAGAAAGTGCGCCTGTCTGTTGCGGGCTACCAGGACAAGCTGCAGGTGATGGTGGAGGGCAATCGCATCTCGCTGGTTGATGGCTCTCTCAGCTCCACGCATATCCTGAAGCCGGAATCGCGGAACACGGCTACGCCGTTTATGGTCGCCAACGAGCATTACTGCATGACGCTTGCCGCACAGATGGGGTTACCGGCCGCACCGGTCGCCATCCGCCGCATTCCTGAGCCAATATTGCTTATTGAGAGATTCGACCGGGTAGCGCAAGTCGACACGGATAATCCAGGGCAAATCAAGGCGGTCGGCCGAGTGCATGTCATCGATGGCTGCCAGGCATTGGACCTGCCGTCGCAGTTGAAGTACGAGCGCAATTATGGCCGTACGCTGGATGTGCGAAACATCCGGGAAGGCGCGAGCTTTGAGAAGCTGTTCTCGCAACAACACTTCGAACTTCCAGCACACGCCCGGTCATTCATGCTCCGGTGGGCGATTTTCCAGTTGCTCATTGGCAATAGCGACGCACACGGGAAAAACATCTCGTATTTCGTCCACCGCACGCGCCTCACACCCGCGCCGCTTTATGACCTGGTCTCGGTGAGCGCCTACGCGGACAACGCGAACGTGGACCAGGAAATGGCTATGGCTTATGGGGACGCGTTCCTTCTCGAGGAAATCACCCCGTTCGAGCTTGCTCTGTTCGCACAGAGCACTCGCACCCGGCCGGCGCTTCTCGCGCGGGAACTGGAGCGCATGTCTTCGGCTGCCTTGAAGTTTGCGCCCGGGCTTGCGCAGTCCGAGGTGTATGTCGGTGACGACGAGCGAGCAAGGGTGCAAAAGATTTCCGACTTCATTTGCGCGCAGGCAAACAGGCTTTTGCAGCTCGCACCTGAAGTGCCCAAGGTCAATCCGGACCTGCTTTAATACTGCCCAGAACTTCCGCGCTATTGCGACGGCACAATAAAAAACCCAACTAGCTATCAGCACTATTGATAAGAAAGCGGACGAAAAAATCCTCGAAACCGGGCGTCAGCTTGCATCGAGGCTGCATCACTGGACAAAACCATCCGTCGACTTCAAGCCGCTACCCGGGGACCTCCATAACAGCACCAACAGCGACCATCAGGCAGCATGGAATATGATGCCAAAGCAACGCTTGCCCACTCGGATAAACCATTTCGAATGGGAAGACCGCAGATCCGCCTTACCTCTCGACCTCAGAATACGCTGCGGATTCCGAGGCGCCCAACTGCCTGCTTCTGATTTCCAGACGGATTGAATCCAGCGATCTGAGCAACCTGCGCATCTCCTGCTGCTTTCCGGAATACACCCAGCACATACACCGACGATAGGCCGGATTGCGATGACGCCGAACGTGCCGAATGCGGTGCCGGGGCATGTCGAACTGATGCTGGAGGTCCGCAGCGACAGCGACGCAATCCTCGATTGTTTTCCGGAAGACCTGATGGCCGGCGCCACGGCTGATCTCGCTGAATTGCGCGTGTCCGCAAGCGCGGCGCATGTCAGTCGCGCCAAACCAACCGACTGCCAGCCGCTTGTGATGGATGCCGTCGAACGGGCAGCGGGGGCGTTGGGATACGCCACCATGCGTTTGCCGAGCGGTGCGGGGCACGACGCGGTGTATGTCGCGCCGACCGGCCCTATCGGGATGATCTTTATCCCGTGTCTGAACGGGCGCAGTCATTGTCCGGAGGAGTGGATCGAGCCACAGCAGTTGCTCGACGGCACGCGGGTTCTTTACCAGACGATCCGTGAGTTGGATGCTGCGTTGTGACGGGTCACTGCGGTCATGGTCGCAGCGGCAACTGGACATGCAGCGAACGCCGTGGCCCGTCAGCCTGCGGACTTTCTATTGCCGCGCGACCGGCGTAAACCCGTAACGTGTGAGTAGGGATAGATAAACCCAAAAATCAAAACAATACAGTAACAAAAACTGGCTTGAGCTGGATACGATAGTGGAAAAAGCTGTCCGTAGACCGTAATACTGGCCTTTACCAACGGGTATCCATTCCCTTTCCAAACCAGCCCTCAATGCCTCCTATGCCACGCCCGATCGTTGCACAGATTCATCCCGCCGCAGTCAGCCACAACCTCTCCATCGTCAAGCAACGGGCATCTCGATCACGGGCTTGGGCCGTGGTCAAAGCCAACGCATACGGACACGGAATCGATCGCGTTTTCCCGGCACTCGCGAATGCCGACGGCATTGCATTGCTCGATCTCGACGAAGCGGTCCGCGTGCGTGAGTTGGGTTGGGCCAAGCCGATCCTTCTTCTGGAAGGCGTGTTCAAGCCAGGTGACGTGCAAATCGCCCAGCAGTTCGATCTTTCCATGACCGTGCATTGCCGTGAGCAACTCGATCTGTTGCGCCTGTCGTCGTCGCATGAGCGCGTCAACGTGCATCTGAAGATGAACTCCGGGATGAATCGCCTCGGATTCCGGCCCGACGCGTACCGCACCGCGTGGGAGCAGGCCAGATCGATTCCGGGTATTGCGGACATCACGTTGATGAGCCATTTCGCGAATGCTGACGATGGCGACGTGGCGTGGCAGATGGATCGCTTCGATGCGGTGACTCAAGATATACCGGGTCAACGAAGCCTCGCGAATTCAGCGGCCGTTTTGTGGCATCCCCAGGCGCATCGTGACTGGGTGCGACCAGGTGTCGTGCTGTATGGCGGTTCGCCCACCGGCCAGTCGCGTCACATTGACGACGTGGGCTTGCGCGCTTCGATGACGCTCAGGAGCGAAGTGATCGGTGTGCAGTCATTGTCGGCGGAGGAAACGGTTGGGTACGGCCGTGCCTTCGCTGCGAACCGCGAGATGCGCATTGGTGTGGTCGCATGCGGGTATGCGGACGGATATCCACGGCACGCATCGACGGGTACGCCAATCGCGATCGACGGCGTCATGACGCAGGTGGTGGGCCGTGTTTCGATGGACATGCTCACTGTCGATTTGACACCGTGCCCGCGTGCGCAGATCGGCTCAAAGGTCGAACTGTGGGGGGAACAGGTCAAGATCGATGACGTCGCTCACGCTTCCGGGACGATCGGGTACGAACTGATGTGTGCGCTGGCAAAACGGGTGCCCGTAGAAATAGCCTGAATGACCGCCTCTCTCGCCGGAGCGTGAAGCAATCCGCAAGAGATACTCACGTCTTCGGACGAGAGGCGGTGCCGCATTGCCTGTTGCACAGGCGTAATGGTGTCTAATAAGGGTGTCTAATAAGCCAGCGCCATTGCGTTGTAACGGACGTTTTGTGTTTACGTAATAATTGCGAGGCGTGTCCGATTCGATCCACTAACCATTAAAAATGCGTAGGTCATGGCTTTCAGCGAACCAAGGTCTCCATTTTTCAAATGGGTGGTGTCCTCCGCTCAGAACCTGAGCGCCGACAATCGGCAAATATTGCTTGCCAACCTGTTCACGCGAACCGCATCGATTGTCTTTGCGTCGATCTGCGAAATCAGTGTCTGCGCAACCGCCTACTACCTTTATCCAAGAGCCCTTTACGCGTGGTGGGGCAGCGCCGTGGTCGCGCTGCTGATGACGCGTCTCGCGTTGATCTGGCTGTGCTGCGAGCGCAGTGCCCGCAACCTGCCAACCCCTACCTCAGCTTTTCTCTTTGCCAGTCTTCTCTGGGCGGCCCTGTTCGGCTTTGGCACTTTTTTGTGCAATACCAGCGGAAATCAGACACTTTTTCTGCTCGGCAACGTTTGCGCGGTGGGTGTAATCGGCGGATTGGCCGGACGCAACGCTGGCACACCCAGGCTGGTGCTTCTCCAGATATCGTTCATTCTCGGGCTGTTGGGTTGGGGGGCGGCGCTGTCTCCCGGTTCCGGCAAACTTGTGCTGCTGTTTCAGGCGCCGTTTTGCGCGGCGGGTTTTTTTACTGTGGCATTGCGCAGCAATCGTGACACCGTTGCCTTACTGCTGGCGCGCGAAAGCAGTCATCGGCTGGCTCACCAGGACAGTCTCACTGGCCTGCCCAACCGCGCCCGCATTACGGAGCTTCTGCTGGAACGCACTGCGGCCGGCTCGTTACGACTGAATCATCGATTCGCGGTTCTACTGATCGACCTTGACGGCTTCAAGGCGATCAATGACAGCCTGGGTCATGCCGCCGGCGATCAGATCCTCCAGGAAGCGGCGATTCGATTGCGTGAAGTACTGCCGGCCGGCGATCTGGTCGGACGCCTCGCCGGCGATGAGTTTGTCGCCATTACCGACGGCACGGCGTTGACCCGCGACGTCCATTTGCTGGCAGACCGTATCGTCAAAACGCTGGCGCGTCCTTTCACACTCAGCGAAGCATTGGTGCATATCGGTGCGAGCGTGGGCGTCTCGCTCTATCCGGAGCACGCAAAGACAGGGCCGCAATTGCTGATCTGCGCGGACCGCGCGTTGTACGCCGTCAAACGCAGTGGCAAAAGTGCCTTCTCTATCTTCGATGCCGTCAGGCACGCTTCCGACGAAAGTTTGAGCCTTCTGCGAAGCGATCTGGAAGGGGCGATGCAGTCTTACAGCGATCTGCGCATGGAGTACCAGCCGATCGTCGATCTCGCCGACGATACGATTTCCGGCCGCGAGGCGCTGCTTCGCTGGACGCACCCGACTCGCGGTGAGCTTTCTCCTTCCGCATTTATTCCCACGGCCGAACGTACGGGCCTCATCCTCGCACTCGGCGAGTGGGCGCTGCTGCAATCCTGCACGGAAGCTGCCACGTGGCGTGATGCAGTGAGCGTCGCCGTGAATGTTTCGCCGGTGCAATTGCGGGAAGAATCGTTCGCGTCGGCGGTTGCGGCGATCCTCGGCAAGACGGGATTGCCGCCCGCGCGCCTGAATATCGAAGTCACGGAAACGGTGCTGTTGAGCGACGATATCGTCACCCGGCACAACGTCGAGAAGCTTCGTGCATTGGGAATCGGCCTCGCGCTCGACGATTTCGGCACCGGATTCTCCACCATGTCGACGCTTGTGCGCTTTTCATTCGACAAGCTCAAGATCGACAGTTCGTTCGTCAAAGAGTCTGTGCATCGGCGCGAATCCGCGGCCGTGGTTCGCGGGATTGTGGCTTTGGCACGAGAGATCGGCATGCCCACCACGGCGGAAGGCATTGAGACGCAGGAGCAGTTGAATTTCGTACGCGTCTGCGGATGCACGCATGCTCAGGGTTTTCTTCTGGGAAAGCCGGTCCGGGGTGAAGAGATCCCGCACCTCGAAAAAAGACTTGCTGCGCATACCACGGATAAGGCTTGAGAGATCTTATCGACCGGCATGATGCCGATTTCCGCGGCGTTGGCCGGCTAGTTACGGGACAGGGTGACGTGATCCTCTGCGCGTACTGCCCGTGGCGGATTGGCCACGCCCAAGATAGGCGTCGCGCAACGTATCCAGTTCCAGCAGCGCCTCTGCCTTCCCATGCGCAACCACGCGGCCGCCTTCGAGCACATAGCCGGACTCCGCATACTGCAGCGCGATCGCTGCATTCTGCTCCGCTAGCAGGAAGCTGACGCCGTCGTCGCGATTGAGTGCCGCCACCGTCTCGAAGATTTCTTCCACGACTTGCGGGGCGAGCCCCATCGATGGTTCGTCGAGCAACACTAGGGAAGGCCGCGCCATCAACGCGCGGCCGATCGCGACCATCTGCTGTTCGCCACCGGACGTATAACCTGCGAGCGCCTTACGACGCTCCTTGAGTCGCGGGAAGGTGCCGTAGATACGTTCGAGATCCGCCTCAAGATCAGCGCGGGCAGGTCGCCGCACGAACGCGCCGAGCCGAAGATTCTCCTCGACGGACAAATGCGCAAAGCAGCGCCGTCCCTCCAGCACCTGGACGAGGCCACGTTCGGCGAGCGTCCACGGGTCCACATCGGTAATCGCGTCGCCGCGATATGCGATGCGGCCCGACGTAAGTTCGCCCCGTTCCGCGCGAATCAGGTTCGAGATCGCCTTCAGCGTGGTGGTTTTGCCCGCGCCATTGCCGCCCAGCAGAGCAACGATGGCGCCGGACGGCACCGTCAGCGAAACGCCGCGCAATGCCGGGATGAGCTGGCTATAGTTCACGGCGATGTCATCGACCTGCAGGATCGGGGCGGCGCTCATGCTCAGAGGTCCTTGCTGCAATCGCGCGGCGTAATGCCTTTTTCCTTGGCATACGCGTTCGCCGATTTCTCGATGATCGGGCGTAACAGTGCGCGATCCGCCTGAACCCAGCCGCTAATCACCTTCCATTGCTGACCGTCCCATTGCTGGAAGCGGACGGCGCCGCCGCCTTCGTGATCGGAGCACGAGAGTTTCAGCGGTTGAACCAGACCATACGCGCCGAGTTGTTTAAGACGCGCGTCGTCGAGATTCAAATGCTCGAAACCCCAGCGCACCTGTTCGCCCGTAAGCGGTTTGTCGCCGAACCTGGCCTGAGCTACGCGCAACGCTTCGACGTTGAGAATGCCGTTGACGACGCCGAGGTTGTAGTACACCGTACCGAAGCGCGCCGGGTCCTTCAGGTTGCCGTTGCCGGGTTTGATCACATATTGATTGATCGCCTGAAGTACCGGAAAGTCGGTTCCCGACGGATGCGTTGTGATCGAAATGAATCCCTTCGCGGCGTCGCCTGCCGGGCGCGCATCTTCCTCCGAATTACTCCAGATGTTGCCGATGATGTGATTCGCCGGGAAGCCGACCTTCTGCGCCGACTTCAAGGCAACCGGATTCATCACGCCCCAGCCACGCAGAATCACCCAGTCCGGATTGATCCGGTGGATGGTGAGCCACTGCGAACCCTGCTCGTTACCCGGGTGCGGGACTTCGATTTGCGTGAGTTCAAAGCCGTATTTTTTGGCGAGCGCATCGAGCACGGGAATCGTCTCGCGGCCATAAGGAGAACCGTGGTAGAGCACCACGATCTTCTTGCCTTTTAGCTGATTCAACCCGCCTGACTGCTGGCCGATGTAATTGACGATCGCCGAGACTTCGCTATACGGGTTGAGTTGAAGCGGAAACACGTACGGAAATACCGCGCCGTCCGTGGAATCCGTGCGGCCGTGATTGATCGTAACCAGCGGGATTTTGTCGACGGTCGAACGATCGAGCGTCGCATAGGCGATCCCGACCGAGAGCGGATTGGTCGCTGCAGCCGGCGCGCCGTTCAGGCCGCTCTTGAGCCGCTCGTAGCATTCCACGCCTTTTTCCACGACGTATTCGGTTTCGCATTCGCTCCACGTCAGCTTGACCCCATTGACGCCGCCATCACGCTTGTTAATGAGGTTCATATAGTCGATAAAGCCGCCGAAGAAACCACTGCCGCCCGCCGCATACGGCCCAACGCGGTAGCTTTGCAGCGGGAAGTATTCTTCGCCCGCGGCCTGCGCGGTGGGCGCAAATGCGGCGCTGAGGGCAAGCATCAGGCTCGCGGCAGCGGCGACGCGTGAGACCGTCCCGCGCCTTTTGAAGGAGTCGATGAATTTCATACTGGATGGACCTTGAATAGATAAACGATGGATTAAAGAGCGATGCGTGAAAACGAAGTCATGGGCGCAGTGGCCAGTCACGCAGACGATTCCGCGCGGTCTGAACCAGTCTTGCGAGTCCGTCCGGTTCCTTGATGAGAAAAACAATGATCAACGTGCCGAACAGAATCTTCTGCAGGTTCTGCAACTGGCCGGCTTCAATGCCGATGCTGGCTAGCGTGCCTGCCGCATTCGAGAGAAGAATGGGCAGCAGCACGATGAAGGCCGCGCCGAGAAAATTCCCGCCGATGCTCCCCATGCCACCAATGATGATGATGAACAGCACCTGAAACGACAGATTGAGATCGAAGCCGTGCGGCTCGACGGTGCCCAGATAGGCAAATGCCCAAAACGAGCCGGCAATCCCGATCACGAATGAACTGAGCGCGAATGCGAGCAACTTGGTGCGGCCGGTCGGGATGCCGATCACGCGCGCGGCTGTGTCCATATCGCGCACGGCCATCCAGCGTCGGCCGAGTTCGCTGCGCACAAGGCGAGTCGCAAGAACGAACAGGACGGTAGTAACGCCGAGCACGAGCAGATAGCGTGCAGCCGGCGTGTCGATTTTCCAGCCGAACGCCGTGAGGCGTGGCGCGCTGAGTACGCCCGAGGTGTCGTCGTTGGAAAACCAGCTGACACGCGTAAAGATCCATTCGACAAAGAACTGCGCAGCCAGCGTCGAGACGATCAGGTAGAAGCCTTTGATACGCAGACTCGGCAAACCGAACACGGCGCCTACCGCGGCAGTGATCAATCCCCCGAGCAATAGATCGACGACCAGCGGCAAGCCCGGCACTCGTACCATGAGGTTATAGGTGGCATAGGCGCCGACCGACATGAACGCCGCGGAGCCGAGCGAGAGCTGGCCCGCGTAGCCTGTAACCAGGTTCAGCCCGAGTCCCGCGAGCGACAGCACGAGGAACGGAATCAGAATGGCATTGAGCCAGTAGTCGTTGCCGAGGAGCGGCACGGCGATGAACGCGATCAGCGCGAGAATCGCCGCGAACCATAGCCGCAGCCCCGGCAATTGCAGTGAGTACGGTTTGAACCGCCGTGGCGTATTCAGCGTGGTGTGAGGAGATGACATAGCGAGCCTCACACGCGTTCAACGGCGGGTTCGCCGAACAGACCCACAGGCCGCGCGAGCAGGAATAGCATCGCGAGCAGATAGGGAAACCAGTTTTCGATCCCGCCACCTAACAGGCTGCCGACATAAACTTCGGCAAGCTTCTCCGACGCGCCAATCAGCAGGCCGCCGACAATCGCCCCGCCGATCGACGAAAACCCGCCGATGATCAGCACCGGCAGCGCCTTCAGCACCACCAGCGAGAGCGAGAACTGCACACCGAGCCGCGCACCCCACAGAAGCCCCGTCACGAGGCTGACAAAGCCGGCGAGGGCCCATACGATCGCCCACACGCGCGGTAGCCGTATGCCGATGGCGAGCGCGGCGAGCGGATCGTCCGCGACTGCGCGCAGCGACAGCCCGAGCCGCGTGCGCTGGGTCAGAAGCGACAGGCCAATCACCAGCACGCCGGCGGTCGCCGCGGCAAAGACGTCGAACTGGCTGATCATGACGCCGGCCACGTTCAGCGGTTTGTCGTCGATGCCGAGATCTAGGCCGTGCACCTGGGCGCCCCAGAATAATTGCGCGGCGCCTTCGAGAATGAAGCTCAAGCCGAGCGTCGCCATGAACAAAACAGTGGGCGGGCGATTCACCAGCGGCCGCAATACGAGCCGGCCGATCAGCAACGCAATCAGCACCAGGGCCGCCAGCGTGATGGCAAATGCGAGCACGGGGTGCACATGCCGCTCGACGAGGCTCACGTACGTGAGCGCACCGAACAGCACCATCGAACCCTGCGCGAAATTGAACACGCCGGACGCTTTGTAGATCAACACGAAGCCGATCGCGACCATCGAGTACATCACGCCCGCCAGCAGTCCGCCGACGAGTACTTCGAGGAAAAATCCCATGTTGTTCGATCTCTCAGTGACGGGTGCCGAGATAAGCGGCCAGTACGTCCGGGTTGGTGCGCACGTCGGCGGGAGCGCCGTCGGCGATCTTCTTGCCGTAATCGAGCACCACCACGTGATCCGAAAGGTCCATCACCACGCCGATGTCGTGCTCGATCAGCACGACCGTCACGCCGAACTGCGTGTTCGCGTCGAGCACATAACCGGCCATTGCACGTTTTTCGTCTGCATTCATGCCTGCCATCGGTTCGTCGAGCAGTAAGAGGCGCGGCTCGGCGGCGAGCGCGCGGGCGAGTTCGACGCGCTTTTGCACGCCGTACGGTAGGGTGCCGACGGTGGTATGCCGGTAGCGCTGCAAATCGAGTGCTTCGATCACGACTTCGGCATAGCGGCGTTGCACTGTCTCATCGCGGCGCGCGCGGCCAATGCTCAAAGTCTGCTCAAACCATGTGCTGCGCCGATGCAGATTGCGGCCGGTAAGCACGTTGTCCAGCACGCTCATCCGGCGAAACAGTGCGATGTTCTGAAACGTGCGGGCAATGCCACTGTGCGCCGCGTGATACGGATTCATGCGCCGATAGACGTGGCCGTCGAAATTCACGCTGCCTTGCTGCGGTTGATAGACGCCGTTGATCACGTTGAGTAGCGAGCTTTTTCCCGCGCCGTTCGGGCCGATCAGCGCACAGATCTCACCCGTGTGCACGGCGAAGCTGATATCGGTGACCGCTTTCACGCCTTTGAACGACAGCGAGATATGGTCGAGCGAGAGCAGAGCGTTTGAGGATGAAGTCATTGGACGTTGAGTCATGCGTCAATAGGCCGGTTGTTCTGACGCGCCGTCTGTTGCATAGCGCTGCGACGCCACGGCCTGACGTTTAGGTTCAACACGCCGCCAGTCACCGGTATCGGGCCAGGCGCGCACATCGACGCGTATTGCTTCGAACAGCGCAGCGGTTTTTTCATCGAGTGGCGGCCCGATGACGAGCGCGGCATGCGTGCGCGAAAAACCGATCACTTCGCGTAACGGACGGGTGATGAGCCACCAGGTCAGCGCACGAGCAAGCGGGCCGCCCTGTTTGCGCTGCGCATGGTTGATCAGACGGCGCCGCCATGAGCGTGCACCGGGCAAACGGTCGTCGACGAGCTGTGCCACCCGCGCGTAGGTTTCGCGCGTGCCTGCTACGAGGGTGGGAGCGAGTTCGCGGCGATCGTTGTCGCGCGTCGCGAGCGACTCCGGAAAATTCAGGCGAAAGCCGCTCAGCACCCACGGTGCAATCAGGTAACGCGCCTGGGATGCGGCGGCGAATGCGCGTGCGGCAAACGCTTCGTCGTCCGCGTTCAGTTTCTCGGTGGCGACCAGTTGCTGTGCTTCACGCACCAGCGTCGCATGCGGGAAACGTTGTTCGACGAGTTGACCATCGGCGTCGAGGCGCACGAAAGCGAATGCGTCGTCGTGGGGACGAGCAGCGGAAGCAAAGCTGCCCGCGTTGTGGATCGACAACGCGCGATAGTCAGTCACGGCGGCATGCGGATGCGACGCCAGATTGCGTGGGTTGGCATCGATCACGCGCAATCCTTCATACGCCAGCAGGCGATCGATCTGGCTGTCGTCTTCGGCGAACACGAAACGCGGCGCGATATGCGTGAGCACCGAGCGCAATGCGTCGTCGGTGAGTTGCGGGTCGAGCGGTATCGCAACGCCACCATTCCATTGGGCGGCTAGCGACAGCAGCAGCGCCTCCTCGCGCGGATGACTGACGAGCAGCAATGCGTCACCCGCTGCAAAGCCATGTTGCGCGAGGCCGGCGGCTAGCTGCTCGACCGCCGCGGCGACGTCTTGCCACGACAACGCGTGCCATGCGCCCAGCCGCTTGTGCCGCAATGCGATGGCGTGCGGCCGGTGCTGCGCCTGATGGCGCAGCCAGTCCGGCAGCGTCGACGGCTGTGCGTTCGTCATGATCAGGCGGCCTTCGCCTGCTGCTTGAGTTCGAGTTCACGCACCAACGGCAGGACCCGCTTGCCGAAATACTCCACCTCTTCGATGAAATGGAGAAAGCCGGTCAGCACGAGATCCACGCCGACCGATTTCAGTTCGACGATGCGCTCGGCAATCTGCTGCGGTGTGCCGATGAGATTGGTCCGGAAGCCGTCGTTGTATTGCACGAGGTCTTCGAAGCTCGACGTGGCCCAGTTGCCTTCGCCTTCCGGCGAAGCCTTGCCGGCCTGTTTGACGGCGTCGCCGAACGCATGCACGGCTTCGACGTGTGCATGTTTGATGATGTCGGCGAGCACGGCCTTGGCTTCTTCTTCGGTATCGCGAGCGATCACGAAGGCATTCACGCCGATGCGCACCTTGTGATTGTTCTTTGCTGCCTTGGCCTGAATATCGTCGATCTGTGCTTTCAGGTTCTCTGGCGTGTTGCCGTTGGTGAAATACCAGTCGGAGACGCTCGCAGCGTTGTCGCGTGCGGCGCGTGAACTGCCGCCCTGGAAGATCTCCGGATGCGGCTTTTGCACGGGCTTGGGACTCAGCGTGTAATTGTTGAAGCGGTAGAAGTCACCCTTGAAGGTGAAATTGTCCTGTGTCCAGATGCCCTTGAGTGCCTCAATGAATTCGTGCGAGCGGCGATAGCGTTCGTCGTGTTCGAGCCAGGGTTCGCCGAGCGCGGTGAATTCACCCTTGAACCAGCCGCTCACCACGTTGATCCCAATACGGCCATTGGAAATATGGTCGATGGTGGCAATCTGTTTGGCGACAACGGCGGGGTGCCACGGACCTGGCAGAATCGCCGCCAGCACCTTGAGTTTGGTTGTAGCGTGCAACAGCGCCTGGCTGAACGACACCGATTCATGCTGATATTCCGCACCATATCCGGCGGTGAAGCGGATCTGGCTCAGCGCGTATTCGAAACCCGCCTTCTCCGCGGTGAGTGCGAGTTTCTGGTTGTACTCGAGACTCCAGTCCGTGCGCTGCTCGATCGTGCTGACGACCAAACCGCCGCTGACATTGGGTACCCAGTAGGCGAACTTGACGGCGTCGTCGTGAGAGTGGTTCTGGCTCATGATATTCCTGGTGATTGAATGGATAGGTCTAGGCAGCCAGCGTTGCGGCTTGCGGGGAAGAGGCAGGGAGGCGTCCGGCATGCAGCCATGGAAGCGCGCGTGTCACCGCGAGAGCAACGCGTTCTTCCAGTGCCGGGTTAGAGATCGCATAGCCGTTGAACTCCGCTTCAGATGCATACACGCCGATCGGTAGCGTGCGGGCCTGAAAAAAGCTGAACAGCGGACGCAATTGATGATCGATGACGAGCGCGTGACGATCGCTGCCGCCCGTTGCGGCGAGCAGAACCGGCACGTCGACCAGCGCCTCGTGATGGACGAGATCGAACAGATGCTTGAAGAGTCCCGTATACGACCCGCGATAAACGGGGCTCGCAACGATCAGCAGGTCCGCCGATTCAATGGCCTCGATGTGTGCTCCCACATCAGCAGGAACCTGCGAGCGATGAATCGCGCCGGCAAGACGTGAAGCGATCTGCCCTAACTCGACGAGATGCGTGTCTATAGGCAGCGCATCGCCGAGCGCGGCAAGCAGGCGTTCCACCACCACGAGGGTGCGCGATGGCCGCTGCAATCCGCCGGAGACGGCGACTACTTTCAATCTCTTACTCATTCGAGCGATCCTTTCAGGCGAAAGCGAATTAATCGGGAGTGCCGCTTATTTAGCGAATACCGTGCCATCCGGCTTTGCGTGAACAGGACGGGTTGACGAAGAAGGCGCGGGCCAACGTCGATCGCGTGCCAAGTCAAATGGCATAACCGTTTGCGGTTTTTTGCTGGCGCGCATATCGCGGTGGCATGGAACCATTGCAGGCTGGCGTATGAAGCTGACGAAGCAAGATGGCCTCGGCGCTGCTGCTGGAGAAGCAGTGCGGGGTGTCAGCGATGGACGCGCGGGCTTTCATTATTCCAACCGGCCTGCTGCCTGAGAGGCAATAAGGGACGGCGG
Source organism: Paraburkholderia sp. WS6 (assembly GCF_030464835.1). Classification (NCBI taxonomy): domain Bacteria; kingdom Pseudomonadati; phylum Pseudomonadota; class Betaproteobacteria; order Burkholderiales; family Burkholderiaceae; genus Paraburkholderia; species Paraburkholderia sp. WS6. Next base: position 38,798 of record NZ_JALQCK010000047.1, read on the forward strand.
TGCTGGTGCGGAGGCAGCATCCATACCGATGCTGCTGCGTAAGCAGCAATTCGACTTTGGATACCACAACAAAATGCATCGGAAGCGGCGCTAGATGGTCAGAATACGCTTCTGAGGAAGCAACCCTGATCGATGCCGTTCAACGCCCGCGCGTAGCGGAGTGAGTGTTCTTGCCCATATGAACTCGTCCTACGTACTGCCGGACGCGCCGGCTTCCCTGCTACCTGACGCGGAGACAGCATCGGTCAATGAAACACCGCTGCAGATTGCGCAGCGGCTCGCGATCACATTTGCGCTAACTGCCGCCGAACGCGACGCGCGAGGCGGAACGCCAAAAGCGGAGCGGGATGCATTGCGTGCCAGTGGTCTTCTTGCGATGAGCATTCCCGAAGCGCACGGCGGTCTCGGGGCCAACTGGCGGCAGACGCTGGATGTCGTGCGTACGCTTGGCCGGGCCGACAGTTCGCTCGGACATGTATTCGGCTTCCATCATCTGATGCTGGCGACGGTGCGGCTGTTCGGTTCGTCGGCGCAATGGCGTGCCTGGTTCGAGCAGACTGCCCGCCGTCAATGGTTCTGGGGTAATGCGTTAAACCCGCTCGATGAACGGGCCGTGAGCCACTCGCACGCGGATTGGCGGGAGTTCAGCGGACAGAAGAGCTTTTGCTCCGGCGCGCTCGATTCCGAAATGCTGATCGCGTCCGCAAGAGACGCCGAGTCGGGGACGTTGCTCATCGCGGCAGTACCCACGGGGCGCACGGGCATCTCCGTTGCGGAGGATTGGAACAACATCGGCCAGCGCCAAACGGACAGCGGCACGGTGACGCTGGAAAAGGTGCGGGTGGAGAACCACGAGATTCTGACCGACCCGGGGCCGCTGTCGACGCCTTTTGCGTGCCTGCGGCCCTTGCTCGCTCAGTTGATCCTGACGAATGTGTACCTCAGTATCGGCGAAAGCGCGTTCAACGACGCCCGTCATTACACGCTTCATGAAGCACGTCCGTGGCATACGTCCGGCGTGCAAACCACTGCGGCGGATCCTTATATCCTCGGCCAGTACGGCGAGTTTTGGGCAGGCCTCGAGGCGGCGCGGTTGTTGACCGACCGCGCGGCCGATCGTTTCGATGCAGCCTGGACCCGAGCGGATGCGCTGACCGACGCCGAGCGCGGCGACGTGGCGTTGGCGGTTGCAACGGCCAAAGTTGCCGCCACAGAAATCGGGCTCACCATTTGTACCCGTATGTTCGACGTGGCCGGCGCGCGTGCGACGCATGGCGCGCTGAGGCTGGACCGTCACTGGCGAAATTTGCGCACGCATACGCTTCACGATCCGCTTGCCTATAAGCTTCGAGAAATCGGCGAATGGGCCCTGACGCAACGATATCCGACGCCGAGCTTCTACTCATGAACTATTCACTCAATCACGTGTTACCAGACCGGCCTGCCATCGCGCGAACGGAAGTGCCGCCTTTGTTGACGATGCCCGACAAGCGCACACTGACCACCTCGATTCGCGCAACTGCACAGGTCTTCTCGGACCCGCAATCGCTGGCGCTGCTCGAACGTATTCGCATGGTGGCGCCGAGCGACGCTAACGTGCTCGTGATCGGCGAGACAGGGACGGGTAAGGAACTGGTCGCGCGTCACGTGCATAACCTGAGTGCTCGCAAGGACGGCCCGTTTGTGGCGGTCAATTGCGGGGCGTTCTCCGAGTCGCTGGTGGAGAGCGAGTTGTTCGGCCACGAGAAGGGCGCGTTCACCGGTGCGTTCTGCGCCAAACCCGGCTGGTTCGAAGCGGCGAATGGCGGGACGCTGTTTCTCGACGAGATAGGCGATCTGCCGCTATCGATGCAGGTCAAACTGCTGCGCGTATTGCAGGAGCGTGAGATCGTGCGGCTCGGCTCGCGCCGGAGCATTCCTATCGACGTGCGGGTGCTGGCGGCCACCAATGTGCATCTGCAGGATGCGGTAGCAGCAGGCCATTTCCGCGAGGACCTGTTTTATCGCCTGAACGTCGTGCATCTGGCTGTGCCGACGCTGCGCGATCGGCCCGGCGATATATTGCCGCTAGCCCGCTACTTCATTGAAGAGTACCGGAACCGGCTGGGCTACGGTCCCGTCGACATCGAGCCGCGCGCGGAGCGAAAGCTGCTGGAACATAGTTGGCCCGGCAATATCCGTGAGCTTGAGAACGTCATCCACTATGCGTTGCTGGTGTGCCGTAGCGATTCGCTAGGCGAGGGCGATCTGCAGATGTCGTCGTTCGGGATTCACGCCGCGCGACGAGCGGTCAGTGAACCTGTTGCGTCTACACCGTTGGAAGGACTGGAGGGGGCGTTGCGTCATCTTTTCGATCACGCGGAAGGCAACCTGTTCGAACAGATCGAAGACACGGTGATGCGCGTGGCGTTCGATTTCTGCTACCGGAATCAGATTCAGGCGGCGAGGCTGCTGGGCATTAGTCGCAATGTGTTGCGGGCGCGCTTGATTCGGGCGAAGCAGATTTCCGCGCAGAAGTAAGCTCACATGCGTGGTAGCGGATAGTGGGCGCAGTCCTGCCTTTTGCGTGCATTTAGAAGTCAAAGCAGACCGGCCGCGAGACCAGTCCGCATGTCGCTGCGTTGTTGCTGTGTATCGCCGCGTTCGCGGCGGTAGCGGACTATGCCGCGGTTCTGCTGTTGCCGATCTGCCAGACGAAGGGCGGCTCTTTGCGGTTGATTTCCCAGTCGCCCACAATCCGCTCCTTATAGATCAGCGGATTGTGCGACGCTGCAGTGCGCGCGTTTCGCCAGTGGCGGTCCAGTAGTTTGTTTTCACTAGTGCCCGAAGCACCGAGTGCATTGAACAGGTCGGTGGTCACCTGCAAAATCAAACTGGCCACGGCGACCTGGGCTTTTGCCGATTCGATTTCGGCCGCCACGTTCGCTGCGTGTTCAACATCGCGGTCCACGCCGAAGCGCGTTTCGTACGCTCTTTGTGAGGGTTCCGCGGCTCGCACGGCCGCGGCCTCCGCCGCATACACGCGTGCCGCTATTTGCCCGACCACCTGCTGCACCTGGGCGTCTTCGCTGACGCGTGGCGCGTTGCCGTGACTGTACACCCGGGTGCGTTTGCGCACTTCATGCGAGATGTCACGCAATGCGGCGCGCCCAGTACCTGCGATAACCGCGATCAGCACGAGTTGATAGAACGCTGTCTGGTATTTGAAGCGCGTGGAGAAGTCGATGATGTTCTCTTCGTCGACCACGGCGTTTTCGAATACGGACGTCCCACTTCCGGTGGTACGTTGACCGAAGCCATCCCAGTCGTCGCTTTGTTTAATGCCTGACTGGTGCGTGCTCACTGCCGCGATGACGTCGGCGCCGTTGTCGTCGCGCTGCGCGTAGACGTCGATCCAGTCGGCAAAAATGCTGCCCGTGCTGTAGTACTTGGTTCCGTTGACGACCCACTGATTGCCGTGCCGCGAGACACGCGTAATCACGTCGCCGATCTTGACCGCGCCGACTTCGGTCCACGCATTACCGACGATCTCGCCCGCCACGAAGCGTTGCAGCCATTTTTCCTGTGCAGCGCCGGGTGCTGCGTTGATTCTGTCTTCGACGAAGGCGAAATGGCCGCGCAACGCTTGCGGCAAACTCGAATCGGCCTCGGCCAGTTCGATCAGGAGTTGCACGAGCTGCGGAAGCGACGCACCGGCGCCGCCGTATTCACGCGGCACTCTGACTGCGCCGAACCCTGCTTCCTTCAACCAGACAATCTGCTCGTACGGCAGCGCACGAGTGCGTTCGCGTTCGAGCGCGCCTTCCGCGATCCGGGTGAAGATGGGCCTGAACCTGGCAGCCAACTGTTCATAGTCGGTGCCGTACGAAAGCGGGAGTTTTTCACGCGAGTTTTGTGATGTCATGCGCCTGCTCTTGAGTCGATAGGTGGAGTAAGGCAGAGCGATTGGGCTCTTGACCATATGGACTACAAAGCACGAGCTATGCCATCGAGGCGGGCGTCCTGCCGCGTTGCTCTATGGGTCGGGGCGGGGGTTCAAATTGCTGGATTGCGAGCAGTGTGCTGATGGACTGCTTGTCTGACAGCAGTTTTAAGGTGATGCGCCCGCTGAATCCAGCGGGCGCCGATCATGGCGGCCTGCTCTTACTGACGCAGTTCCGGCGAATCCTGCATAGCTGCCTGCAACTTCTGCACGGCGTCAATCGTCGCGCGCTGTGCGGCGAGACCGAAGTTGCGCTTGAATTCGCCAAACTCCGCGTGGCCGTTGCCGGTCACTTCCTTTTTCGTCACGAGCTTGCCGGTCGGATCGGTCACGGTACACACGAGCGTCACCGAAAAGTCGGTCGGCGGCCAGGTCAGGAGGCTCGGCGATGACGATGTTGTCGAGATGGTCGGTGTGACGACATAGCTCAGGCTTTTTGCCTGGACGGTTGCCTGATCAGGCGCGGCATTCAGCTTCACAACATTGCTGAACACCTGGCCGAGTTCGACGTAGATCGGGAGCTCCAGATCGCGATACGGTTTGTAGGCCACCTTGTCGCCACCACCGCCTGGCGAGACAACTTCCTTTGCGCGCAGGTCGTCGGTGATGACGAGCCCAACCGTCTTGTTGATCGGCTGCGTTTGCGCTGTCGAGTTTGCTGCGGTAGTGGATGTTGCTGTGAGCGCTGCCGGGTCGCCGGAGATGGTGATGTCGTGTGCGCAACCTGCGAGCGACGCAATGGCGCCGGTGACCGCGATACTGCGAATAAAGTGGATCAGCTTCATGATGATTTCTGCTCGTTGAGAAAAGAGGGATTAATGGATGGCTTGCATGAACGCGGGATCCGCATAGAGCGACGCGAGCAGTTTCTGGACGATAAGCGGATACTCCTGGGTCGCCCGCGGAATCGCGATCGCGGCTGCGAACGACGAATCCCATTGCGTCGTGGCGGTTTTCACGCTGTCGTATCGCACCTCGGCACCACGCTTGACGATGAAGCGCGCGGAGATCGTGCCCGTGGCTGTACCGATGTTGGCATCGACGTTATTCTTCAGCAGCACGCCGCTCAGTTCGACCTTGGCGTCGGGTGAAAGCGCACGGCCGATCGTCAGTTCCTGCTGTAGAGCACTCGAAAGGTATTGGGCAAACGAATCGCCAACGGGCGAGCGCATGCTATTTGCACGCAGTTGCACCGATGAGTGATTGCCATCGGTTGGGTCGTTGGTGAAAGCGCCGAGACGCGTTGCTACGGGAGATGCGTTCTTCAGCGTCTGGATATTGTCGACAGAAGCCGAATAGGGTGGCGCGACAACCGAGCACGCGGCGAGCGCGGCAATGGGGGCTAAAAGGAGAATCCTTCGCAGAGCAAACATGGGCTTCTAATGCCTCTTTGGTTATGGTCAAAATGAGGTGGCCGACCGCCTCGACGCTTATGTAAAGGCAGTTCACGTGTTATCGGCAAGTCCGGAGAAAAATTGACTGAAGAGTTATTCTCTTTTTGTAATTGAAAGCGTTCCGTAATACTATTATGCGAGATGTATCGGCGGAGTAATTCAGCATTAACCGGTCGATGCCAGGAAATTGGACTACTGCCAATAGCACTGACTCATCTCCGCTAGCGCGCGCTCATGATTCGATACCGAGGTCCACATGGAACCCACATGGCAATTCCAGCTAAGAATCACCGTCTCACCCGAACTTGCAAACGATCTGCGTACTGACCCGGCCGGTGCCTCGCATGCTGCGCTTCGCAATGTGCTGCGCAAGCACAACGCGACCTTGAAATGTCAGTTCGACGCTTTCGCCGACTACGTGAGTGAAGCGGAAAAGCAGGGCCTGGAAAACTATCCGCTTTATCAATGGACCCGGCAGACAATCGAAAACCCGGAGAAGAAAGCGAAGTACTTGCAATCATTCACTGTCTACGTGAATGGCGACGAGATATACGGCAAGGAAATCACCGACGTGATGGAAGCTGAATTGACGGCACTCGCCGGTGACGATGGCATTAAAAGCGTCGCCCGGTTCGATACTAATCCCGCGAATAACCCGCAGCCACCTAGGCGCTAGCGATTACACGTAGTCCACCTGCTTTCCAGCACGACACTCGCATGTAATAAATCGAAACTATTGTCTCGGCACCGCTTGCGCCAGAGCGCGGCGGTTGCTGACGCGCGATCGCGTCCGTCGTTTATTTCCACGGAGACTTCCATGCCGACGTCGGCATTCCGGCTTTTTGCGCTCGTCTGTTCTATTGCTGCGGCAGCGCTGCTCAGCGCATGCGGCGACGGCGTATCGTCCACGCCGGTCAAGGCAGCATGCGGCAACGCCACCGTCGCGAATGCGCGCATGAGTTGCCCGCCTGGCTTCGTGCCGCCCGCCTCCTGAGTCCAGAATTCAAATTAGGTCCACCGCATGGTCACCAAAACTCGTCGAGATTTTCTGAAACTGTCCGCCGGACTGGCTGGCGCGACAGCCGCCACCACCCTGTTTCCCGAATCGATTCGCAAGGCGTTGGCAATCGAACCGAGTTCGGTCACGGGCACGATCCAGGACGTGCAGCACATTGTCGTGTTCATGCAGGAGAACCGCTCGTTCGATCACTATCTCGGTCATCTGAGCGGTGTGCGCGGTTATAACGACCGTTTCCCCGTGACGCTGCCGAATGGCCAGCCGGTTTGGTTCCAGCCGCGTCAGGAGGATCAGACGAAGGTGATCGCGCCGTTCCGCTACGACACGACCAATCCGAACGTCAACGCGCAGTGCATCGGCGGCTTGCCGCATACGTGGGCCACCACGCACGGCGCGATCGACAGCGGCCGTGCCGACAAGTGGGCCGTGCAGAAGACCAACATGACGATGGGCTATCACGTGCGCGAGGACATTCCGTTCCACTACGCGCTCGCCGACGCCTTCACTGTGTGCGACAACTACTTCTGTTCAATTCCGGGTAACACGCACCCGAACCGCATGTATTTAATGACGGGGATGGTCGACCCGCTTGCCACGGGTGGCGGCCCTTTACTCGACAACACCGACTACATCGACAACCAGTTCGATACCATCAAGCTGCAGCCTTTCAACTGGACCACGTATCCCGAGCGGCTGGAAACGGCCGGCATCTCCTGGCAGATCTATCAGCAGGGCACCGGCTTCGACAATTTCAGCGGCAACTACGGCACGAACATGCTGGCCTCGTTCCAGAATTTCGTGAACGCACCGGCGGGTTCGTCGCTGCAGAACCGTGGCATGAGCACACGCACGCTGACACAGTTGAAGGCCGACGTGCAGGCCGGTGCATTGCCGCAGGTGTCCTGGCTGTTGCCGCCCGCCGCGTATTCGGAGCATCCGAAATTCACGCCGCTCTATGGCGCCAATTACATCTCGACGATCCTCGACGCGCTGACGTCGAATCCCGACGTGTGGAGCAAGACCGTCCTGTTCATCATGTACGACGAGAACGACGGTTTCTTCGATCACGTGGTGCCGCCGCAGGCGCCTACGGTGCCCGGCTCCGGCATGAGCACCGTGGACATCTCGCTCGAACGGCACAACGTCGTGACCGCGACGCAGGCCGGCACTTATACTGCCGACAACCTGCCGTACGGCCTCGGGCCGCGCGTACCGATGACGGTCGTGTCGCCGTGGTCGAAGGGTGGTTTTGTTTGCTCGCAGGTGTTCGATCATACGTCGGTGCTGCAATTCATCGAAAAGCGTTTCGGCGTAGTCGAGACCAATATCTCACCGTGGCGCCGAGCCGTTTGCGGCGACCTGACCACGGCGCTCGACTTTTCGAAATCGGATTCGACCGTGCCGCCGCTGCCGAGCACGCAAACCTACGTCGCACAGGCCGATCTGCAATGCGCGCGTTCCACGGCGCAGGCTGCGCCGGCCAGCACTGCTCAGCAACTGGTGACGGCGCAGGAGGCGGGCACGCGTCCCGCGCGGGCGTTGCCGTATGAATTGCATGTGAATGGGCTGTTGCAGTCGCAAGGGTATGTGCTGACGTTTGCGAACACCGGCACGCAGGGCGCGCATTTCTGGGTGTACACGGGCGACCCGACTGCAATGCCGCGTCGCTACACCGTCGAAGCCGGCAAGCAGTTGACCGATACGTGGGCATTCGACGTGAACGGTAACTATATGGTGAACGTCTATGGCCCGAACGGCTATTTCCGGCGCTTCGCGGGCTCGTCCACCGCGGATGCCGCGGCAAAGCCGGATGTCGTGACCTGTTACGACGTGGCCAACGGCAATGTCTACGTGACGCTGTCAAACGCAGGGAGCGCGCCGCTCACGGTCACCGCGGCCGACGTCGCCTATGGACAGGCGCCGCGCACGCTGACCGTGCCCGCGGGGAGCAGTGTGGAGGCGCATTGGGACCTGTCATGCAGCAGCCAGTGGTATGACTTTCAATTGACGGTTGCAGGCAATGCGGGCTGGTTGCGGCGCATTGCAGGTCATGTGGAAACAGGCCACACCAGCATCACCGATCCGGCGGCCACCGCGCCGGTGACGAAGGCGATTTAGGCGTACGGAGTGGACATTTCTTTCAATGTCATTTCGGGGCGGCCGCAAACTGGTAAGTCAATTTTACATTTGGCGACAAGCCGCGGAGTTCGTGAGAGGATGGCATTTCACTTTTTCTCGCGGAGGGCGAAATGGGACTCTTGGACGAAGTAGGCAAGATCGCTGGTGCAGTAGCGGCCGTTGAAGCAGCAGAAAAAGTCGATCCGGAAGCAGGTTTGCTAACGAAAGGCATTGCAGCGGTTGCAGGCTTTGAAGGCGCCGGTGCATTGGAGTCGCTAGTCGAGAAGAAAGACGGCGAGAAGCAGGACGACGCCGACAACGCTCAGGCCGCAGACGGTACGAATCCTCAGGCGTGATTTTTTCGCTGTGAGCGGGCCAGTTCTACATAGGACTGGCCCGTTTTTTATGGTGAGCCGGAATCGACGCCCGCGCGCAGCACACCGCTTTTGATCGCAGCCTATTACGATGCGCCCGCGCTTGACATGCCCGGTCGGGAGGCTGTCTTGCGGGAGGTCGGTGCGGTATTCGTGAAGTGGACTTCGGCTCGAACATGACGAGCGTTGGCCAGCGCAACCTGCGGATAGATGTGATCCGCGGCGTTTCGATTCTTCCTGTCCGGTTTTACCACTTCAACATTGCGTGCCGTTTGAACACTCCAACTGCTCGTTCATGCCAAGTTCGGCGAAGACCTTCGACATCATGCCGGCGCGTCGCCACTCCAGCCATTTGATGTAGCAGGTTTGCGATGGCGGAAAGCTTGCGGGGAGACGCTGCCACTTTTCGTTATTGCGAACAATCCACAGTATGGCGTTCACGATCTCACGCGGATCTCGCCGTGGTCGGCCGACTCTCGGTGTGGTGTCGTGGTGGAACAGGTGGGCAATGCGTTGCCAATCTTCATCAGACAGCGGGGATTCGGGCATTTTCAGATTTTAACTAGCCAGTACAATCTGATTATCCCAAGTAGAGTATTTCTGCTAAATCGCGATTTCGGATGTTAAAGCGGCGCAAACCGGGGGATTGCTTTTGGCCGGATTGTGGTGGCCCAGGGGCTCGACAGATCTGCCCTCGCGCTAACGCGATTTGCCCCTGGTATTCTTTTTGGCGCTTGCGGCGCGAGGCGCATCTTTAGCCGGCAACGTACCGCCGCCGTTCATCTGCTCCATCCACGACAAGGCGTCGACGTACGACAGGAACTGCTGGAGATACCCCGGCGACAACTCGCTCATCAACGAGAGCGATCGATGTACGAGACTGCTTGAGTTGAGCGGACCGGCATTGCCCGGCGCTTTCTTCAGCGACTGCCGCAACTGTTTCTCGGACCGGACCTTGGACCAGGTCTCCCTGAAGTAGTCGAGCGCCTCCAGTTCCGGATAGGACGATGGCCGAGGCGCGACGCTACCCGCTGTGAGGGCGTTACCGTCGGCAGGCGCGTGACTGGCGATGTAGTCGACCAGTCCGGCCAGCGCTCCGCGAATGGCTTCGCCGGATGATGCCTTGGTGTCGATGTCGGCATCGCCAGCCTTGGATGCAGCGTGCTCGAGATCGACCGCATACGCCTCGATCAGTTTGGCGAGCCTCTCATCCAGGAGACGCCGCGCCTCGCCGCTATGACCCGCTGCCCGCCTATCCAGCGCCTCGATGAAATGAAAGCGGATGGGATCCAGGCGATCGGCGCCGCGCTCGCGCCATGCGTCGAGCGTTGCCCGGGCGCCGCCTGTCACTTCGCTAGCGCTAGTACTCATATGACTCACACTACTCACGAGGCTTCACCGTTGCGCTCGAAGGCCTCGGGACCGGCGCTATTTCCACGCGCCGGTTTTTCGCCCGGCCCTGGTCGTCGGCATTCGTGCTGACGGGCTGCTGCGAGCCGAACGCGGCCGCAAATACGGACGAGGCGGGAACGCCTGCATCGATCAACGCACGGGTCACCGTCAGCGCGCGCTGGGCCGAGAGCTCCCAGTTGTCGGCAAAGCGACGGTTAGCTTCCCGTACCTGCCGGTCATCGGTAAAGCCGCTCACCATCAGGATCTGGTCATTGGCCCGGAGGTAGGCGGAGAGCGGCCCCGCCAGGCTCTTCAGGACGTCCCGGCCTTCGGGCTGCAATTGGTCGGAGTTCAGTGCAAACAGCACGCTGCCGTTGATGCCGATGCGTCCGTTGACCAGCGTGACACGCCCCGCTGCCAGCGGTCCCGCCAGCGCCTGCTCCAGGGTCTTGCGGCGCTGCGTTTCCATCTGACGCTGCTTGACCTCTTGCGCAAGCCGGGTCGAGAGTTCCAGTTGCACACCGATGACACCCACCAGGATCAGCACGAACGCGCCCAGCAACACCGACATCAGGTCGCCGAAGACTGGCCAGATGGGCGCCGTGGTCTCCACGCCGCCGTCGATTTCCTCGCTCATGCCGCTTCAGCTCCGACAGACGCCCGCTTGCCGGCGAGGTGCTGCATGTCTTCGACGATCTGCTTCTGCGACATCATGCTCAGGTCGATGACTTCTCGTGCCTGGGCAACGTAATAGGCCAACTGTTCGTCGCTGCGCGCGAGGGACTTGTCCAACGCGGCTTCGATACGCTGCAGATGCGCGACCAGCGTGGTGTTCGACTCGCCGAACACTTGGACGGCCGCGCCGAATGCTTCGCCGAGGCTCGCCACTTCGACGGCGCTGCCGGTGACCTGCGCGGCCACCGCGCCCAGCTTGCCGGTTTCGAGTTCGACCTTGTCGGTGAAACGGGTGCCGACACGATCCAGCAGATCCGCCGATGTGGCGACGAGCGCGTCGACGGCGGTGCGCTGTTCGGTGGACGCATGGTTGACGGCATCGAGCAGGGTTTCCAGCGTTGCCAGCAGGCGGCTACGCTCGTCCAGCATCGCGGTGTCGCGGACCATGCTGTCGGAGAGCTTCTGACGCAATTCGGCGACCACTTCGGCTGCAGCCTTCGGAGCTTCCGACGCGGCTTGCACAAGCTGGCCGATCTCGGCGATCGTGCTGCTCGCGTGCGCCTGTGTTTGAGCGGAGATGTCGCGTGCGGTTTGCGCCAGCGTGTCGCAGATCTCCTGCTGCCGGCTCGCGCTGCGCGTGCCGGCCTGCTCCCACTCCTTGCTCAGCGTCGTGGCCATGGAGCCGAGTGTCTCGGTCCAGGCGGCCAGCCGCTGCTGGTCTCGTGCGGCGAGTTCCGCCTGCAGGTTTGCGGCGGCCTTGGGGGCATCCGCAGCCACTTGCACAAGCCGGTCGATCTCGGCGATCGTGCTGCTCGCGTGTGCTTGTGTTTGGGCCGAGATGTCGCGCGCGGTCTGTGCGAGTACATCGCAGATCTCCTGCTGCCGGCTCGCGCTAAGCGTGCCCGCCTGCTCCCATTCCTTGTTCAGCGTAGCGGCCATTGAACCGAGCGTCTCGGTCCAGATCGCCAATCGTTGCTGATCTCGCGCGGCCAATTCCGTCTGCAAGTCCGTATGCGATTGGCCCACTGCGCGTAGCAGTGACGCCGAGTGCTGCTCGAAGGTCGCAGCGGCCGCCGCCAAAGCTTGCTGGTTGTGTCCCGCCAGATTCTCGCCGACCTGTTCTTGCCGTGACAGCGCCTCGTTCCACGCTGCCGACACGCTGCCCGCCGTTGTTTCCAGCCGCGCGGAGACGCCTTCCAGCAAGCCGGCCGAGCGTTGCTCGAAGGTCTCGGTGAATCGATCCAGCGACGTGCCCAGATGCCGGGTGAGCGCCTCGTTCGATTGCTGCTGCCCCTCAAGCGCCTTGTTCCAGATGCCCGCGACGGTGGAGGTGGTTGCCTCGAATCCGGTCGAGAGCCCGTCCAACTGTCGCTGGACGGCGTGCGTGACGGTGTCGTGCATCGCGGCCGTCTCGCGCGCGAGACCCGCCAACGTGGCCGCCATGACCGGCTGCAGCGCCGCGCTGGCGGCGCGGGTGCTTTCGGCGACGCTCTCCTTCAACGACTGTTCAACGGACGCAGCAAGGCGCGTATAGGTGGCTTCGGCTCTGCCGTGGAAAGCGTCCTGGCTGGCGAGCTGCCGCTCGCTCAAGGCGAGGCTCTGTTGTTCGATGGCCGTCATCATTGCCTGCAGACGATCGACGAGCGTGGGCATCACCTCGGCCTGCCGCTGCAGGAGCTTGAAGCTTTCCTCGCGCTGATGGGTCTGCGAGTAGATGCGCAAGGTCGTCGCGATCTTCACGTCGAGCAACTGCGCGGCATCGATCCGTTCACGCCGGCACAACGCCGAAAGCAGTCCCAGCATCGCGGATGTGGCCACGCCCGCAATCGACGTGCCGAACGCGAAGCCCAGTCCCTTGACCGGCGCGCCGAGCGAATCGCGGATAGCTTGCAGGTCCGTCGCGCTTTCCAGCGCCATGCCGGTGCCCCGCAAGGTCGCCACCATGCCGAGAAGCGTGCCGAGCATGCCCAGCAACACGAGCAAACCGACCAGATACGGCGTCAGCGCCGGGCCCGGCAAGGCCACACGCTCGCCTTCGACGCGCAGGCGCACCGCATTGCGCAGGCTCGGATGCAAGGGCTCAAGCCAGCCGCCCAGGCTGGGCGGCGGCCCGGACAGGCCCGCAACCGCACGCGCCAGCGTGGACGTGGCCTGGCTGTAGCGCCGCAGCTCGAGCGCGCCTGCCAGGTAGCAGGTGCCAATCAACAGCGTGACCGCCAACGCCAGCACATTCGAGCCGACGTAGCCGCCACCGATCCAGCACACCGCGGCCAGACCGACCAGAAAAACAACGAGATTGAGATATCTGGACATAGTGTCCCAGTTAGCAGGTGCGAAGGGCGGCGAGCAGCCCTTCGACCGGTTGTAAACGAACATCCAGTTCGGCCAGCAACACGCTCTGCATATCCTTGCGGAACGTGTTCAGCCACGTGCCGGGTGCGGCGGGTGTGGCGGGTGGGACGGTTGCGGCGTCCCCCGAGGCTTCGGCGTCGGCCAGCGTCTGTTGCTCCGCCTCGCGCAAGCGGTCGAAGTGCCCCTTGAGCAAGCCGGGCACGGCGGCCAGCAGACTCCGCTCACGCTCGCTGAGCGCTCGCTCCATCACGGCGTCCACCACCGCGAGCCGGGCCATGGCGGGCGTTCTGGCGGCCAGCATGGCCCGCAGGCGGGCGCGCAGGGTGCCGATGCCCGTCTCCATCGACTGTTGCAAGGAGAGGTAGCGCTGACGAAAAACCGCGTAATCGACTGGCGCATCCGCCGGGGCGCCTTGCGGGAACCCCTGCGCCGCCGAGCCGCGACGCCTCGCGACGGCAAACATGCTATCGCCGACGATGGCATCCGCCAACGATGCGCGCACGCGGGCGCACTCGCTCTCTTCAGCGTCGCTGAAGGCGCGTGCGCCGGCGGCGACGGCAGGCGGAGCGTTGCTCAGCGCCGAGGACAACGCGATCGCGTCGGTCCAGCCGAGCCATTGGCTTAGCCGGTCCGAAAGCGACTGGCTGGATTCGGGAACATCGACGTCGGTCAGGCGAGCAAGTAAACGAATGAGCGCCGGGCCACTGAAAGCTGTGCGCTGTGGGGCTTGCACCATACCACCAGAGTCAAAAAAGTCAGCAGTTTACACGGCGGCGGGGTGAGGGATGCAGCCCCTTAATGAGTGGGCAGGGTAAGCGAGGGGTTTCAGCGCGGCCAACGGGTCGATCGCGATGCGGTGATTTGGGCCGCCATGAGGGTTTTTACGACGTTAATTGGGCGGCTTCTACACCGTCTATCGACTGAATGGTCACGGCGGTCGGGCGGCGCGATGCACCGCGCCGACGCGGCGTAGTCTATCCCGAAAGAGGCGGCACGGCACCGCCCACGTCCAGCCATTTCATCTCGCTGTCATAGCTTCGCGACTAGGATGCCCTGTCACTTCTGTCGCACCCTGGTCCGGCACGGCACGCGCGGCGCATATCGCGCCGTGCGCTCGCCGTCCGCGTTGCCGACCTTCCACCCCCATACAAAAACCCGACATGACAAACAAGAAAATCGACAAGGATTTGCCGACCGATCAGGGCGCTACCATCGTCTCGCGCCGTGGCTTTCTGAAGTTTGCGGGCGCATCGAGCCTCGCGACGGCCGCGGGCACGCTCGCGTCGGCGGCGCGGGCCGCGAACGGCACGCCCGACGGTACGCCGGAGCAGATCCACCTGACATGGGGCAACGATCCGACGAGCGAAGTGACCGTGTCGTGGGCGTCGCCGGCGCCGGCGGTCAATCCGCAAGTGCGGTTAAGCGGCGGGGGCGGGGCGAGAGTAACGGTGCACGGCGTGCAAAGCACCTATACCGATGGCCTCAACGGCGAAGTCGTGTTCACCTATCACGCGCGTCTGCGTGGCCTGAAGGCCGACACGAGCTACGAGTACGAGGTGAGCGCCGACAACGACAGCAACGCGGCTCAGCCCTTCACCGCGAGCTTCCGCACTGCGCCCCGCGGCCGCGCGCCATTTCGCTGGACGAGCTACGGCGATCTCGCGACGCCCAACACCGGCTGGGTCCTGTCGTCGCCGCAGAGCCGTTTCGCGGTTCAGGCCGTCGAGCGATTTCAGCCGCTGTTCCACCTGCTCAACGGCGATCTCTGCTACGCCAATCTGAACCCGACGCACCAGCCGGACGTATGGCGCGATTTCGGCAACAACTGCCAGACCTCGGCGTCGAACCGTCCGTGGATGCCATGTCCGGGCAATCACGAGCTCGAATTCCACAACGGCGAACAGGGCCTCGCCTCGTATCTCTCGCGCTACACGCTGCCGGAGAATCACACGCGCTTCCAGGGACGCTGGTACAGCTTCCGCGTGAGCTCGGTACTCTTCATTTCGCTCGATGCTGATGACGTGGTCTATCAGGATGCTGCTGCGTTCGTAGCCGGCCCGAATCCTCTCGTGCCGGTGGCGAGTACCGGCAATCCGCCGATTCAGCCTGGCACGTCACTCTATGTGCGTGGCTATAGCGAGGGCGAGCAGACCCGCTGGCTCGAGAAGACATTGCGCCGGGCGGCGGAAGACGACGAAGTCGACTGGATCGTCGTGCAGATGCATCAGGACGCGCTGAGTTCATCGAAGACCGGCAACGGTTCCGACAAGGGTATCCGCGAAGCGTGGCTGCCGCTGTTCGACCGCTACGGTGTCGATCTGGTGCTGTGCGGGCATGATCATGACTACGAGCGTAGCTATCCCGTGCGCGGCTGTAATCACAACAAGGGCACCGATATCGCTACGGGACGCGTGGTCGATACATTGCAGCCGCGGCCGGTGATGTCGGCGGTGTCGTCGGGGGCATCGACGTTCGATACGAGTCACGGCACGATTCACCTGATTCTCGGCGGTGGCGGCACGAGTGCGCCGCTCGATGTGTACGGGGTGGATCTCGGTACCGGCTTGCCGCAGGCGCGCATTTTCACGCGGCCGAATCGTCCGGTTGCCGGGACGACCGCGGGTACCTTTGTGCGTGCCGGCGCGGATGCCGTTGAAGATGCAGTGTGGTCGGCGCAACGGGATACCGGTACGGGCTACGGTATCGCGGTGTTCGATCATGATCCGGGCCATCCGGGTGGCGAGACCACGATTACGATGAACTACTACCACGCGCCGGGTGCGGATCAAACGCCGACGCAGAACTATGAGTTGTTCGAAACGATCGAGTTGAAGAAGAAGCGGCGAGGATAAGTTGCGCTTCGCTGCGGTTCGACGCTCCGGCGACTTACATTTCGGGGCGTCGAACCGTTTCTTTGCCGGCGATTATTTCGACGCTATTTCACGCGGCGGGACTTGAAGCCCGGCAGTGTCCGGGCGTCGGGGCTCCACGCAAGGTGGACTGCCTGCTCCACGGCTGCCTTGAACTGCGATTCGCTCGTCCAGATCGGCATACGTGTGCGGTAAAAGTCCGCCCACTGAAATTCCGCGAAGGGTTCCGGTGTCTTCAGATAGCCGCCCGCGTCACGCACAAACGCGGCGAGGCTGCGGTACGGATCGTCCGTGAGGGCGGAAACCTCATCGGGGATCGAGGAAATGGCTCGCAGGATGCCGCGCTCATCGTAGGGATGTACCCAGCGCCTTTCAATCACGGTGTCCCAGAACTTCGCGTCCGGCAGCCGCGACAGGTCCGCTACGACCTCGGCGAACGCTTTCGCGATACCGCCATCCCACAGCGCACGCGCGAGGTGGTGGTGGTCGATGACGTAGTGCCTGTCATGCTTGCCAATGACGGTCGGAATCGGTGCGCTTTTCAGAAAGTCTCTCAAAGACTTTGCATCCATGGCCAGCAGGCGCTTCCGTTTTGCATCGACTTCCAGCATGCCGACCGTTGCCTGCAGCGGGCGCAGTTGTTCAATGCCGACACTCGTTATTCTTGCCATGGCGTGCCCCTCCGTATCCGGAGCATTCTACTGCTCTGCTCAAGCTGGACTCCCTTAAATAGAAACGGTAGGCTGTCAGTGCTGGTGACTCTGTTTGGCTATGCTGGTCTTGAACGACAACGTGGAGCCTGCACATGGACGTGAGCACTGAAACGCTGGTGGAACTGCTGCGGGAAGTCGAAGCCGACGACCCGATCGACTACGCGGACCTTCCATTCGGAGAGCAGGAACTCAGGCGGCTCGTCATGAGTTCACTTGTCGAGCGTCACCACCAGGTCGAAGCAGGCAACATGTCGATCTCCGATATCCATGCGCTGTATCTGCTGAGCACCGCCAAGCTCGTTCTCGAGAACACGGTGCTTCACGCGAGGCTGCTTCTGCTCCAGGGGCAGCAGGTCGACGTACGGTCACTGTTGGCGCCGTTCACCCTCAAAGGCAAATCTTAAAGGCCGGTAGTCGGCACTGTCGCCGGCAGCGCATTGCGCATGCCGGATCAGTGCCGCACGCGCATCACTTCTCAAGTTCCGCAAACAGCCAATCCTGGAAGCTATGCAGCTTCGGTAATTCGGCGCGAGATTTCAGCAGGTTCAACGTATAGCCGTGCACAGGGAGCCCTTCCAGTCCGAACGGCGCCACGAGTCGCCCCGTTTCCAGTTCGCGCTGCGCCAGAAGCAGGCTTTCGAGGCAGACGCCCAAGCCGTCCACCGCCGCGCTGATCGCCATGAACGATCGATCGAAACGCGGACCGCGTCCAATATCGAGCCGCGTCTTCCGATAAAGACGCATCCAGTCCCTCCATCCGACCAGACACCCCTCGCTATGAATCAGCGCATGGTGCGGTAAATCCGCGACGCTGCGCAGCGGATGCTCTCCAGCCATAAGCGCGGGCGAGCACAACGGCACGATCGTCTCGGGCGGCAATTCGAGCACCATCGTGCCGGCCGGCTGCAGCTTTCTCGGACCGTAGCGGATGTCGATATCCACCGCTTCCGAGATCAGATCCACCGCCTCTGACGAGGCATTCAACCGTACGTCGATATCCGGATGCGCCGCGCTGAAACGCGCGATGCGCGGCATCAGCCATTGAGTCGCAAAGCTGGGCGTGCAATGGATCGTGAGGATGTCGCTCTTGGCGGCGCGCCCGATCTCGCGGGTGGCTGAGTCGATCCGCGCGAACGCCGCGGTGATTTCCTCAGCGTATTGCCGCCCGTAGTCCGTCAGGATCACCGTGCGGTGCAGCCGATGAAACAGACGAATGCTCAATTGCTCTTCCAGCAGCTTGATCTGATGGCTGACGGCTGAGGGCGTGACAAACAGTTCGTCTGCTGCGAGCGCAAACGACGAGAGCCGCGCGGCGGCCTCGAATGCCTGTATCGACTTGAAGGTGACGCGATTGTGCATGGCAGCATCAAGGTGAATTGAATTCATCCATTGGCCCATCTTAATTCGTTTGAGCGCGTGTGAGCGCGAGATTACGCTTGAGTCACTGGGATCGGCATCACAGCGGCCCCTGCAAAGCGATCCATAAGGAGACAAACAGTGACCACTAGCGAAACCGCGCCGTACGCCCAACTCGCGGAGCACGCCTATCAGATTCGCCGCAACGCGCTGCGCATGGGCGAAGTGCAGGGGCAGGGTTATATCGGCCAGGCGCTCGATATCGCCGATGTCCTCGCCGTCGCCTATTTCCGCGCCATGCGCTATCGCGCCGACGACCCCGAATGGGAAGGCCGCGACCGCTTTTTGCTATCGAACGGTCACTACGCCATCGCGCTGTACGCCGCGCTGATTGAGGCCCGCATCATCGCCGACGAAGAACTGGAAACCTACGGCAGCGACGACAGCCGTCTGCCGATGTCCGGTATGGCGAGCTATACGCCCGGCATGGAGATGTCCGGCGGCTCGCTCGGGCAGGGACTGACGATCGCGGTGGGCCGCTGCCTGGGTCTGAAGCGCAAAGGCTCGGATGCCCGCGTCTACACGCTGTTCTCCGACGGCGAACTCGATGAAGGCGCGATCTGGGAAGGCTTGATGTCGGCGGCTCACTGGAAGCTCGACAACCTGATCGCGATGGTCGACGTCAACAATCAGCAGGCCGACGGCCCGTCGTCGAGCGTCATGGCGTTCGAGCCGCTGGTCGACAAACTGCAGGCGTTCGGCTGGTTCGTGCAACGCGTGGACGGCAACGATCTCGCGGCCGTCGTCGCCGCGTTCGATGCAGCGCACGCGCATCCGGAAGCGCAACCGCGAATCATCGTCTGCGATACGCGGATGGGGTGTGGCGTGCCGTTCCTCGAAGCGCGCGAGAAAAATCACTTTATCCGCGTCGATGCGCACGAGTGGCAACTCGCGCTGCAGGCGCTGGAAGCCGGGAGAACCGTATGAGCGCCGCCGTACCGAAACCACGTCTGAAAACGTCGGCGATGATCGCCTCGATTGCAGGTGAAGGGCAGATCACCCGCTCGGCCCCGTTTGGCCACGCACTGGTCGAACTGGCGCGTAACCGCCCCGAAGTGGTCGGCATGACGGCCGATCTCGGCAAGTACACCGACCTGCATCTGTTCGCGAAGGAATACCCGGAGCGCTATTACCAGATGGGCATGGCCGAGCAACTGCTGATGGGCGCCGCGGCCGGCATGGCGCACGAAGGCGCGCAGCCGTTCGTCACCACCTACGCCGTGTTCGCCGCACGCCGTGCTTATGACTTCATCCATCAGGCGAT
The DNA here is from genome assembly GCF_030464835.1 of Paraburkholderia sp. WS6. Classification (NCBI taxonomy): domain Bacteria; kingdom Pseudomonadati; phylum Pseudomonadota; class Betaproteobacteria; order Burkholderiales; family Burkholderiaceae; genus Paraburkholderia; species Paraburkholderia sp. WS6. The sequence continues at coordinate 58,366 of NZ_JALQCK010000047.1, forward strand.
TGCCGAGGACAACCTCGACGTCAAGATCGTCTGCGCCTTGCCCGGCCTCACCACCGGCTACGGCCCGAGCCACCAGGCGGCGGAAGACCTCGCCCTGTTTCGTGCGATGCCGAACCTCACGGTGATCGACCCGTGCGATGCCATCGAAATCGAGCAGATGGTGCCGGCCATCGCCGACCATCGCGGGCCGGTGTATGCGCGACTGTTGCGCGGCAACGTGCCGGTCGTGCTCGACGAATACGACTACCAGTTCGAACTTGGCAAAGCGAAGCTGCTGCGCGACGGCGCCGAGGTGCTGATCATCTCGTCCGGGATCATGACGATGCGCGCGCTGGAAACGGCGAAGGCGCTGGCCGCCGATCGCGTCGACGTAGGTGTGCTGCACGTGCCGACCATCAAGCCGCTCGACACCGCCACGCTGCTGCGCGAAGCGCGCCGTTCCGGCCGCCTTGTCGTGGTGGCGGAGAACCATACGGTGATCGGTGGCCTGGGCGAAGCGGTGGCGGCAGTGCTGCTGACCAATGGCGTCACGCCGCCGTTCCGTCAGATCGGCTTGCCCGACGCGTTTCTTGACGCAGGTGCGCTACCGACCTTGCACGACCGCTACGGCATTTCCACCGAGGCGATGTGCGACACGATCAAAGGGTGGTTGCGGTAAAGGTTCATCAAGGCGGGTAGGCGCCGCAAATACGCGCACTTACCGATAGCAAACAATTTAGCAAACCATAAGCTTCATATTCAGGAGATCCGCATCATGGCAGAGTCACGTTTACTCGACGGCAAGGTCGCCGTCATTTCCGGCGGCGCGTCGCCGCGCGGCATCGGTATGGCGACCGCCCGCATGTTCGCGGCGCACGGCGCACGCATCGCCATTTTCGACCTCGACGAAAATGCCGCGGTCGAAGCCGCAGCGTCGATCGGACCCGAACATCGCGGCTATGTGTGCAACGTGACCGACCGTGGCGCCTGCCAGGCTGCTGTCGAACGCACGGTCGCCGATTTTGGTTCGATCGATATCCTGATCAACAACGCCGGCATTACCCAGGCCGCCAAGCTGCTCGAGATCGACCCGGAAAGCTGGGACCGTATCCTCGACGTCAATCTGCGCGGCGTGTTGTATCTGTCGCAAGCGGTCGTGCCGCAGATGAAGAAACAGAAGAGCGGCTCGATCGGCTGCATGTCGTCGGTATCGGCGCAGCGCGGCGGCGGCATTCTCGGCGGCCCGCATTACTCGGCGGCGAAAGCCGGCGTGCTGGGCCTTGCCAAAGCCATGGCGCGCGAACTCGGCAACGACGGCATTCGCGTGAACTGTGTGACGCCGGGCCTGATCCAGACCGACATCAACGCAGGCAAGATCAGCGACGACAAGCGTGGCGAAATTCTCGCGGGCATTCCGCTTAATCGTCTGGGCGTACCTGACGATGTGGCCGGCGCCTTCCTGTTCCTCGCGTCGAACCTGTCGTCGTATATCACCGGCGCGGTGATCGATGTGAACGGTGGCATGCTGATTCACGGCTGACGCCCAACGGCAGGACGGGCCGTTGGGCGGGAGGCCGGCGGCGGCGATGGAGACCACGTAGTAGAGAACAGACGACCGCGGCGAGCAACACGTGCAGCCGCCGCGGTTCAGATTCCAAAACCATAACGACGCGCGATCCAGCATTGGAGGAAGACACCATGACAACCCGTTCGAACGCCCCGCAGGGCATCAGCCGCCGCACCTTTCTGAAGGCCGGTGCGACCTTATCCGCCGCCGCGCCGTTATGGAGCATCTCGCGAAGCGCGATGGCGGCCCCCGAGTTTTCGTACAAACTCGCAACCGGCCAGGACCCGACACATCCGGTCAACATCCGCGCGCAGGAGGCGATCAATCGCATTCGCGAAGCGACCAAGGGCCGGCTCGACATCAAACTCTTTCCGCAGAATCAGCTCGGTTCCGACACCGATCTGCTGTCGCAGGTGCGTAATGGCGGCGTCGAGTTCTTCAACCAGGCGTCGTCGATTCTGGCGACGCTGACGCCCGCCGCGGGCATCGTCAACACCGGCTTCGCGTTCAAGGACTACGACGCGGTCTGGAAGGCGATGGACGGCGATCTCGGCAACTACATCCGCGCGCAGATCGGCAAGTCGGGCCTGGTATCTGTGAGCAAGGTGTGGGACAACGGCTTCCGGCAGATTAGCTCGTCCACCAAGGCGTTGCGCGCACCGGCTGATCTGAAAGGCTTCAAGATTCGCGTGCCGCAAGCGCCGATGCTGACCTCGCTGTTCAAGGCGCTCGACGCCGGCCCCGCGCCGATCAATTTCAACGAGCTGTATTCGGCCTTGCAAACCGGCGTGGTGGAAGGGCAGGAAAACCCGCTGCCGATCATCGCGACGGCCAAGCTCTATGAAGTGCAGAAGTACATCAGCCTCACGTCGCACGTGTGGGACGGCTACTGGATTCTCGGTAATCGCGCCGCGTGGGAGCGCTTGCCTGCGGACATTCGCGCGATCGTCACGCGTGAATTCGAAAGCGCGGCGATGCTGCAACGTGCGGACATCGCCAGGCTCAGCCTCTCGCTGCGCGACGACCTGAAAAAGAAGGGCATTACCTTTATCGATGTCGACCGGGACGCTTTCCGCGGCGCGCTGGCCAAGACGAGCTTCTATCACGACTGGAAAGCCAAGTACGGCGACGAGGCGTGGGGACTGATGGAGAAGTCCGTCGGAAAACTGGGGTAATGCGATGATCTCGATCTCCTATTCGCACGAGCGGCAGCATCGGTTCGCCTGTGCGCTCGACTCCGCTCTCGGCCATCTGGTGGAGATTCCAGCTGCGTTGCTGGTGCTTGCGGAAATCGTCGTGCTGCTGGCTGGTGTGACGAGCCGCTATCTGCTGCACGCGCCGCTCGTGTGGTCCGATGAACTCGCGTCGATGCTGTTCCTGTGGCTCGCCATGCTTGGCGCCGTGATCGCGTTGCGGCGCGGCGAGCATATGCGGATGACGGCGCTAGTCGGCATGGCGCCGCCAGGTGTGCGCGCCTTTCTCGACGTGGTCGCGATCGCCGCGCCGATCGCGTTCCTCGCGATGGTGATCGGTCCGGCGATCAGCTTCGCGCAGGACGAATCGTTCATCACCACGCCGGCTCTCGAATTGTCGAACTCGTGGCGCGCGGCGGCATTGCCGGTCGGTTCGGCGCTGATGCTGCTGGTGGCAGTGGTACGGCTCGCCCGTATGGGCAACTGGCGCCTGACGCTCGCCGCGATTGCAACGGTCGGTGCGCTGGCGGGCATCTTCATTGCGCTTGGCCCGCTGCTTCACGATCTCGGCAATATCAACCTACTGATCTTCTTTGTCGGCCTGGTCGCGCTCGGTGTGCTAAGCGGCGTGCCGATTGCCTTCTCGTTCGGACTTGCCACCTTCGGCTATCTTGCCTTGACCACGAATACGCCGATGCCGGTAGTGGTCGGCCGGATGGATGAGGGCATGTCGCATCTGATCCTGCTCTCGGTGCCGCTCTTCGTGTTTCTCGGTCAGTTGATCGAAATGACCGGCATGGCCGCGGCGATGATCGCGTTTCTCGCGAGCTTGCTGGGTCACGTGCGCGGCGGGCTGTCGTACGTGCTGGTCGGCGCGATGTATCTGGTGTCAGGCATTTCAGGCTCGAAAGCCGCGGACATGGCGGCGGTTGCGCCTGTGCTGTTTCCCGAGATGAAAGCGCGCGGTGCGAAGCCGGGCGATCTGGTCGCGCTGCTGGCCGCTACCGGCGCGCAGACCGAGACGATTCCGCCGAGCCTCGTGCTGATTACGCTCGGTTCCGTGACCGGCGTGTCGATCTCGGCGCTCTTCACGGGCGGCATGCTGCCGGGCATCGTGTTGGCGATCACCTTGTGCATCGTGGTGCAGTGGCGTTATCGGCGCGAAGACATGTCGGGCGTCAAGCGTGCGACGGGCGTGGAGATTCTGCGCAAGTTCGTCATCGCGTTTCCTGCGATCGCCTTGCCGTTCGTGATTCGCGCCGCGGTGGTCGAAGGTATTGCAACGGCGACCGAAGTCTCGACCATCGGCATTGCGTACGCGGTGCTGGCGGGCTTGCTGATCTATCGCCGTTTCGAGTGGGCGCGGCTCAAGCCGATGCTGATCGATACAGCAACGTTGTCGGGCGCGATTCTGCTGATCATCGGCGCGGCGACCAGCATGGCGTGGGCGTTGACGCAGTCGGGCTTCTCAGGGCAGCTCGCGCAGACGCTCGGTGCTCTGCCTGGCGGCGCGGCGATGTTCATGGCTGCATCCATCTGCGTATTCGTGATTCTCGGCAGCGTGCTCGAAGGCATTCCGGCGATCGTGCTGTTCGGCCCACTGATGTTCCCGATCGCGCGGGCGATGCACATCCATGACGTGCACTACGCAATGGTGGTGATCCTGTCGATGGGTGTGGGCCTGTTCGCACCGCCGTTCGGCGTGGGCTATTACTCGGCCTGCGCGGTGAGCCGCATTCATCCCGACGAAGGCATGAAGCCGATTCTTGGTTATATCGCTGCGTTGATGGTTGGGTTGATTATCGTTGCCGCGGTGCCGTGGATTTCGACAGGTTTCCTGCATTGATCCGCTGACGTATGAGGTTGCGCGGTGCCGCCTCATACGAAGTTCTTCCGTCTGATTCGATCCGTTTTGATTGCCGCCGCCCTGCATGCCGGGGCGGCGTAGAGGAGCCTTTTGTCATGTCCACCACTGAAGCTCAGCCTGCTGCACCGATTGCTTCGCTTACGCCGTCGACGTCACTATCGGTCGAAGCGATGCAAACGCAGTCTCGTCAGCAAGGCCCGCAATTGCCGCTGGCCGACGCGATCCGCTTCCTCTCCATCGATTCAATTCTGCGCGCAGGTGAAGGCCATCAGGGCGTGCCGCTCGGCATGGCTGAAATCGCGACTGCGTTGTTCACCCGGCACCTGAAATTCAATCCCGCCGATCCAACCTGGCCCGACCGCGACCGCTTCGTACTGTCCAACGGTCACGGTTCGCTGCTGCTGTATTCGCTGCTGTATCTGACTGGCTATGCGGCGATCGGGCTTGACCAGCTCAAGACCTTCCGCGAACTGGGTTCGCATTGCGCGGGGCATCCCGAGTACGAGCCGGCGCATGGTATCGAGGCGACCACCGGTCCGCTGGGGCAAGGCATTGCCAACGCGTTCGGCATGGCCATCGCCGAAGCGTATCTCGCGGCGAATTTCGGCCGCGAGCTCGTCGATCACTACACGTATGCGTTCGTCGGCGACGGCTGTCTGCAGGAGGGCATCGGTCAGGAAATGATCTCGCTGGCCGGCCATCTGCGGCTCGGCAAACTGATCCTGTGCTGGGACGACAACCAGATCACCGACGACGGCAGCACCTCACTCTCGATCAGCGAGGATGTCTGCGCGCGATTTCGCGTTGCCGGTTGGCAGGTGATCGAAGTCGACGGTCACGATCTCGAAGCGGTCAGCGCGGCATTGACGATTGCGCGCGCCGATCCGCGGCCCTCGATGATCGCGTGCAAGACGGTTATCGGCCGCGGTATCGCGCGCTTGCAAGGACAGCGCGGCGGCCATAGTGGCAAGTTGTTCCAGGCGGATGCCGACTCGGCGCGCGCACAACTCGGCTGGCCGCACGCACCGTTCGACGTGCCCGCCGATGTCCTGAGCGCATGGCGCGAAGCGGGCCGGCGCAGTAGTGACGAATACAACGCATGGCATGCACGCCTCGCCGCGTTGCCGGACGCGCAGTGCGCCGAGTTCGAACGGGTCATGGCGGGTGGCTTGCCGGAAGGCTGGCGTGACGTGCTCGACGCTTACCGCAAGCGTGCCGTGGAACGCGACGAACCGCAGCCTGGCATCACCGTGTCCGGCGAGATCAGCGATCTGTTCGCGCCGCTGCTGCCTGAACGCATGGTGGGTTGCGCCGATCTCGAAGCGCCTACGGGCCACAAACGCCAGTTGCACGCCTTCACCGCCGACGACCACAGCGGCGCGTACGTCCACTGCGGTGTGCGCGAGCATCTGATGGGTGCGATGGCCAACGGCATGGCTGCGCACGGTGGCATCGTCGCGACCAGCGTCACGTATCTGGCGTTCTCCGACTATCAGCGTCCGGCGATGCGTATGGCCGCGCTGATGGGCTTGCCGGTGCACTACGTGTTCAGCCACGACTCGATCGGCGTCGGCAAAAACGGGCCGACGCATCAACCCGTCGAGATACTTGCCTCGTTACGCGCGATGCCGAACATGCGCGTGCTGCGTCCCGCGGATGCGGTGGAGGCTGCCGAGTGCTGGGCCCTCGCGCTCGAACATCGGCGCGGGCCGAGTACGTTGATTTTTGCAAGGCAGGCGTTGCCGCTGGTGCGCCGCGAATATAGCGCCGAGTCGTTGTCGCGTCGCGGCGCCTATGTGCTGGCCGAAGCGGAGGGCGGCGCGCGTGTCGTGACGTTGCTGGCCACCGGCTCCGAGGTCGCGCTGGCGTTGCAGGCACGCCTTCGGCTACAGGAAGAGGGCATTGCGACCGCCGTGGTGTCGATGCCGTGTTGGGAAATCTTCGATGAACAGGACGCCGATTATCGCACCACGGTTTTGGGTCCAAACACGGTGCGCGTTGGTATCGAAGCGGCATTGCGTTTCGGCTGGGATCGCTATCTGGGCGAGCGCGGCGGTTTTGTCGGGATGACGGGCTTCGGTGCCTCGGCTTCCGCGGAGACGTTGTACGAGCACTTCGGTATTACCGCGCAGCATGTCGTGGCCGAAGCAAAGCGGCATCTGTAAATCAACAAGGACATGAGCATGCATAAGATCGCCTTTCTCGACCGCGCCACGCTTGCGCCGCAAATCGTGTTGCGCGAGCCGCGCTTCGATCATCAGTTGATCGAGTATGAAAACACGTCTCCTGAGCAGGTGTTGCAGCGGCTCGCCGGTGTGTCGATCGCGATCATCAACAAGGTGGCGCTAACGCAGGACGTGCTCGCTCAATTGCCCGATCTGAAACTTGTCGCCATCGCCGCTACGGGCACCGATTGCGTCGACAAAGCGGCTTGCCAGCGGCTCGGCATCGCCGTGTGCAATATTCGCGACTATGCGATCAACACGGTGCCCGAGCACACGTTCGCACTGATACTCGCGCTGCGGCGCAATCTGATCGCGTATCGCGATGACGTGCTCGCCGGCGAGTGGCAGAAGTCCGGACAATTCTGTTTCTTTACGCACGCGATTCACGATCTGGCCGGCGCGCGTCTTGGCATCATCGGTGAAGGCGTGCTTGGTCAGCGTGTCGCGGAAATCGCCAAAGCTTTCGGCATGCAACCGATGTTCGCCGCGCACAAGGGGCGTGACGGTCTGGGGCCGCTTTACACGCCGTGGGACGAGGTACTCGCGACCAGCGACATCATCACCGTGCACAGTCCGCTCACACCGAACACGCGGAACATGCTGGCCATGCCCGAGTTCCGCGCGATGAAAAGAAAGCCCCTGATCATCAACACGGCGCGCGGCGGCCTGGTCGATGAAGGTGCATTGGTGCAGGCGCTCGACGAAGGTTTGATCAGCGGTGCGGGTTTTGATGTGACCGCAAGCGAACCGCCTCCTGAGGACAATCCGCTGATGCGTGCGGCCGGTCGCCCGAACGTCATTCTGACCCCGCACGTTGCATGGGCGTCGGATGAGGCGCAACAGTGTCTTGCCGATCAATTAATGGACAACATTGAAAACTTCGTCAACGGTGTGCCGACCAATCTGGTGCAAGGGGCATATTGATTGACAGCGCACGCGGCGTCACGCTGCGTGCGGATCGTCGGACAAATCGCATGCGCCTCGATCGCGAACAGAACTAGTTCGTTGCCGACAAAAATCTGACCGCACCGGACGAGAAAATTGCCTCTCGCCAACCGAACGGTCCATCAAATCGAGCTAAAGTCCGCCGTGGCCGCGGGCGCAGAGAATGCCCGCGCGTTTCTGACGATCTTGCCCCGATCTCGCGACTGTTCAGCACAGGTTATTTTTTCGCATTAGCATACGAGCGATGTCCCGTGCCGTTCGGTGGAGTGAATCACCGGACCATTGCCACCGGACAATCAACGTGTGCGGGTCGCGCAAATCATCCCCACATCAACTCATCGCTGGCTCACGCTGCGAACTTGCCGTTTGACGTGCTCTTCGAGCAGACGGTCGTCATCAATCCAATCGTATCGATTGAACGGATCGTTGGTTAATATGAGGAATGTTCGTACATCATTGATAGTCGGAGTGCTTCTCCTCGAGTTGGTGTTCGGCGCTTTTTTACTGCTACAAAAAAGCCATCGCTCGGAGGTCGACACCGACGTGACGGCGGGAACTGTGATCGGTGCGGCGCCTCTCTCCGGCAACACGGTGACTGACCCCAAGCAGTCTACGAGCGGCACCGTGGTGACCGTATCCCGCTCGCCAGTGAACGACGCCGTGCCATTGCCGCGAGCGAACACGCGACCACGCGAATCGGTTGCCGTTCGTGCTTATGCCGAGTCGAAGACCGCCCCCGTGTTGCGAACCGAAGGCCGGCGTGACAGTCTGCATCGTCATGGCTCGAATCCGGTCGCGGCCGCGATCACGGATGAACTGGTCAAACAGTCCGCGAAACTCGATCCGGCTTTGCCGCCGCCGGCCCAAGCCCAAGCCCAAGCCCAAGCCAGTCATGACGACTCGTATCGTCGTGGCTCGAACCCGGTTGCGGCCGCAATGACTGACCAACTGGTGAGAGAGTCCGCGAAACTCGATCCGTCACTGCCGCCGCCGAACCAGTCCGACATGAAGTAAGCGCGCGATGCGACGCCTGGCCGGCTACCGGTAGAACACGTAGTCCGCGAGATAGGGCGAGCTTCCGGTTTCATGTTCCGTTGAACACGGTGCCGTCGGCGCTAACCCGCCGACGGTATGCAAGCGCTGCACATACCGCACCGCTGACAGCGTGCCGCTACCGGCCGTACTATGCGTTTCGAGCAGTAGCTGGGGAATGCTCGCCCGTGTTTCGCTGGGCTGCTGTGCCAGCACGTGGCCGACGATCCGGCTGCCATCTTCCGTTTCCCAGGAAGGACCCGCACCGTGCCGGACCGTAGCGTGGCCGCTCGCATCGTACAGCGTTGCCAGTGGGCTCTTGAACACCCATCCCAGTCGATGCTGCGCGTCGAATTCACACGAATAGTTCTGTACGCCGGACGCAGCGAGTGTCATCACGCGCTCAGCTTGAGGTGGGTCGATGGATGCACTCGGGGGACTTGCGGGCGGCATTGCGCATGCGGCGAGCATGGATACGGCGATGGTTGCGAAGCTTGCTTGCGAAACTTTCCTGAGCATGGATATGACCTCGAATGAAACGCGGCGCATGGCGGTTGCGGCCGCTGATTACGGCCGGTGAACCGGATAGTCGGGATAGTATGCGCGATCTTGTATGCGCACGCGCGACGTCGGTGCGAGTCCAGAAGCTCATGCTGCGCCCGTCGTAGCCTGGTCCGCGACGCGGGAAATTCGGTTCCGGACTACGGCAATCGCCTGCTTGAGTGCATAAACGTCCTGAAAATAGCGCTGCGGCATTCGGATCTGGTTGGCATGTGCATCGATATGCTCGATCTCGTTCCGCCATTGCGCAATCTGATCCGGCGTTGGATGGCTGGTTTTCCATATTTCGTCTTCGAGCGCCTTGATCTCGCGATACCAGATAACCAGGCGTTTTTTTATGCGAGCCTCCGCCATGCGCGGCAACGCCTGCAGCAGACCGAGCAATAAAGCCATGAAGGGAAGCAGGATCAGCAGACGTCGTTCGATAAAGCTGGCCAGCCAGAATGGCAGGTAGCGCTGCAGGAAGGGGCGCCCCGTTTTGAAGTAACGCTCGCTTTCTTCGGAAACAGGAAAATCCTCGGTATTCAGATTGGGGAACACGCCAAGCGGTGTGAAGTAATCTTCGCCGCCGTGGACGGTTTTAGCTGCGTCCAGCAACAGGTAGACCAGCGCGGGGTGCAGCGTGTCTTTGGAGACGAGCAAGGCGGTGGCGGCGAGCAGCGTGACGTCGGCTTGCGGCAGATCGTTGACGACGCTGGTCGCGGCGCGCGGAAAAATAACCTTGGATAGCGACGGGAATTTCTGCACGAGCGCATCGGCCTGCACAAAACTCATCAGCTTGAGATCGCTGTTCAGCAGCGTGGTCTGCATGGGGGCATCGGGCCTGCCGATAAAGAAAGCCGCATCCAGTTGACCGTTTTCGAGAGCCTGGTAGGCTTTGACGGCGTCCATTTGGAGCAGCGTCGTATTGTCCCGTGTGATGCCGCTGTACCCGAGCAATACCTGGGAGACGTTCAGCAGGCCACTGCCGGGAACACCGATTGAAACTCTCTTGCCACGCAGTTGTGCCAACCGGTTGATGGTGGACTCGCCACGGTAGAACACCCAGATCGGTTCATAGGAGACGGCGGCGATCGTCTGCAGATGGTCGGTTTCTTTCGGGCTGGTGGTGCCGGACTGGATGAAGCCCACCTCGTATGCGCTGTCGGGGTCTTTCAGCCGCTGATAGTTTTCACTCGACCCCGACGAACTGCGGATATCGAGCTTGATGCCGTCACGCTTCAGGATAGGTACATAGCGATCTGCAAAGCCGCGATAGATCCCGTTGTCTGCGCCGGTTGTGATGACGATGGTGTGCCGGAAGGCGGGCTCGAGTATGACCCGAAGTCCCCAACCAAGCGCGGCGATCAGCACGATCACGCCGGCGATGAGAAGCCGCCGGCGACCCGGTGTCATGGGGCGTTTTTCATTGCGATGAAGCGCTGGGTTGTGCCTGGGCATTGTTCGCCTCTCTCGCGCTGGTGGTGTCTGACAGCCAGCATGGATAATGCAGCGCCGTGGACGCCTTGTCCATATCCGCACTCGAGCTTGCGATCGCCGCGACGCGTGAAGATTCAGTGCGTCGAGGACGATTGCGCGCCGTCCGGCACAAATACATAACCATGACTGCGGACGGTCTGGATGAACCTCGGCGCGGAGGGGTCTGCTTCGAGAATCCTGCGCAACCGCCACACCTGGACATCGACCCCACGGCCGGTATGATCGTCTTCCGGGCCATGCAGCAATTCAAGCAGGCGCGCACGGGTAAGCGTGCGCATGGGGTGGCTGACGAAGACCTTAAGCAGCGCGAATTCTCCCGCCGATAGCGTGAGCCGGTTGGTCTCCGTGTTGAGCGTGCGCAACTGAAGGTCCAGCGTGAATGGGCCGAATCCAACGACTTCGTGTTTTTCCCGCGTGGCGGCCGACGCAGACAGGGTTCGTCGTCGTAATACGGCCCGCATGCGGGCAAGGAGTTCGCGCGGATTGAAGGGTTTGCAGATGCAGTCGTCCGCGCCCATTTCGAGCCCCACGATCCGGTCCATGTCGTCGGGTCCCGAGGCCAGAATCACGGGGACGGTGTTGCCCGCGGCGCGTAGCGTGCTCAGCGCTGCGAGGCCATTCACACCGTGCATGATCTGGTCGAGGATAATCAGATCGGGTGGGTTCCGTTCGATGTGTTCCCCGAGCGACTTCACCTCGTGCAATACGGAAACCGCCATACCCTCTCGTCCGAGAAAGTCGGCAAGCGACCCAAGTAGTTCGACATCGTCGTCAACGACCAGTATTTGAGTTGTCATAGTAGGGAAATCGAACGCATAGGCCGGCAAACAGGGGTGCAATAACGTTGGCCGCCACGTCACGACTGCTGGTTTGCCGCGCCAGCTTTCAGTGCCGTCAGGCTGCTCGTGACCCGCGAACGTTGTGCTCCAGCTTCTTTAACGGAGCAACCTGCGGGAATCCGTCGCCGAATGCGGGCTTTTTTTAAAGTCGTGAAGCCGATCGAGGGCGGCAGGCCAGTGCCTTCGCAGGCCAGGTGGCGTAGCATGGCAAACTCTTCGCGCCTATCGCCTATCGCCTATCGCCTATCGCCCATGCCCATGCCCATGCCCAATGCATCCCACACGCCCGTTACTGGACCAACCATGCCTTCTCCTCTTTCGCCTGCTGCCGTGGACGCGTTGCGCGCCCGCACACCCGGTGCTCAAAGCACCACGCATTTCAATCACGCGGGAGCCTCGCTGCCGTCGTCCGCCACGTTGGAGGCGATACGCGCTCACCTTTGGCTCGAAGCCACGACGGGGCCGATGGAAGCCGGCGTAGCCGGACGTGAGCAGACCGAGCGCGCTCGCTTGCTGGCTGCGCGACTGCTGAACGCCCATCCGGCGGAGATCGCCCTGACCACCGGCAACTCGGCAGGGTGGGGGCCCGCATTCGCCACGCTAGGACCCTGGCGACCCGGCGAGCGGATCCTGGTCGGGCGTCACGAGTGGGGCGGGAATCTGGCTGCCATGCGCCTGTCGGCGCAACGCGCGGGGGCGACGATCGAAGTCATTCCGTCCGATTCCAGCGGCGCCGTGAATCCGCAGGCGCTGGAGGCCATGCTCGATGACCGTGTGCGCCTGATAGCGCTGACCTGGTTGCCGGCGAACGGCGGACTGATCAATCCGGCTGCGGCGATCGGCCAGGTCGCACGCCGCCACGGCATCCCCTACTTCGTCGATGCTGCCCAGGCGGTTGGACAACTTCCCGTCGACGTCGCCGAGGTGGGTTGCGATGTCCTGACCGGTCCGTGCCGCAAGGCGCTGCGTGGTCCGCGAGGCACAGGCCTTTTGTATGTGCGGGAGGACTTTCTGTCCCGCTTGACGCCGGCCTTCGTCGACATGCGATCCGCGCCGCTGGGTGCTGACGGCGAACCGGTCTTGCGGGACGACGCGGTGCGTTTCGAGTCGGCGGAAGCATCGCTGGCGCTGCATTGCGGCCTGGCTAACGCGTTGGAAGAGGCGTTAGAGATTGGCGTTGAAAATATTCGCGCGCGGATCGACAGCATTGCACGAGCGTTGCGCGGGCAACTCGCGGAGATCCCCGGTGTGACGGTGCTGGACCAGGGCCGGGAGCAATCCGGGCTGGTGGCGTTCAACATAGCGGGTCTGGAGGCTGCGTCGGTGCAGCGCAGTCTGGCGGATCAGGGTGTCGCGATCGGCAGTAACGGTGTCCCGTACACGCCTCTTGATATGGAATCCAGAGGACTTAAGCAGATCGCGCGAGCGTCGGTCAGCTATCTGACTACCGAGCCGGAAATTGACAGGCTGCTGGATGGAATACGAAAGTTGGCAATCCAGTGACCCTCTGCGCGTTTGGTTTGGTTAGATCTGAAGCGATACCAATTCTCATTCGTACGGTCGACCGGACCATGCACTATGCTGCGCTAACGGGTGCGGCATATTAGCCGCGTGATGCTATGCACCAAACAGCATCACGCGAAGTGCGTTGCCTGAGAGGCGTGGTGTAGCGAATAGAGGAGGCAGTATGCAAGGAGATGCCAAGGTACTCGAATACTTGAACGCGCAATTGAAGAACGAGCTGAGCGCGATCAACCAGTACTTTCTGCACGCCAGAATGTATGGTCATTGGGGCCTGAAAAGTCTCGCCAAACACGAGTACGACGAATCGATCGGCGAGATGAAGCATGCCGATCTGCTGATCGAGCGCATCTTCGTGCTGGACGGCTTACCGAATTTGCAGGACCTGCACAAATTGCTTATCGGCGAGGAAACGCAGGAAATCCTTGAGTGCGACCTCAAGCTCGAGCGGATGTCGCAGGCAACGTGCAAGGAAGCTATTGCCTACTGCGAGACGGTTAGCGATTACGTCTCACGCGCGATCCTTACCCATATTCTCGACGATACCGAGGAACATATCGACTGGCTCGAGACCAACCTGGCGTTGATCGACAAGGTGGGGATTCAGAACTATCAGCAATCGGCAATGGAGTCACCCGAGTGAATCCGTCGAGACCCCGGGCGGCGAAATGAACCGGCCATCAGCGATGTGCCGTCACGCACTCCGGCCGCCCATCAACGCATCGAACTCTCCTCCAGATACGCTTAGCGTTTAGCCGGCTTTTTCTTAGTCGCATTCCAGTCCGATTGGCGCGCGAGTTCGACGAACGCTTTCAAATAATCGATCGCCGCGTCTGTCTCGCGCACGCCGAGAAAAATCTGCTTGGCGATGCCTCGCTTGCCTAATCTGACCGGACTCACGGCGACCTTGCCGGCGTACTCTTCCACCAGCCAGCGAGGCAACGCGGCGACGCCCCGTCCACTGGCTACCATTTGCAACATGATGTCCGTTGTTTCAATGACCTTGTGACGCTTCGGCATGACGTTCGCCGGCATCAGAAACTGGTTATAGATATCCAGCCGATCGATTTCCACCGGATACGTAATGAGGACCTCATCCGCCAGTTCCTCGGGCGGAATAAAGGGCAACTGCGCGAGTCGGTGCCCGAGGCCGACCACCAGCACCTGCTCGTAATCGAACACCGGTTCGAAGCGTAGACCGGGTTTTCGCAACGGGTCCGGCGTGACCAGAATGTCGATGTCGTAACCGAACAGCGCACCGATGCCGCCAAACTGGAATTTCTGTTTGACGTCGACATCCACGTCCGGCCAGCGCGCGAGATACGGCGAGACCACCTTGAGCAGCCACTGATAGCAGGGGTGGCACTCCATACCGATACGAAGCGTGCCGCGCTGCCCCTGGGCGTATTGCTTCATCCGTTCTTCCGCGTGTTCCATTTGCGGCAGCACCCGGTTGGCAAGCGCCAGCAGATATTGACCTGCCTGGGTCAAACGCAGGTTTCGGCCCTCGCGATCCCACACCGCGGTGCCCAGTTGTTGTTCCATCTTCTTGACGGTGTGACTCAGCGCCGATTGCGTCAGGCACAGCACGTTGGCCGCCGCGGTCAGGGACCCTTGGCGGTCCACTTCCCGAATGATTGTCAGATGGGTTCGTTCGAGCATGGTGAGTCCATGAAGAAAACTAATCGATCAATGAAATAATGCCATTATATTTCATGAGCCATCCACCCTATGATCGAGCCGTTCATTTTCGGAGCAGCTCATCACCATGGTTACGACACACAATCTGGGTTTCCCCCGCATCGGCGCAAAGCGTGAGCTGAAGTTCGCTCAAGAGCATTACTGGAAAGGCCAGTCGTCGCGCGACGAACTGAAAGGTCTGGGCGCGCAACTGCGTCAGCACCACTGGGAGAACCAGTCCGGCCTCGATCAGGTTCCGGTTGGCGACTTCTCGTTCTATGACCAGGTGCTCGACACGAGCTTCATGCTGGGCAATATCCCGGAACGGGTCCGGGGCTTCGAGGGCGACGCACTCGACAATTACTTTCGCGTCGCACGTGGCCGCTCCGTGCATGATTCCACCTGCAGTTGCGGCGTGCAGGCAGGCGAGATGACCAAGTGGTTCGATACGAACTACCACTACATCGTGCCGGAATTTAGCGCCGCGACCGAGTTTTCGCTCGATGCGTCGCGCCTCGTCGATCAACTCGCCCAGGCCCGCGCGTTGGGCGTCAAAGCCAAGCCGGTCATCATCGGACCGGTGACGTATCTATGGCTCGGCAAGGCGAAGGACGATTCGGACAAGCTCGCGCTGTTGCCGCGTCTGTTGCCTGTGTACGCGGCACTGCTCGAGCAACTGGCGGCGCAAGGGGTGGAATGGGTGCAGATCGATGAGCCGGCGCTGGTCACCGAGCTTGAGCCGGCATGGCAACACGCATTCGTCACGGCGTACGACGCATTAAAGACCACCCGCGTGAAGCTTCTGCTGGCAACCTATTTCGGTGAGCTGCGCGACAACCTCGCGTTCGCCTGCGGATTGCCGGTTCAAGGTCTGCATGTCGATGCGGTCAACGGCCGTGGCGAGGTCGAGCAGGTCGTCGCACGGATGCCCGCCGACAAGATTCTGTCGCTTGGCGTAATCAATGGCCGCAACATCTGGAAGACCGATCTGAGCGCGGTGCTGGAATGGCTGACGCCGATTCATCAAACATTGCAGGCTCGCCTGTGGATCGCGCCGTCGTGTTCGTTGCTGCATGTTCCGGTCGACCTGAACAGCGAGCAGAAGCTCGATCACGAAATCCGTTCGTGGCTGGCCTTTGCCCTGCAAAAGCTCGATGAACTGAAGGTCATCGCAAAGGCGCTGAACGATGGCCGCGAGTCGGTGCAGGCCGCGCTTGCCGAAAATCAGGCCGCCATCCAAAGCCGTCGCACGTCGCCGCGCGTGCACAACCCGGCGGTCAAGGCCGCGATCGCGAAGATCGATGCCGCGCTGGGACGTCGCGCCAGCGCCTATCCGCAGCGTGCCGCCCGGCAGGCTGCGTTGTTGAACCTGCCGGCTTACCCGACCACCACCATCGGCTCATTCCCGCAAACCGCTGAAATTCGCCAGGCGCGCAGCCAGTTCAAGCGTGGTGAACTGGACGAAGCCGGCTACAAGACGGTGATGCAGCACGAAATTGCGCGCAGCGTGCAGGAACAGGAAGCGCTGGGTCTCGACGTGCTCGTGCATGGCGAAGCGGAGCGCAACGACATGGTCGAATACTTCGGCGAACAACTCGACGGTTATGCGTTCAGCCAGTTCGGCTGGGTGCAGTCCTATGGCTCGCGATGCGTGAAGCCGCCCATCCTGTTCGGCGACATCAGCCGTCCGAAGGCGATGACTGTCGAGTGGATCAGGTATGCGCAATCGCAGACCGCCAAGCCGATGAAGGGCATGTTGACCGGGCCGGTCACGATCCTGAACTGGTCGTTCGTGCGTCACGACCAGCCGCGTTCGGTTTCCTGCTATCAGTTGGCGCTGGCGATCCGCGAGGAAGTGCTGGACCTGGAGAAGGCGGGTGTACGGGTGATCCAGATTGACGAAGCGGCGCTGCGTGAAGGCCTGCCGTTGCGCAAGTCGCAGTGGAACGACTATTTGCAATGGGCGGTGGAGTCCTTCCGTATCACGGCAAATGGCGTGCAGGACGAGACGCAGATCCACACGCACATGTGCTACTCCGAGTTCAACGACATCATCGCTTCGATCGCCGATATGGACGCTGACGTCATCACGATCGAGACGTCGCGCTCGGACATGGAATTGCTGGACGCCTTCGACAACTTCAATTATCCGAACGAGATCGGGCCGGGCGTCTACGACATCCACTCGCCGAATATCCCTAGCCAGGAGCACATCGTGAATCTGATGCGCAAAGCGGCCGAGCGGATTCCGGCTGAGCGCTTGTGGGTGAACCCCGACTGCGGCCTGAAGACGCGTGCGTGGGAAGAAGTCATTCCCGCGTTGAAGAACATGGTTGCGGCAGCCAGAACGTTGCGCGCGGGCATCTGATCAAGCTGGCTGAGACTACGTTGCGTGAGGTCGTTGACCTCACGAATTCGTTTGCCGGGTCTGGCGGCAGACGAACCGGCGCAGCGGTGTCACGGACTCTCGCGCACTCTCGGCCTCAGCGACCTCGCGCCACCACTTCTCGCCGCGATGCGGCGAGGCCAAGTCCAGCCGCTCGCCCATGCGGGGCGTCGACAGCGGAATGCCGCGCGCGGCGGTGAGCCCGATCACGCGCTCGTACGGTTCCTGCCAACGATGCATCGCCAGATCGAACGTGCCGTTGTGAACGGGCACCAGCCAGCGGCCACGCAGATCGACGTGGGCCTGGACGGTCTCGTCGGGCTGCATGTGGACGTACGGCCATTGAGCGTCGTAGGCGCCGGTTTCGAGTAGCGTCACGTCGAAGGGACCCAGCCGCTCGCCGATGGCCTTGAATCCGTCGAAGTAGCCCGTGTCGCCGCTGAAGAACACGCGCAGCGCGTCATCGACGATGACCCACGAAGCCCACAAGGTGCTGTTGCCGTCGAACAGACTACGGCCGGAGAAATGCTGCGCCGGGGTTGCCGTGAACGCCAGGCCGTCGATTTCGACGCCCTGCCACCAGTCGAACTGGCGGACCTTCGACGCCTCGATACCCCACTCGATCAGACGGTCACCGACGCCCAGCGGCGTCAGAAATACGCCTGTCTTCGCAGCGAGTGCCAGCACGGTCTCGCGGTCCAGATGGTCGTAGTGGTCGTGCGACAGAATCACGCCGCGCAGCGGCGGCAAGTCTTCGAGCGCAATGGGCGGCGCGTGAAAACGCTTTGGACCGAAGCGCCGGAACGGCGATGCCCGTTCCGCGAAGACCGGGTCGGTCAACCAGAACTGACCCCGCAGCTTGATCAGCATGGTGGAATGCCCGAGGCGATACAGGCTCCGGTCCGGCGCGGCCTGGAGTTGTTCATGCGACAGGGCATCGACGGGCAGGCCGCCCGCCGGCGTCGTGCCGGCCGGCTTGTTGAGTAAGATATTCCAGACGATGCTCAAGGTCTTGCCGAGTCCTTCGACAGGACGCGGTTTGACGTTACGAAAGCGCTCGCCGTCGTGCTGAGCCGACATATCGAACGATTCACGCCCGCGTCGCGCAGCCGTCAGCCCCAAGGCGCGGCGAATAGAACCGGTGAACGATGTCATGCGAGCAGCCTCGAGGCATAAAGTAGACTGTTGAGTGTAGTTTATTTTCGAGAAAAGTAAACTGCCCGGTGTAAAATTTAACGATGAACACCAGTGATACCCCCCTCCGCCTGACCGACCGCAAGCGCGCCGCCGTCATTGGGGCGGCAATCGAAGAGTTTCTGGCGGCCGGCTTCGACGCGACCAGCATGGACCGCATCGCGGCACGCGCGGGCGTCTCGAAGCGGACGGTCTACAACCATTTTCCAAGCAAGGAAGCGCTGTTCGCTGCGATCCTGCGGCAGTTGTGGGAGTCGAGCGACACGGGAGAGGTGACGGCTTATTCGGCCGTGCATCCGTTGCGTGCGCAGTTGCTCCAGCTTCTGTTTAAAAAGCTGGCCCTTCTGAATAACGAGGCGTTTCTGTCCCTCGCGCGCGTTGCGATCGCGGCGGGCATTCATTCGCAGGAACGCGCGCGCGACATGGTGGCTCGTATGGGTGAACGCGAAGAGGACCTGACAGTGTGGATTCGCGCAGCCGCTGCTGATGGCCGCCTCAAGACGTCGGACCCGATGTTCGCCTCACAGCAGTTGCAGGCCCTGGTGAAAGCGTTCGCGTTCTGGCCGCAGGTGACGATGGGCCAGCCACCCCTCAGCGCCGATGAACAAAAGCATGTCGCGGAATCTGCTGCCGATATGTTTCTTGCGCGCTATGCATGACGCTCACGCGCCCGCGGACGCTTCCAGTTCCGCGAGACGCTTGCGCAGCAGGCGATCCTCCTGGAAGCGGCTGGTTTCGTCGCGGATCACGGCGACGATGCCGGTGAGCTCGTTCTGCGGCGAATGCAGCAACGCGACCGTAAAGGCGATCGACAGTGACCGCCCGTCCTTATGGACGGCAGGGACACGCAGCACGTCGTTGCCATAACGGGTTTCGCCCGTTGCCATGGTCTTGTGATAGCCGTCCCAATGGCGGCCGCGCAAACGTTCCGGAATGATCAGGTCCAGCGACTTTCCCAGTGCCTCGCTCTGCGTAAAGCCGAACATGCGCTCAGCGCCGGGGTTCCATAGTGTGATGCTGCCGGCGGCATCGGAAATGATGATCGCGTCGCCGATTGCGTTGACGAGTTGCTCGAAGTCGATAGCGCTTTGCATGGCGCTCCCCGGAAGTAAAACCGCAGATCCTTGAATTGGATACGGCGCCCGCTGGGGGGCGCCGTATCCACAGGCCCGAGCCTACACACAGGCTCGCAGCGTAACACCATTAAACCGCTTTGATTTCGTGCAGGTTGAAGATGTCCTGCCGGCTGTAGCCGAGGCTCGCCAGCACTTCATCCGTGTGTTCACCGAGCAGCGGCGACGCGGTCACTTCCGGCTTCATGTCCGAGAACTTGATCGGACTGCCGACCGTCAGATACGTGCCGCGTTTCTTGTGCGGCACTTCGACGATCGTGCCGCTTGCGCGCAACGACGGGTCGTTGGCCAGCTCCTTCATTGTCAGCACCGGCGCGCACGGAATGTCGAACTTGCGCAGGATGTCGACCGCTTCGAACTTGGTCTTGTCGGCGAGCCAGCCTTCGATGGTGCCGAAGATCTCGAAGATATGCGGCTGACGTGCTTCAGCGGTCTT
>NZ_JALQCK010000048.1:0-75862 GCF_030464835.1 Paraburkholderia sp. WS6
GACGAGAAGCACCGCCGACTCAGCACAAACCGGCATGGCCGGGACTTCTGAATCTGGGGGCCCGGTCAGCTCAAACCTCTTTTGGAGAACCGTATGGCTGAAATCATCGAAATCGGGTCATCGCCTTGCAATGAAGAATGCGCACAGGTCGGGCAATCGGACTACCCAGAGCGCAGCAAGGCGGAATGCAGGGCTTTTATCAACCAGATCAAACGCGTGATCGGCGAGCCGCCTGAAGGCGTCACTCTCTACACCAAGAGCAATTCGCACGACTTCGGCACGTATCGCGAAGTTGCCGTGAAGGTCACCGCGGTAGGCGAAGACGCGCGTGACATCGCATTGGTGTACGCCTATCGCTGCGAAGGCGAGTCCCCCGAAAACTGGGACGACGAAGCGCGTGCAGAACTCGCCGACGCCGGTTTTCCATCTTCCGTAGAGGCGTAACGGAACGTCAAGACAGCAGTCCGCTTCACGCGGGCTACTCGCAGACCACGGCGGCCGATGGCCGCCGACAGCGCGCAAGGTTAAAGATGGCATTCACACTTCCCGACTGGACGAAGCCGTACCTAACCGGACAGCGCGTCGGGCACGCACAGGCACTCATGGCATACGCAGATTACTACTGCGTTGACGGCAGCGCCGACGAAGAACCCCTGGAGGTCGAGGAGCGGATCGAACTGCATCGGCCGCCGATGGTGTCATACGCGAGCCGCACGGGCACGCGACGCAACCTTGCCGCGATGCGCGCTGCCGGGTGGAGGCTACTGGTTTCTGCCGCCGGAGTATTGCGCACGGAGGGCATGCCGTACGCGCTCGACAACGGAGCGTGGTCGGCATTCCAGCAAGGCGTCCCCTTTGACGAAAACGCTTTCATGCGCGCCGTCGACAAACTAGGGGAGGGTGCCGACTGGATCGTGCTGCCAGATATCGTTGCTGGCGGCTTGAAGTCTCTCGACTTCTCGCTTGCCTGGCTGGAAAAGCTCCGCGACCTCCCCACACGGCTCCTGATTGCCGTGCAGGACGGTATGGAAATTGACGATGTGCGTTCGCTGTTGTCCCCTGCAGTTGGGGTCTTCGTAGGTGGCACCACTGAATGGAAAGTGGCGACGACCATGGCTTGGGGATCAGTCGCCCGCCGACGTAACTGCTATCTGCATGTCGGTCGGGTCAACTCCGACAAGCGCATCCGTATCTGCGCCGCAGCAGGAGCCAACAGCGTCGATGGCACCAGCGGGTCGCGCTTCGCGAAGACCATAGCAAGACTGGACCGTTCTGTGCGCCAACCCGATATGTTCTCCCGGGCGCATGAAAGCCTTGCAGAAGCGCAGCTCGCCGGTGAGGGCTTATTGCTTTCTTCCCTGATCGACTAGACAGACGAGCGACCTCGCTCGAGGAGATAGACCCATGAGGTTCAAGCGACAGGAGCGGTATGAATTTACGGACACCTCGCGCAAGCGAGCAGCGTTCGAACGAAAAAAACGAATCGAGCGCGAAGCGTTTCCGCTCTTCGCAGACCAGATCGCTGCCGAACAGATAAGCACCGACGAAGAAATGGCCGGGCGCCGCGTCACGTGGGAACGCCAGACCGTTGCCGATCGACAACGGCGCGCGGGAGAGTGGCGTAAGGCACGAGCTCGCGTACGTGAGTATCCCGACCCAGTTCGCCGCGCCTTGCTCGCCTACTGGCAAAATTGCAGATGGCCAGCCGACCCGAGTTACTTTTTGACCATGTGCCATATGTACGACAACGGACGGCTGGAGCTTCCCGCATCGTCCTAACCCCGAGACGCCGGCCCGGTTCCGGCGTTTATGTTTCCGGTACTGCCGCAGCCATCCAGCCGTGCCGCTGCATCTTGCGCGCCTGGCTACGCCCGTCACGCAAGCTGACAGCATCGCGTCACGGAATCATTTCACCCCCGCTCTTGGGGCCGCGCCGCGTCCCGCGGACTTGCCCCGGCGCGTGCCATCCCCTCCAGCCTCGCTGCCTGCAGCAGCTCGGTTCCCGGAGCCAGCCCGCCGTCAGTTGCTTGCGTACTGGCATCACTGCAGCTGACCTGCACCCGACCTATCTTTTTTTGACGGTGCGCATGTACGATACCAGTCGCCTTGAACTCCAAAATTCACCCAAGGCCCGACGCGAATTTTTTGCGTAATAGTCCGAAGTAACAATGTAGCGATATCTAAAATCGCGTTGGTAGCATCAGTCAGATTAGCCACCGGAACAACAACTAGCATCGAGGAAAATAACAAATGCTTCGTCTGAAATCCCGCTCCATTTCCGCTGCTGTACTTGCACTTGCGCTCGCAGGTTGCGGAGGAGGTGGTAGTTCAAATAGTGGAGACAAGTCCACGCAACCCGCGAACACCACCCCACAGACAACGACCACGTCGAATACCGACTATAGCGTCACGGGTACCGCGCCCGCTGTAACTGGTGTAAATGGCATTGTGGCTGCGGTTTTTGCGCCGGACACGCTGACCTCAACAGGGCTGACAGGTGATGGATTTACGACCTCCACCGCTCCGCTCTCGAGCCAGGTTCAACAATCGAATTACGGGGGCGCATTCACGACGGTTGCAAGTACGAATGGGGCCGTGACGCTGACAAAGAAATCAACGATTGCGGATATCAACGGGGCGGGCGGATATATCGCGATCGGCCGTTGGACCAACGGCTCGGACTCGAGCGGCGGAAACTATACTGCCAATCAAGGGGCGCACTATGCTATCGGCGCTCCGCTGGTGATGCCGACGACGGGAACCGGCTCGCTCGCCTGTTCGAATCTTATGGCCACCTCGCCAACTTCGGCAGCGGGTAACGTTGCGCCTGGGTCGCTGCAGACGGCCACCGCGACCCTGGATCTTGGCACACTGACGATCAAAAATTTCTCCGCGACCGTCACAATCGGCTCGGACACTGCCGCCACCTTCTCGAAGGCAAGCGCGTCCTCGGGTGGTGAGGCGTTTGGTGGTGGCGTGACCGTCATGACGCGGCTGATGGGCACCGATACGACCAAACCGCTGATCGCCGTCGCCTACGGCGCGAAGCTTGCAAACACTGGTGACATCAACGGTCTCGTCGTTCTGACGTGCCAGTGACGCATTGATCGACCTGGTTGCGGTGCGGGCGGCATTGTCGCGCGCACCGCAAAGTCAGGGCACGCCGCGGTCCCCCTCTCCACAACACACTAAACAGCCGTGACGCGACACCTCGCGCGACAGGCTTCGCCTGTCGCGCAAGCTGACAGCACCGCGTCACGGAATCAATTCACCCCCGCTCTTGGGGCCGCGCCGCGTCCCGCGGACTTGCCCCGGCGCGTGCCATCCCCTCCAGCCTCGCTGCCTTCAGCAACTCGGTAATGCGCTCGCCGCGCGGGCGTTTCACTTCGCCGCGGCTTTTCGTGCCGAATTCCCGTCCCCCTGGTTCGCCGTCCTTTTCTCGCGATCGTAGCCACAGCCTGCGCTGCGTCAAGGCGCGCGGGGCCGTGTCAGTCGCTAACGCTCCATCCCGCCCCACACCCCGCGCTTGAATCCTTGACCCAGCTCCGGCCGCGTCTCCTTTGATCGCGGGACGACGAACTCAGGGGAACGGCGGCAACGACGAGAAGCACCGCCGACTCAGCACAAACCGGCATGGCCGGGACTTCTGAATCTAGGGGCCCGGTCAGCCTCGGAATACGCAATCAAACCCGGCAACCCGGGAGGAGGTAGAGCGATGGCAACAGCACGGCAATTCAGCATCAAGGTGTTTGTGGGTGGCGAAGAGCAGAAGCAGATCAACGGGATGGGCAAGGCGAACAAGGAAAAAGAGTTGCGCCGCGTGGTGACCGAAACGCTCGAATCGACAGGCGGAGAGGTTTGGGTGACAGAGGCCAACGCCAAAGCCTGGCAGGTGTGGGACTGCCTGAAAGGCGCACGTTGGGGCACGCGCGGACGGGTCGTCTACAAGGGCGCTGCATAACAGACGGACAGGAGGCAATCATGATCAAGGAGGGTCGGTCGATTGCACAGGCGATCGCAGCGGGAAACCTCTACCAGATCACCGTGTACTGCAATACCGATTGCGGCACCCGCCGCGTGGTACGCGCTTACGATCCGCCCGCGTGCGAATCGCTTGATGAAGTGATCGAGTGTTATCGGCAGGTGTTTGGTTTGCTCGGCGACGGCTTTACCGCAGAGGGTTGCCGCGTCACAGGCGGGCGAATCGGAGGGCGGTTCATCGCGGAGATTTGCGACGTGACCGAGCGCCTTCAGTAAGGGGCAGGGAAACGTTGGCAACGGCGAGAATTGCTGCCGACACATCAGTAACCACCATGGCTGGGACTCAGAATCTAGGGGACCGGTCGGATCGAACCTTCAGGAGACAACTAGTGCTGACTACGCACCGACTGATCCAGATCCACGCCCTCGCGGACGCGCTTGCGAGTCACGCGCGTGTTTCTCGTCGTGCAGCTGACAAGGCGGCTTCGATCAACAATCGCAAGGCCAACGCCTATTTCCTGCAACGTGCCACGCGCATGGAGCGAATCGTTGCGCGCTGTGTCGCGCGCCTGGAGAACGCGTGACGCTCGCCAGAACCATAAACGCCTATGACGTCTATCGTAGCCTCGACTTCGAGGGCGCAGATTGGGTGTATATGGGCACAGTGTCCGCTCGCAACGAGGTGCACGCCATCCTTGATGGACGGGAGAAATCAGGTTTCGACGCGACGGACCGAGGCGTTTGGGAAGCGCGACTCGCATAACCCGCTCCCGATGTTCATTGCAGCCATCATCTAAAAACCCACTCACCCAAAACAACTGAGAAACCCATGAAGTCCATCCTTGCATTCTTCAACGGCATACGCGAGTTCCGCGCGGCTCTTACCACACACTACGCCGAACGCGATCTCCTGTTCGCATATGAATCGGGGCGCGACCTTGCGCATCGACTAACTTTTAGACGGTATGAGGAGTAGCACAGGAAGTGATGGCTGACGCTGCTGCGCGCGCGGCCATCACGCAAATGCCGGTGCCAACGAGCGCCGACAGTTCCACGCAATCGAACTGTTCACGATACCGCCCAGCATCCCCACCGCAGATACCCGATTCGCCGCTTACTAATTCAGGGGCAACCATGCAACTCGACAGCAGACGCGTCCAGTCACGTAACGCCTGCGGCGTGCTAGTCGTTTCCTATGACGTCCTGTGCGACGGCTTGATAGTCGATAACGTGCCGACCCAATCGGTCGCGTTCCAACGCATGGATGCGCTTTGGGCCACGCGTCCAGAATCCGACAGAGTTGCAGAGCAGCTCTATACCGGGGACTAGCCGGATCGAGTGCGCGTTCACGCGCACCGACTCCGCAATCCAGCCTGCGCGCGGCACCTTGCGCTCCTGTCTCACGCCAGGCACGCAAGCCGCCAACCTCCGCGCCCAGGATTCCAGAGACGCCCGCTCTTGGGGCTACGCTGCTCCGCAGCGCGCCCCGGCGCGTGCCATCCCCTCCAGCTTCGCCGCCGGCAGCGGCTCAGACAGCGCGCTCGCCGCGCGCGGCGTTTTCCCTCGCGACATCCGTCCCTGCCGAAATCCCCGTCCCCTGCGTTCCCGTCCTTTTCGCGACAGTAGCTGCTCGCACTTGCCGGTCAAGGCGGTCGTGACCGGGTTGGCGCTGCGCGCCTGCCCGCACCGACTCACGCCCTCTAATCCTTGACCGTCGCGCGCTTCGCGCTCCTTTTGTCGCGGGACGATGAACTCAGGGGAACGGCGGCAGCTTCGGTAGGAGGCCGTCGACTCCGGAAAACAACTCACGCCGGGACTTCTGAATCTAGAGGCCCGGCGGTCCCGCTACACCTGAACCCATTCTTGAAAGGAATCGCTATGGAAACCGTGAGGCAAAACGACGCTGTCCAGAACGCACAAGCCAACGAGTCGCAGGGTCACCCCCAACGCCTCATTACGGATGAGGCAGACTTCACGCTGATCCCTCTGAATCGCCTGGTCAAGTCCCCCTTTAACCAGCGCAAGAAGGAACGGCCACAAGCAGACGTAGTTTCGCTCGCGGTCAACATCAGGGGGTTGAAGCGCCTTCTGCAGAACCTCGTGGTTCATCCGATGAAGAAGGTAGCCAAGAAAGCTCAAACCTATGGTGTCGACGCCGGAGAAACGCGACGCCTGGCGCTGAACTGGCTCGCGGAGCAGGGGGATATTCCGGACGACTATCCCGTGCGTTGCCAGATCATTTCGGTTGCCGATGCGATTCTTGCCAGCGCGTCCGAAAATGACGTGCGCAATCCTGCACACCCGGCTGACCAATGCCACGCTTACCTCGCACTGGTCGAGGAAGGCCGCAGTGCAGAACACATCGCGGAGATTTTCAATATCAATCCCAAGACCGTCGCACGTCGCCTCAAACTGGCGAATGTATCGCCCAGGCTCTGCGAGCTTTGGCGTAACGACGAAATGGAACTGTCGCAGATTCAGGCGCTGGCCTTGAGCGACGACCATGAAGCGCAGGAGCGCGTTTGGTTCAGCGCTCAGGCCCAGTGGCAACGGCAACCGCACGAATTGCGCAAGGTCATCACGCAGGACGAAATTAACGCGTCCAACAGCCCGATTGCCCGATTTGTCGGCCTCGAAATGTTCGAAAAGGCCGGAGGCAAGGTGCGCCGCGATCTGTTCGCAAACGAAAGCGAGGGATGGTTCACGGACATGGCACTCATGAGCAGCCTCGCTCTCCAGAAACTGGAGGAAGAAGCTGCGCCGATCCGCGCTGAAGGCTGGAAGTGGGTCGAGGTGCGCACCGACTTCCCTCGCGAGGCACGGTCGGAATTCAGCCAGATTAGCCCCGCATCGCTCCCTTTCAGCGACGAGCAGCAGGCCGAGTTCCAGACGCTCGAAGCCCATATGGATGAGATCGAAAAACTTCAGGCAGCGGACAACGTAACTGATGAGGAATTCAACAAGCTGGAGGAGGAACTTGAGCAGCTTCAGACGCGCTACTCGCAGATCGAGGACGCGGGTATGGGCTACGCACCGGAGGTCAAGGCACATGCGGGCGTAGTGGTGTTTCTCACCCGTAATGGCGTTGGGGTAACGGTTGGTCTGGTCCGCGCGGATGACGAACCCGCGTTGCGCACCGTCATCGAGGAATCGGGTCACTCCGAAGAAGCGGAACACCTGACGCGTACAGCCTCCGCCGGTATCTCGCATTCGCAACCGGCAAAGGAAAAATCTGCTCACTCGGAGAAGCTGCTGCTCAACCTCACCGCACATCGGACTGCCGCAGTGCAGTGCGAACTCGCGATGAACCCTCACGTAGCGCTGGCAACCATCGTGCACAAACTCGCACTCGACTTCGTCTATAGAACCCATGAGGAAGCGATCAGCGCAGTGCAGGTGAGTTGCCGTGATGCAACGCATGAAATCGAGCGTTCGGCACCGGGTATCAAGAAAGAAGCCCGCTACGAGACGTTGCGGCTTACTTTTATCGCTAGTCGTATCGCCATGCCGAAAGATCCGAATGCGCTGTTCGGATGGTTGCTTGAACAGTCTCAGGCCGCTTTGCTGAATATCCTCGCCGTCTGCACAGCAATCAGCCTAAATGGCGTTAGCAAAACCGAAGGACCGAACGCAATCAATGCCATCGCGGCTGCGCTCGACGTCAACATGTCGGCGTACTGGCAACCGACACGCGAGAGCTACCTCGACCATATTTCGAAGGACCGCATTGTCGCCATCGTCGGCGAGGCTGTGTCGCCGGACGAAGGCAAGCGTCTTGCGAAGATGAAGAAGGGCGAGGCAGCAGAAACTGCCGAGAAGCTACTCGAAGGGAAGAACTGGTTGCCGGATTTCATGGTCGCCGCCGAAGCAAAACAGATCAGGTACTACGCCACGCGTGACGATGATACCGACGAGGACGACCAAACGCCGGATGACGAAGGTTCCGGGGTCGTCAGCGATGAAGCGAGTACGCCGGAAACCCCCGACCAGGGTGGTGCTGTTGAAGTGCAGGCAACCGCCGAACTCGGCGCGTGGCACTTCCCGAAAGCCTCCGATTTCGCATGCGAAACCGCTGAGGCGGAAACGCAGTCGGCCAGCGTCGCGCAGCCCGTCAATGCCGTGAACGCTCCGCTGTCACCCGCTTCGGCATGGCCTTTCCCGGCACCTAACCCGGCAGCTTTCATCTCATTGCCGAAGGCAGCCTGATACCAGTTTCTCTCCTCGGGTCTTCGGACCTTTTCTGCCCCGCCTCGTTGCGGGGTTTTTTTGTGGCCGAATCTCCGCCGGATAAGCGGTTCGCTCCGCCCAGAGTGCGTCGCGGCTCTCCTCCGGGGCGCGCCATCCGGCGCTCCAACCCGTCGGAGAGCCGCGACGAGAAACAGTATCGGCTTCGCCGACACAAGGGGGAACCCCGTTCCGGTTCCCCCTTGGAACCTCCTCCCCCGGAGCTCCACGCAAACCGCGTCGGAATTGTAGTCAGTGTTGCAAGTGAGTAGAATAAATACATGCGTTCCTTGCGGAACGAAACTATCGAGTCAAATATAAAGTGTGATGTTGGAAAAACCCGAGAAAAACATATTCGTAACCACGCACGCTACGCTCGCCGCTTGCGCGGCGACTCGCGCGCGTCGCTACGACCATCGGTCCAGCTTATTCAATGCCAATGACCTGTCACTCGGGCGAATCAACGCCACTGCGCACCCGCGGCTCGCAAAGGCACCCGCCACAGAGATTGGTTTCGACAAATTGACTCGTGGTGGAAGGCACATCGAACTTCAAAATCTCCTGCATACACGTCGGACCACTCTCCAGAGTCCGAACGATTCGAGCTACGCCACGCTCGGCACAAATCGTTCGGCGACGGTGGTGCATTAATCAATGCAGATGCTCAGTTCGCTGGTCTTCGCTCTCATTGCCGGGCGTCTGTTTTTGCCAACTGAGCAACCCGTAAATTCCATTCAATCTATCGGTAGGTTTTCCCGGCGGTTGACGTTGGTCGAACTGGCTCTGTGCTCTCTTTTAGTCCTTTCCGCCGCCGCAGTTATCTGGATCATCGGTCCGTTGGTCGTCCACTTTGTGCACTTTTGCAACCCAAATCTCGCGTCTTATTTGAACCTCGAGTCGCCCACGCTTGCCTCCGCGGCAGAACGGGACTGGCTTCTCGTCAAGAGGGTGATGCTTGGCTATTTTTCGCTGTGCATTGTCTGCCTGCTCGCATTCGCATGCTGGACCGTCGCAGAGCTTCGTTTCGCCGCACGCTCGAAGCCGGAAAGCATTCGCTGGACGATCCTGCTCGTGGAGTCGGACCATGAATAAACCTTCAATCCCTAGGGGCGTCTTTGCTTTGCAAAGACCGGCTATGTTGCGCTACGCCCGCAAAGACTGCGGGCTAGGCGTCGAGCCTCCTGCGGAGTCTCGCCCCTCTCCCTGCGGTCGGGGCGGCCAGCGCCTCGCCGATCGCTCGCTTCGCTCCCGAAAACTCTCACCGTTCAAGCGCTTCTCCACCGAATTGCTGTAGTGGTCCCTCGATCGCAGCAAGTTTGCCCCGCTCACGCGGGGTTTTTTTTCGCTGCGCTCCTCGTTCTCACGAACGCGCTTTCGCGTCGTGCCTTCGGCACGAAAAGGCGCTCGCCGCGCGGCGTTCTGCCTCGAATGGTCTTACTGCCGAAACCCCGTCCCCTGTGTTCCCGTCCTTCTCCGCGACAGTAGCCCTACGCGTTGTTCGCACAAGGGTTCGCTTCGCCATGTCCTCACCCGTTCGGTGCTCGCCTTCGGCTGCGCTCCGCAGTGCGGCCTCCGGGCATGCCCTTGCACGCCCATCTCTACAGGCTTCTTTTGTCGCGGGACGATGAACTCAGGGGAACGGCGGCAGCTTCGTAAGAAACACATTTCTCAGCAGAACAGATCTACGCCGGGACTTCCGAATCTAGGGGCCCGGTCAGCTTTAAAAACGACGCGTTTTCAACTCACGAGGAACAGAAAATGACCACACGCAACACACTGATCGCAATCGCTGCCACTCTGCTTTGCAGCGCAGCACACGCTGACGAAGCCATTACGGCCGCAAACAACGAAGTCTCCATCTCGTTCGGTGCTAACGACCTGCTCTATCACGAACTCGATAATGCGCACGTTACTGGCGGAAAATACGCCGACTCGGAGCAAGGCTCCCAACCGGCTGTTCAGGTCGCAGCGGTCCGGCAGGGCTCAATATTCGGACTCGAAGGCATCTATACCTCCGCCGCAGTAACGGTCGCCTCCGGACATACGAATTACACCGGGTATCAGATTTCCCTGACTTCGCCGAGCGGCATTGGTGCGCCTGTGCAGACGACCACGTCAATGACGGAGGCGGACGTTGCTCTCAAACTGGGGCGCGCATTCATGCCGCTCGCCAGCCGACGTCTCCAGGTTACGCCGTACCTAACGTACGAGTTTCACGTTTGGGAACGCGGCACCAACGAAAGATACTCGAACAGCATGGCGGGAATCGGTCTTATGGCGCAGTACTCCATCACGCACCGAGTCGTACTGTCTGCAGATGTAACTTACGGGAAGACCTTCGGCGTCCTGCTTCAGTCCATGCACGGCCTCGACGAACGTCTTGGCTCGCGCCCGAGTCGCAGCGCGAGCCTCGGTGTCGACTATGCGGTAACGCCCCGAACACATATCAAGGCCAGCTATCAGGTGACGAGCTTCGGCTACGGCCAGTCCAACTATGAGAAAGGCGTCTTCGCCGGAATGCAGGGAACGTGGTACGAACCAACGTCCCGGACCATCCAGCAGCGCGTGCTAGTCGGGATCGCTCACTCATTTTGAGGAGCCTCCGTGGTCGGAAGGGGAGTCGGTGCTGGACATAAAGAAACCGGTCCCCATCGACTTCCGCAATGCGCCGTTTCGACAGAATGACCCGGGTGTGGAACCATCCATTATTGTTAGCTATGCTGAACACGGTCCGGATACCTGCGGTGCTAACTGCGATCTGTGACGACGGGGGAAACATGACAACGATCGAGAGACTTCCTGAACTCGATATGACCAACGCTCAGGCGAGCACGTTCTTCGGGTGCGAATGGATCGACCGGTACGGACAGGCGATCTGCAAGGTATTGCCTCACCAGCCGATGCGCGAGACCTATGCGCGGGGCTGCATGGCGGCAGGCGCCGTCAGGGTGGTGACCTATGACATCACCGCGCCCGCGGGAACGGACCTGGACGCTGCCTTCAACTTTGCGCGCAACAACATGCGCCTCAAATCCTGACGGTACTGACATGCACACGAGCTCGCGCCTTCTTTGTCGCCTGGCGTTCCTCGGTACGCCGTGGACTGTCGACGGGCCGGCGCCCACGAAGCTGCCGGGATGCCGCAACCGTGTCTATCACCTCGGTCTGGCATTTGGCTGGATGTCGGTCGCCGGCGTGCATGACCGTCGCAAGTTCATGCAACGCACCGTCAAGAACAGCATGGCCCGTGTGTATCTCCGCTACGCGTTCACTGGCAGCTTCTACGCCGCGCCGCGTATCCCGCCCAGCCGCACCGGAGTCTGATCGCCGTGAACGTCACCATGACCAAATCATCGAGTAGCGGCGAGCGCCGCATCCCCCGCACATACGCCCTTGGCGAGCGGGTATTTCTGGCTGTGCCGAGCCACGAGGTTCGTGAGGCGCTGAAGATGGGCGCACAGTGGGACCGCGCGGGCCGGGTCTGCTACATCCACGTGAATGCCGATCGTGCTCCGTTCGCACGTTGGATCGTCGACGACGCGGCACTGAGCGCTGCAGGTTTGAATAGGGCAGACGTAATCGCCGACTTTCGGGACGCGATGCAGAGCTACGGGCTTGTGCCGGTTGAGCCGGTACCAGATGGCCAGTGGCATTGCGCGCCGTTGACTACCGACAAGGGCAGCAAGATCCACCAGACGCACGGCGGCTACCGGTTAAGCCTTGACGGCGTTCCGCATGGCGTCATTCGCAATTTCAAAGGCCGGACCGGCTCATGGCGATATCAAGGCGCGCGCCTCTCGAGAGTCCAGCTCGCCGCGATCGACGCACAGAACAAGGAGCGCGAAGCTCTACGGCAACAGCAGGTTGAAGCTGAGCAAAAGGCAGTCGCTGACAGGATCCTGCAGATCCTCGTGCCACTTGAACAAGCCTCCGGCCATGTACATGGTTACCTCGAAAAGAAGGGCGTGCGCGCGCACGGCCTGCGCATCGCGGATGGCGGGACCGACGACATGGCCGGTCTGCTTAACATGCCCAAATTCAAGCCCGGCAATGCGAAATGGCTCGTTATTCCGGGGCGCGACGTCTACGACAATCTACTCACAGCCCAGGCCATCGATCCCAGAGGTAACAAGGTCTTCGCCAGTGGCGCGCGAAAAAAGGGTGCCTTCCACGTGATTGGCGTGCGTCGTGCACGCGAGCTCGCGCTCGCGCCGGCCGTCCTCTTCTGTGAGGGCTACGCGACAGGTGCGAGCCTTCATGAATCAACAGGCCTGCCGGTTGTGGTTGCATTCGATTCAGGCAACCTGGTCGAAGTGGCACGGCAGTTCGCTCCGGTCCTGCCGGCCGATCAACCGAAACTGGTTTGCGGTGACAACGACCAGTTTTTCCTCGAAAAGTCGATCGACAAAGTCCTGGCCGTGGGCCTGAACCCAGCGGCCAAGCCCGAGACGCTAGGCGTTCTGGCCGGCGTGAATGACGCCACACGGGAAATCACCTTGACTGGGCTGCTGGCCGATGGCCAGTGGCACGAAGGGCACCACGGCAAATATCGGATCGCGCTTCACGTCGAGCGCCACATCGTTAGCGGGGTCACAGTCGACGTCGTGCAAAAAGGAAAGGGCCACGTTCGCCAGACCGTGCGCAACGCCGGCATCGAGGCCGCGCAGGAAGCCGCACGAATCCTCAATGGGAAGGCCATCGCTCCGTTCTTCGCTTCGCTCGACGGCCGCCCCACGGACTTCAACGATCTGGAGGACCGCGAAGGTAGCTCGCGCGTGGTCGAAATCATTCAGGCGGAACTCACGTTCAGCCTGCCTTTACATCTCGCAGCATAACTGGCAGGAACCGTCATGGACACCAACGATAAACAGACGCCGCAGGACGCTATCCGCGCCGAAATCGACTCGCTCGAGGCGCATCTCTTCGCACGAGGCTTTCGCATCGAGTCCGTTCCAGGCTCCATGCCGGGCGAGCCGGCGCGCGTTATCCAGATCCGGGACGATGAAGCGGTGCCGCCTGGAAAATCCAAAGTGCTCGACGCAAGCGCGTTGCTATGGTCCCTGCTGATCGACCTTGCCGAAGGCTCCATCACGCTCGACCAGTTTCAGTCTTTCGGCGGCGACGAATGCCGGAACGAGCTTTTCGAGTGAACGGTGCCGCGCTCTCGCGGCCGCACGCGCCACACCCCGGCGCGTGCGGTTCAACGTCAAACCTCCACAACCCATCAGGTAGTGATGCTCCCTGCGGTCGCATAAAGGCGCTCGCCGCGCGGCGTTTTTTCCCTCGCGGCAGTCACGGCTACCTGAGCCGCCACCCTGACTTCGCCGCCCGAAACGCGACAGTAGCCCTCCAGCGCCTCCCGTCAAGGGTTTGCTTCGCCATGTCCTCACCCGTTCGGTGCTCGCCTTCGGCTGCGCTCCGCGATGCGGCCTCCGGGCATGCCCTTGCCAGTCCCCGCCTACGTGCTTCCTTGTCGCCGGGACGACGAACTCAGGGGAACGGCGGCAGCACCGAAACAACTGCCGGTCGGGCCAAAACAAACCCTACGCGGGACTCAGAATCTTGGGGCCCGGTCAGCTTTACAACCCTTCAATACATGGAGTCTTCAACATGAACGCAAACGAACAGATGATTCGGGACGCTCTCTTGCCCCAACAGATCTCCACCGATGTCCTGCTGGAGAAATACGCAAAGGGCGACGAGCAGAGCATTGCCGATGTCAGCGCACGAGTCGCTAACGCGCTGGCTTCTGTAGAGAAACCGGAATTGCGCGACAGCCTTGCCACGCAGTTTGCCAAGACGCTAAAGGACGGATTCATTCCTGCGGGTCGTATCTGGTCAGCGGCAGGAACCGGCATCCAGGCCACGCTCATCAACTGTTTCGTCCAGCCGGTTGGCGATTCGATGGACGACACGACGCCAGGCAATCCCGGCATCTACATCGCGCTGAACGAAGCTGCAGCCACAATGCGCAGGGGTGGTGGTGTTGGTTACGACTTTTCTCGCATCCGTCCGTACGGAGCCTACGTGAAAGGCACTCACTCCCGCGCATCCGGCCCGGTCTCGTTCATGGACGTATTCGACGCATCGTGCGCGACGGTTGAATCCGCCGGCGCGCGGCGCGGTGCACAGATGGGTGTCCTGCGCTGCGATCACCCGGACATTGAGCGTTTTATCCACGCCAAGGATCACAAGGGCAAGCTTAACAATTTCAACATCTCAATTGGCGTGACGGACGCATTTATGCGAGCCGTGGAGGATGACACCGATGTCGAACTGTGTCACGAGGCGCAGCCCCATCCTGACGTCATCGATTCCACATATCAGCGCGATGACGGCAAGTGGGTATACCGGAAGGTCCGTGCAAACGACCTCTGGAACCAGATCATGCAGTCGACCTACCACCACGCGGAGCCCGGTATCCTGTTCATCGACCGGATGAACGAGGAAAACAACCTGCATTATGTTGAGCGGATCGATGCGACGAACCCTTGCGGCGAACAACCCCTGCCGAGCTACGGGTGTTGCGATCTTGGCTCGATCAACCTGACGCGATTCGTGCGAAATGCCTTCTCCATGGGTAGTGACGGGCGTTCGCCGCATTTCGATTACAACGCCCTTGGCGAACTGGTTCGCTGGAGCGTTCGCATGCTGGATAACGTTCTCGATGTGACTTTCTGGCCCCTCCCGCAGCAGAAGGAAGAAGCCATGTCGAAACGGCGCATCGGTCTAGGCTTTCTCGGGCTGGGTGATGCACTGGTCATGATGGGTATTCCGTATGATAGCGACGAAGGGCGCGCTACGGCTGCGGCCATTTCGCAAACGATGCGCAACTATGCCTATCTTGCGTCGATTGATCTGGCCAAAGAGAAGGGCGCTTTTCCACTGTTCGACGCGGAGCAATATCTAACGAGCGGTTTTGCGAAGCGACTTCCGCTAGAGATCCGCGAGAAGATCCGCGAACACGGCATCCGGAACTCGCACCTCCTTTCGATCGCTCCGACCGGCACTATCACGCTCGCATTTGCCGATAACGCTTCCAACGGTATCGAACCGGCCTTCTCCTGGGCCTACACCCGCAAGAAGCGCATGCCCGATGATACCTATCAGGAGTATCTGGTGTACGACCACGCTTTCCGCCTGTTCGCGGAGCAGGGCGGTGACCATGTGCTGGAACCCGGCGAGCACGGGTCGGTGACCATCAAATTCCTGCCGGATTACTTCGTTAGCGCACTGCAAATGAAGGCGAGCGATCACATGAAGATGCTCGAGGCAGTACAGCCCTTCATCGACACCGCGATCAGCAAGACCGTCAATGTCCCCGGCGATTACCCGTACGAGGACTTCAAAGGGCTCTATTCCGACGCGTGGCGCGCCAACCTCAAAGGCCTTGCCACCTATCGCCCGAACGACACACTCGGTTCAGTGCTTTCCGTTGGCGGACAACAAGCCGTCACCAGCGCGAGTCCGGACCTCGACCCACTCGTGCAACGTATCCCGAGCCGTCCGGACGGTGACCTCCCCGGTGTATTTTCGAAAATGGAGTACCACAACCACGAGGGCAAGCAGTCTGTCTATCTAGGCGTGAGCTTCATGCGCGTCGCCGGCATCCTCGACGGCAAGCCCGTCGAGATCGAGCGGCCCGTCGAGTTCTTCGTCCCGGCCGGTCAGCGGAATGATGGTCAGCAGTGGATCACGTCGAATATGCGCCAGCTCTCCATGGTTGCCCGCTCAGGCCTTTCCGTTGCCAAAGCTCTCGCCAATATGCGCGATGTCGTGTGGGACAAGGGGCCGGTGCGCCACGGTTCATTCGAGCGCCAGGACGGTACGAGCGTGCCGCGGTACCACGACTCAGAAGTAGCTGCAATTGGGTACGCTTTCCAGCAGATCCTGATCAAACAGGGGTTTCTGGATTCGGAAGGCAATCAGGTTCCGGTGCGCGAGCTCGCGTTGAAGCTCGTCCAACAGACGGCCGCAGCGACAAAGCCGGTTGATGACGGCAACTACCTGCGGCCGATGCTGGGCAACGGGAAGAAATGCAACGACTGCGGCGCGCAGGCTGTTCATCGCGTCGACGGCTGCGACAAGTGCACAAATTGCGGAACGGTAGGCACCTGCGGCTAATCCACGGGACGCGACCCGCGGGTTGCGTAGTCAACCGCCATCCACGAAAGGACACGACCATGGAACTCGTACTCACGATCATTCAGGCTCTCCTGAACGTTCTCCACTAACTCAGGCCTCCAACATGAACAGACGCTACCTCCACACGATCGCTGCAGGCCTGCTTGCTGGCCTCTCGATTTCCAGCGCGAACGCCGAGCAGGCATACTGGGTACCGCTTATCCAGAAGTCCGAGTCGACCCACACGGCCAGTGCACCTGCTGGACGAGAGAACTGGTACGGCTTCTCGCCTGACGGTCTCGGCATGCCGCTCGTACTGTACGGCATCTACTCGTCCCGGCAATCGATTCACGTACTGGCATACATCCTGACCAACCGCCAGATCATCGAAGCGCTCGCCCGGAAAGCACAGGACGGTGTCACCGTCACCGTTGTGGTCGACTACGGCGAGAGCATCCAGAACGACCGCGACGGATATATCCGCCGCGGTCTGCTGTATCTGGCCCACAGCGGCGCGCAGGTTTGTTCGACTGCCGCTTTTCTCAGGATGCACGACAAGTCCATGGTGATCGACGGTCGCAGCGTGCAGGACGGCAGCATCAACTACACCGGCGCCGGCGAGCACTCGAACAGCGAGGACGCCGTTCTCGAATGGAACGACGTCGACACAGCGGTTGGTTTCGAACAGCACTTCCAGTCACGGTTGGCCACGTGCCGTCCGCTGTAGGAGAGAGAACGGCCATGCGAAAAGCCAAAAGCGATGCTCCCAGCTCGAGCGCCACCGCCGCCTTTGATATGTTGCCGATTCTCTGCGGCGCCGTCCTTGTCACCCAGGTGCTTTCAGCTCGCGTCCTGAACGGACTGGAGATCCGCGCCACGCAGTGGGAGACGCTCACCCAACGTCTTGCACAGTGGAATGCGTGGCTCGCCTGCGCTGAATCCCATGCGGACAATCGCACGCGCTGTCACCTGAGCGCGCTCACGAAGCTGCTCGGCGCGGTCCTCGCCCAGCATCGCGAAGGCGACGATGCGGCCGTTGATGACTGGAAGGCACTACAGCCTTTTCTTCAGGCGGCAGACGGGTACTTGCAGATGTTCCCGGCCCGGCGACGGAAGGCCTCCACGCGATACCCGACCGTGCCGGCCGGCTCACAGCATCCGCACCCTTGATATCGGAGACCCACATGACCGACCCCAAAACGGATCAGCTAGGTGCCTGGATCGACAGCCACTACCCAGCAGAGCCCACCATCGACAACGGTGACGGAACTCTCCGGGTTGCTGTGACGTGTGTCGACAAGGACAGGCGATCTTTCATCGAGCGATCGAACATTCCGGCAACACTGAGCGCTGCGCGCGACTGGTTGGGCTACTAACCCTGGCCGCGCTCACAGGAAAAGTAGTGAGCACGTTGAACAAGACCTGTCCGGTGTCGATCGCAGCAGCGACTGCGACACCCGCTGAAACACCATCCATCCGAACCGAACGAGACTAGGGGCATTTCCGGGCTGCGCCCGGAAACCGCTATGGCGTGCTTCGCTCGCGTTGCGAGCTGCGCATCGAGCCCCTGCGGGTCTCGACCCTTCGGGCTTTCAGCGCTTGCCTTTCGGCTGACGCCGACCAAAAGGGACTACGCCCCTTCTGGACTTCCAACCCCCTGAAGTGATGCGAACTGCGTTCGCATGAAGGCGCTCGCCGCGCGGCGTTCTTTACCTCCCGCGTTACCTGGCCACCTGGTGCCATTCCCCTGAATTCGTTGCCCGAAACGCGACCGTAGGCCACCGCGCTACGTCGTCAAGGCCCGTTCGGGACCGAGTCCTCGCCCTGCGGGCTGCGGGCCGCACCACTCCCTCTCTTTACGCCTTGACGCCTTCGCACGGCGACCTCCTTTGTCGCCGGGACAACGAACTCAGGGGAACGGCGGCAGCACGGTAGCAGCTGCCGGCTCGGCAAAAACAAAACCTACGCCGGGACTCGAATCTAGGGGCCCGGTCAGCTCTGAAACCGAAACGCAAGGAACGCATATGAAAACGAATCTTCTCCGCCGTGTCGCTGCTCACTTCCTGGGCTGCACCGCCAACGCGGAAATCCATGTGATGCACCGCTGGACCCGCCCGGAAGACGACGTGCGCGCCGTGCGACTCGAAACGCTGGTTGATGGTGAAAGGAAACGCGTGACCCTCTACCGGCACGCCCCCGGCACCTGGTCCCCGATGCCCCTCTAATCAGATTTTTAGGAGGTACAGACATGTCCACTTACAAGATCCTTCGCGCTGACTTCAGCGTATGGAAACACCTGCAATACCTGCCCCTCGCACTTGAGGCCGCTTCGCGTGATATCGACGAAGCAAACCCTGTGCTGTTCGTTGTAGAGGTGAAGTAATGAAACTCATGGCACGCGCAATGGCACTCGATCTGCTGATCGAAAGCAACGAAGTCATTATCACCGCCGAGGCATCGGACGGCATCCACACCGCCCCGTATCGGGGTAAATGCAACCGCAGCGCAATCCTGTCATTCCTCGAATTCGCAGGGAAGAAGGCGCGCGCCATCGTCTACAGCCACGACGCGAAAACCGGCCCGGTCGGCATCGACGTCGCATCGGGCGAAGCGCTCGCCTGGACACCGACTAACGAGTAACGAGGCGAAACCGCCTTTACTGCCTAATTCACTGGAGCATACGAAATGCCGATTCTCTGCAGTGTCATCCGCGAGCAAATCCATTCCGAAGACACGTCCGGACGCCCGTACACGATGGAACTCGTTCATTACACGAACGCGACCACCGGACAGCTTGTCCGGACCAAATGCTACATCCTGCCGTCGAACACCGTGCACGTTGTCGAGGACGTGGCAAACCTCACCGAAGCGCCGGAACGTGGCGTCACCACGCTGGCCGAAATTGGCGAGTGGGCAGCGGAGTCGCTTCGCGCCGTCACCCGTCTGTTCTTCTGATTCAACGAGGTCCATGATGTTTATCCGTTCGCTGGGTTTCGCGCTGGTTGTAACTGCTACTGCACACGCTATCCTCTTGGGTGATGGCCATTTTGTCCTTATTTGTGAGCCGCATATGCAAGCCTTGAAAACTGCACTTCTCGCGCTGCGTCACGACCTTAACTGCGCTCTACTTTCGGCGCGAGACAGCGTGCGCCTGTGGGCATACAAGCACTCCGTCATTCGGCCCGCCTACGCGCTTGATCGCGCGCAAATGTCCGTTTCCTTCGAGATGAACGAGGCGTTTGTCGATAACTGGTTCCAGCCTTTGGGAGGGACCTACTGCAGCAGATCCGGTATCAAGATGATCGCTCAGTCCGTCACAGCCGCTGAGCCGGACATGTTGGTCGGAAATGAGCGAGCCGCTTTCGTACTAAAAGACCTGTGCGGCGCGGTTCTTGTTGTTATTGCACCGAGAGACGCTTGGACACATATGTCACTGCAGGAGCTTGTCGATAGTGCTGAGATCACCGCGCGAGTTGCGCAAAGTGGCGGCGCCGATGCGTACCTTGGTAGCGTCTGGATAGGCGGGACCGAAGTTTAGCGATAAAGGCCCACGCGATGGGTCTTTTACTTTTTGGCTGAAATATTGACGCGCGACCCATCCAGCCCGATGCTTGTGTCCGGCTCGCCGACGGGGCGCCGCCATCCAGATTTTGAGCAATGAATTGCTCAAAATACAATCGTCCGACCTGCCTCCCGGCGCTGCGCGCCACTCGCCAGACCTCCCGCACGCGTATCCGCTCGACGGCGCATTGCTACGCAATGCTCGCCGCTCGCGGTTCGCGCGCTGAATCTGCCACTGTGGACCACCACGGTTCCAACCCCCTGAAGTGATGCGAACTGCGTTCGCATGAAGGCGCTCGCCGCGCGGCGTTCTTTACCTCCCGCGTTACCTGGCCACCTGGTGCCATTCCCCTGAATTCGTTGCCCGAAACGCGACCGTAGGCCACCGCGCTACGTCGTCAAGGCCCGTTCGGGACCGAGTCCTCGCCCTGCGGGCTGCGGGCCGCACCACTCCCTCTCTTTACGCCTTGACGCCTTCGCACGGCGACCTCCTTTGTCGCCGGGACAACGAACTCAGGGGAACGGCGGCAGCGCGGTAGCAGCTGCCGGCTCGGCAAAAACAAAACCTACGCCGGGACTCGAATCTAGGGGCCCGGTCAGCTTTGAAACCAAACCGCAAGGATTTCGCACC
Organism: Paraburkholderia sp. WS6; assembly: GCF_030464835.1. Classification (NCBI taxonomy): domain Bacteria; kingdom Pseudomonadati; phylum Pseudomonadota; class Betaproteobacteria; order Burkholderiales; family Burkholderiaceae; genus Paraburkholderia; species Paraburkholderia sp. WS6. The sequence goes on from NZ_JALQCK010000048.1 coordinate 20,522, forward strand.
ATGACATTGAAGGTTAAACGCGGATATAAGGCCCGCCCGGCTCCGATCCATACGCGGATCATCGGCACCACCCGCTATCAACGTCTGCTCGCAGATTGGCCTCAACAGGACGCGAACACCGCACGCATCAATGGCCACCGTAGCGCACCGGCAAATAGCCCTGCCGTCCGCATCGAGTACATGAATGGTCGTCGGGCATTTCGCCGGGTTCGAGACGAAGACCATGCGCGCCGGATCGTGCGCGGCAGCGGGATCGCGCGGACATTGCGCCACCGGCTCCCCGTGAAGATGGTTCGCTCAGTCGCCTGTCTGTAATACCTGCCCGCCTCCACCCGGAGGCGAAATCAGCCACCTTCTGGTCATAGGTGCGTCACATGCAAATCACGTTTAAGCCCGCAATCACCGTGTCTATGAACGCCGAGGAATGGATGTTGTTCGCCGACATGCCTGGAGCCGAGACGGCCGCCGAGGCGTTGAGCAAAGCAGCAGCCGATGCGCTCATGACCGCCTGGGAGCTAATGACCGGTGGCCAGATCCTCAACCCGTTTCAGGCGCAAATGTACGCAATCAGAAAATGGGGAGAGACGGCAAATCGCTACGTCGATATCGGCGCATGCGACACGGAACCTCGCGCGGAAATGCAGTCGTTGGCGTGGACCTTCTTCATGGAGCCTCCCGAAGCGGCGCTCAAATTGTTGCGCGCGGGCCACTAAGGTCCGCTGGTGCCATCTGTCAATTTCAGGAGTCAAGACATGCAAGACACTTTCTCACTCGCGCTCGAAGCGCGCACCACCTGGGCAAACTTCCGTGTTGCGCTGGTCGCCAGCGAAGGCGTGCGGACCGGTGTAGTCAAATCGTTGGCAGATACCGCAGGTGCCACCGCTCGACGGCTTGGGTTTATAACGTATCCCGACGCCACGATGCCTAACCTGATCGCGGACGTACCTGAACTGATCCAGCAGTGGAGCGACGGTTACGCCGAGGGAGCGGATGCTCAAACGCACTATGCCGCGTTCCTCACGGATTGGGCGACCGACCGCAGCGAAGCAGAAGAGGACGCGCAACAGATGCGCGCGGAGGCGGGCGAGAGCGGGGAAGAAATCGACTCACCTGACGGCGCGCATCTCGCCGACGCATTGCCACCGATAGACGCCGCCACGTTTCGCGCGGTCCACAGTCGAATCACCAAAATGGCCAGTGAAGCCAACCGCCGATGCGGCCAGTCGTACGAGTACATGGTGAGTCTGCTGTGCGGGATGGTGGAAGGCATGCTTGACGAATTCGCTCCCGAAGAACGCCCAGCAGTTGTGCTGGTTGCTCGCAGTTTCGGTTACTTGAGCCCCGACGAACTGGCCGCCGCAGAAAAGGAAATGGCTGATGCTGGTTATTGCAGTCACGGTCTGGACTATTGGACTTGCCCATGCGGATGCTTCGAAAACTAGCTCTCTTGACGTGCCGGACAATTGCGCATGCGAAAAAATCGGAGTGAGTCAGAAGTACGATAGTCCGGCCTGAATTACGCCACCTCGGCGCGCGAGTCCGCAGATCGCGTGCCGAGGTTGTCGGCTCGCGCGGACCGGCCCGTGCGGGACGGCTTTTCCGCGGTGCTCCAAAACCGCCCAGCACGGGCCGCTGAAGCTATCGTGATTTTGAGCGAAACCCGCGCTCAAAATGGAATCGTCCGATCCGCTTCCCGGCGCTTTGCGCCGCTCAGCCGATCTCCCGCACGAGTAGCCGCTCGACGGCGCATTGCGATGCAATGCAGGCCGCTCGCGACTCCACGCTCGGGACCGCGCTGCGATCCCTCGCCGAACACGGGCCACGACAGCGCCCGATGCCGTATCGCACCTACCGGCGCGACCCGACACCGAGCGCTGAAAAACGCCCAACAGGGATTCAGCGCTTACGCGCTCGGATCGCTAGTTAATCCGGAAGTCGCTCCGGTGCCGTCGGCACCTGCGCTCCTTCGGTCAACGTAGACGCAATGCGCCGGATCTCGCGTTCCGTGGCTTCGCCACTTCCACTACGACCCGGCGCATCATCCGACCACCATCGCCTTTGCCGAAACACCGCGCATTTCCCACAAGCTCCACCGCGCCCCGCTTCATCGGAGTTACCCACAGCAAAGCCCACTGTGGGTAACTCCCGCGGCGTCCGGTTCCGCGATCCATACGAATCGCGACCGTCCGTACGACGCCGTGGATTTGTGGAAAATGCTACGCGACAGGTTCCGGCTCCGGCTGCGCCTCCGCCTTGCCCGCACCTTTCGAAGGCGGGACCGCCGCTGACGGCTCCGCCTTCGCGTCGCTTGCCGGCACCGCCGGCGGGTCGCTCTCGCTCTCCGCCGCCATCCCGAGCAGCGCCTTCACCTTCGGCAACGCCTTGCGCCACACTTCGACATCCACGGTGTCCAGCCGCTCCGCTTTGAACAGATCGCCAATCGCCTTTCGGTTCTTCCCGAGCGCATTCTTCTCCTCAACGCGTTTCTTCTCTCTCAGCGCCTCCAGCCTTCTTTGCGTTTCGGCGATTTGCTCATCGAGCGACACTCCAGCCCGCCGACCCACACGCTTCGTCTCTTTCCCATTTTCCTGCGACATTACCGTTTCTCCATAGTGACGTTGAAATCGGGAACCCTGCGGTCCCGTGCGCGGATAGATCTTCGCTTCATCACGTGGAAAACTCAATTCCCGCCGGTTCCCGACCCGGGGGTTCGCGAGCCCTTTCTCTGATCTCCACTGCCCTCAGAAAGGTCAAAGCCGCCCCCCCTCCAAGGCACACACATGACGCACGCGCGCGTGCAACGTCAAAACCAGTGGTAAACCCATGATTTCCCTACCGAATTGGTGTCAGACAAAATTTTTTCGGCACAACGAACAAACCAAACCTAAACTCGCGAAATCCTATTAGTTACAAGGTGTTTGGCGTGTCAGCCATTGGCTGACGCAACTTCAAAAACCCTGTTCAAGCTTGGTGTTTTCGATGACTAAAGAAAGACGTACTGTGAGGCTCGATCCAGAGACGGAAGAGCAGATAGTTGAGTTGGCGAAGCGAATGAAGATTCCGGTGAGTTCGGTAATTCGCATCTTCATCAGCGACGGTCTGTCCAAGTTCGATCGGCGATATGAGTCATTCATCGAGCGACTCGACCGGATCGAGAAAGTGATGCATATGACCCATACGATGGCGGCAGCGGGAGTCGCCGCGGTTCTACTTCCGGACGGTGTCGGTCACCGTCTGAGTAGCTCTGCGGCGGAGCAATTCCGGTCACGCGTGGACAGCTCCGTTTACTTCGGCAGCGGCATTAAATCCGGGCATGACAATGGGGCGTTCACCACGGAGGACGAGGATGTTTCTGCCAATTGATATCGAATCAGTTAACGCCCCAGATCAACTCCCGCCGGGGGAATACGACGCGACCTGCCTGGTGTGGTCGTCGCCCAATGGGCACGATCGGATGATGGAATTCAGGTACACCCGGGTAGGCAAGGAACACCACCAAGCGTGCGATCTGCTTTTCATTGACAGCGCCGGGAATGTGCGCCTTTGCGACTTTATCCGCATGCCGGATGACGCTTGGCGCGACAGTTTCGGTGCACGCGCCGACCAACTGGTTTCACTGCTACCCGACGACGTATCGACCTATCGTCTGGTCGACGAGCAGGATCTTGGTTGCCTCTATCTGCAGGAGGGCGCGTGAACAAACCTGTCATTTCCGACGCCGGCGCCGGTCGGGCACTGTTTCTCACGAGCATGAAGCTCACGGTTCATGCCATGAACATGTCAATGTGGGCTGGTGCATTGCCCGGCCTGCTACTGCCGATAATTCTCTGGCTCGGCTGGCTCAACCCGACCGACAGCGACATTCTGAAACAGACAATCGTCTCGCACATCGTTTCCAAAGATACTCCCCGAAAATGGCCGGTTAGGGACGAACACGGGGCCGACAGCTTTGTGACCGTAGTCAAGGCGGACGGCTCCGAGATACAGATGCTGACCCCCCCACAATTTCTGGTAGTCACCCGTGGGATGTCTCCGGTCACCAGTGCGCTTCCTAAAGTTCTGATCGCTGCGGTCGCAAGTGCGCTCCTCGGTTATATGGGAATCTGGCGGTCACTTCGCCGAGTTGGAAAGAAGGCGCGAGAGAACAAACTCGTCCGTGGCAAGGAAGATGTTGTTCAACCCGCCGTTCTGTCTTCACAGGTTCGCCGCAAGGAACCCGGGCCATACAAGATTCTCGACATCTCCCTTCCAGTTAAGGCGCCAATGCAGGGCATTCTTTTCCTGGGTGCCCAAGGCACAGGGAAGTCGATCGGGCAGCATGACCTGATGCAGCAGGTTTTTGCCCGCAAGAAGAAGTGCGTCATTTATGACCACGCTGGCGAATACTTCCGGGCGTACTACCGTCCCGGAAAGGACTTCTTCTTTAACCCCTCGATGCTCGGGTGCGTCCCGTGGTCGATCTTCGCCGAGTTGGTCAACACCTACGACTCGAATACGTTGTCGCACGCGTTTTTGCCACCGAAAGCTGGCGTTGTTCACGGCGCAAGTGCGTTTTTCGAGGACGCAGCTCGAGCGCTCTTCTCCGTCATGTTATTGCGGCTGGCACAACGCGGAGCGCAGCACACCCGGGTGATCTCCGAGGCAATTCTCGCCATGCCGGAGGATGAGTTGGAACTGCTGGTACGTCAGTCTGTCGCCAGTTCGGCAGTAGGTGGCGATTCGACCGGACAACGCCAGGGTGTTATCAGCTCTATTGCGATCTACCTTGATGGTATCGCCGCAGTTCCGGATGGCGACTGGTCGATGAGGAAATTCTTCGATGCGGACGACGATGCGCGCTTTTTCATCCTCAACACCGAAGACACAATGGCGATGTTTGCACCGCTGTACCGGTTGCTGTTGACCGTCGCATTCGGTGCGATCGCGGCTAAACAGGAAATTGTGCACGAAGACAGATACTGGTTTTTTACCGACGAGTCAGCGCAACTCGGCGACATCCAGATGGACAAGTGGCAGGCCACTCTCCGCAAAAACGGTGTTTGCGTCGTCACCGGTACGCAGGCTGATAAGCAGTATTACACCACGATGGGCCAGGACCGCGCCGAGGCCCTTCTCAACTGTATGCGGACGGTCGCGATGCTTGCCACCCCCGAGCCGAACATGGCAAAACGGATGGCCGAACGCCTGACCAAGCGGGAAATGGACGTGGTTTCTGAAGGCCAGGCACTGGCGGTGAGCGAATGGCGGGATGGCGCGAACCTGAATCAGGGGGAAGGGGAGAAGTGGCTTGTCATGCCCGCCGAAATCGCCTCTCTCGACAACTGCGTGGCCTATATCCAGATGCCGGGAAGCTACCCCGTGTCAAAGGTTGATTACCGACACTGGCTTCCGAAATGGTGGCGGCCGTGGGCGCGAGTCAACCGGTTCAAGGAAGTCAGAAAGAATCCGCCGAATGATCCCCGATTCAAGATTTTGCGGGCCACTGGACAGGACGCGATCGCGAGCGTTCGCGAGGACGCAGAAAGGGAGCGCGCCGCAAGAGCAGCTGCGGAACAGGCGAAAACAACCATTGAGGCAGAAGGCGTCTGGGTCGTCGTCGAGGAAACCGGTGAAATGGTCCGCGTGAAGGATAGCGGCGCAAACGGAGCCAGCGAGCAGCCGCAGCAGGATTCGACACCAGACGAAACGAACGAGGAATCGCATGGGGCAGGGCTCTTCACAGGGCCGGTTGGCGGACGCAGGAATGGCGGCAAGGGGGTTTCGCGATGAAATCGTTCAAGGGCATTTTTGTAACTTGGGTGTTCACGACGCTCGCGTTGCTGGTCGCCGTTTTTTTCTATTTCTGGTCTGAACTGGGCGAGATCGTGTTCGGCACCGGAGAAGCTAACACCGGACTGGTTCAGGCGACGCTTGATGACGCCGATATCGCAACGATCAAGGCAGTACGGCTCGAACGGGATCTCAAGGACTCCGCGCCGGCGGCGTCGACTGCTCCCGCCATTGCGGTTACCGATCTGCGTGTCGTAGCCAAAGTCGGGATGAACGTCACGGTCGGCTTCCGGCTTTCCGCCTCGCCGTCGACCACGCAATACCCGACGCTGCGAATCTTTGTCTTGGCCGGTCGGCAAACCGCACGAACAGTCGATTTGTCGCCGCAACGATACGCGCACGGGGTTCGGCTTTCCAACGAACAGATCCGCGTGCCGCTCACCTTGAATCCGGGCGAAACCGGTTTTACGGCTCAAGCCCTGCCTGGCGAGCAGGGAGGCGCCGTATGATTTCAAAGCAGGAAATCAGTAGCGCCTCCGATGCGGCGGTTTATCACGACAAGTCGTTTAATCAGGAGGCCAGCCAGAAGGCCGACAACTATTACGTCAACGAAAAGGCGACGGCGCATTGGCAAGGGAAGGGCGCGGAGTTTTTGGGGAAGCGCGGTGCGGCTGTGACGCGCGACGATTTCGTTGAACTCCTTGAGGGTAAGCTTCGCAACCCGGAAAGTCAGGAAATTGAAGATCTGGCTGAGAACAGTAAGGGGAAGAACCGGCGTCCGGGAGTTGATTTCACCGTGGCGCCGCCCAAAAGTGTCTCCCTGGCCGCTCTTGTCGGGAAGGACGAGCGGGTCGTCGATGCGCACCTAGCCGCGAACGAACGTGTCATGGCATGGTTTGAAAAACACGCGTCCATAGTTCGCGTAAAGGACGAAAACGGTCAGAATCGGGCGGAACTGGCCGGTAACCTTCTATACGCGACCGTCCTGCACGAAACGAACCGGGAGAACGAGCCGCATCTCCATAGCCACAACGTTATCGTCAACGCGGTCTACGACGAAAAGCGACAGGAGTGGCGCAGCCTGACCAATGACCGCCTCTACAAGCTTCGGGCGCAGGGCGACGTTATCTACAAGGCCGAGCTCGCGCACCGGCTGCAGAAACTTGGTTACGAGATTGAACACGCCTCAAACGGCATCGACTTCGAAATTAAGGGATTCTCAGACGAACAGGTCCAGACCTATAGCAGTCGGCGCGCGCAGATTCGTCACACGCTGGTCGAGCGGGGCATCGACCCGGGGGAGGCGAGCTTCGATGCGCGGCAGACTGCTGCGCTTTCCAGTCGGGCCGGCAAGGAAGAATACCCGCGGGACGTCCTGCAGGATGCCTGGGAAAGAACCGGCCGCGACGCAAACCTCGACGTGGAATCCGTCGTTGCTGCCGCCAGGAATCGGGTTGAACAGTGGGAACAGAGGGCGGCAGCTGGACCTGGTGGCGGGCAGCAGCGCAATGGCGTGGATCCGGAGCGGGCACCAACCCGGGAGGAACGAGAACAGGCGCGCGCTGACCGCGAAGCGCTTAGAGCCGTTTCGTGGGCAATTGAACACCTTTCCGAGCGCGAGCAGTCTTTTAAGCTCACGGACTTGGAAGAGACTGCGCTTGTTTTCAGCCGCGGCGGGATGGACGACATTGACCGGGCAATAGAACAACACGTTGCCGGGCATCGTATGGTCGAGAAGGAATTGGGCGACGACGGCTCGCGGATATTTACGACACCTGCGGCAATCGATAGCGAGATGCGACTGGCCCGGAATATTCGCGAGGGTCGCGGGCAAGGCAATGTCGTATTGACCGACGAGGCGGAATTCATCGCGGCGGTAGATGCGTTCAATGAAAGGAAAACGATCGAGACGGGCAAGGAGTACCGTCTTTCCGGTGAACAGGTCAATGCCGCCCGTAACATTCTCATGCACCCAGATACCTACCAGGGTGTTCAGGGCGAGGCCGGGACCGGAAAAACAGCGGCCAATGCCCTCGTCTACGAAGTGGCGGTCGCCAAGGGTTGGGAAGTCCTCGGCGTCGCGACGTCCGCTGCTGCAGCCACTGAACTTGAAGCTGCCAGCGGCATCCCGAGCAACACAATCGCCGGATACTTTGCTGAACGCGACAAGCGAATCAAGGCTACCGAACTGCGTCTGGATGAACTACGCGCGACTATCAACGCGAATACCCCGCTTCGTCATTCGCCCGACGCGCGCGTTGAGTCGCACAAGCTGCAGGTGCGAAACAGCGAGGTCGACTACGGAAAACACCGATACACCTTTGACCATCAGCGTGGGGAAGTATTCAGGTCGCCCGACGACTTCCGCAATGCGGTTGGTACGTTCCTGACGAACCTTGCCAACAGGAACAGGGACGGCCTTACACGCATCCACCAGAATGCCACCTCGTTCGCCGGTAAGGCTGTTACAGGCCAGTTGGTGAAAGGCGTCGACAAGGCACAGTCGATCGGCAGAAAGTGGACCAGCTTCGAGAAAGTGGGGGTCGCTGAGGCGATTGCCGCGCGCACAACGCTATATCTGAACAACGGCCAGAGTAAAGACGCATTGGCCCATGAATTTGAGGCTACCCAGGCAAAGCTTGCAAACCTTAAACGATTCGGCAACGCAGAGGGGAAGAAGACCCTGCTTGTTATGGATGAGTCGTCACTCACCGGTGCGGGAGATACAGAAAAACTTTCCACGCTCGCCCGTGAATTCGGCGCACGCGTTGTGTTTCAGGGTGACATCAAGCAACACGAGAGCGTCTCGGCCGGCCGGGCGTTTGAACAGGCTCAACAGGCAGGCATCCATTTGTCGGTTCTGGAAGAAACGCGCCGGTTCGATAACGCGACGCCGGCCACGAAACAGGCGATTAAGGAGATCAAGGCCGGGGACTACGCGAAAGCGATCGATCTGCTTGACAAGTTGGAAGTCGACGGCGAAGAACTTGCCGCTACGGTTGCGGACCGCTATCTAATCAATCTCCGGGAGTTGCGCGCGGCAGGCAACGAGAAGCCGTTGGTCGGTGTGGTCGCACTAACAAACGATGATCGAAAGGACATTAACTCGGCTGTTCACTCGCTCCTAATGAAGGAGGGACACCTCTCGGGCCCGGAGTTCGAGAAGAAGCATTTCGACCAGCCCTCTCTCACGGAGGCCGAACAGCGGCACGCAGTGATGCTGGCGAAGGCGGGCGTCGACCATTTGGTATATCGCAAGAACTACAAGGAGATTGGCGTCCAGCAGGGCGACGTTATTCAGATCACGGGGTTCAACGTCCAGTTAAATCGTGTCTTTGGTGTTGATGCGACCGGGAGAAAAGTCGAAATCAATCCGCAGCGTCAGGACTTCTTCAGTCCGGTCAAGCTCGAAAAGCGGAACTACGCCGCCGGCGACCTCGTGGAATCCCGTTCGATCATTGCGTTTGAGGACAAAGAAACGCCCAAGATCAAGAACGGCACACGCGGGATGATCAAGGATGTCGACAATGATGGGGCCACGATCGTATGGAAGCGGGACGGAAGGGAGTCCCGGCTGAATAACGACCAGCTCCGCATGATCGAGCATTCTTACGCGCACACATCGTTTAAGGAGCAGGGCGCTACCAACGATCGCGAAATTATTGCCGTCAGTTGGACCGGGGCGAAGATTATCCACAAGCTCGCCTCCTATGTCGCCGCGTCACGGGCGAAAGGCAACACCGAGATTGTGACCTCGGACCTCGAAGGACTACGCGAAAATGCGGGGGCGGAGAAGGCAAAGACCACCGCCGTCGACATGCAGAAGAAAATGGCACAGGCTCAGCAGGCCCGGCAACAACAGAATCAGGCAAATCTGCAGAACGGAGGTCTCCAGAAGCCCACGCAGGCGGTCGAACAAACGCGGCCAGGCCTGCAGAAGACGCCGGAAAAAACACCGGAAAGGACGCCGGCGAAGGTGCCGGAGCAGGGGCGTATCCTGAAGCTTTAGCATCCGTTATGCGATATCGTCCGGCCGGCGCAGACTGCCACTCCGGGTCCAGCCCATTCCGGCCGCGCGACCGGTGCCGGATCCGGCGCTGCAACTGATCGAGGAGCGCAAGGAACTGTCGACGCGACAGGAATCTGGCCAGCTATCTGCCTCGAGCACAGTGCGCCGACCGAGAAGATGCTTGACGCGATCGCCGGCACACAGTTCGGCCAGATCGAAGAGAGCGGACTGATATTCGGAGGCCATCGCGTCGAGGCGGGTGCAAATATCTTAATGGCACCTTCGGAGCTTCGATGTGGTCACGATGCGTTTCGTGGACCAGAGACCGGGCTCCCACCGTCCGCGCGCTCCTGAAAAAGCTCACCGATGCACGCGTGTTTGCAGGGTATGTGACGACCCACGCATTCCTCGGCCCGCACAATTTTGCGCTGGGCACGCCGCAGGTCGGGCAGGCTACCCCTAGGATATGATTGCGCGTGATCTGATCCGGCAGCAAGCCGGCGGGGCAGGGGATCGTCAATACAACAAGAGTCAACGCGGAAACGGTGCGCTATCTCATGGACGACCTCGCCCGGAACAGGGCGACGTGGGTGACCTTCTAACTCCAGACAACGACCGGCACTGCAGGTGCTCGCGCCTGGAAAGGCTTTCGTTCGGGTCACCAGCGCGCCGATGAAGAATGCCACGATTCAACAATAGGGCCAGGCGAGCCATGGTTAAGCGGACGAGAGATGATGAGGTGAAGTTGGCGGTGCGAGTCTTTGAACCGACGGTGCCGCTCTCGCGTGCACGCGCGCCGGTGCCAGATCACGAGGACGTTGGGCTCACCGCGTACGTCGAGCGTGCGTGGGAAGAGGCGTTCTCGCTCTCGGAGAAGCCCTGTGCCTGTCCGCGCTGCGGTAGCCGCCATACGGTACTGCTTTCGCGCCGCTCCAGCCGGGGGCGGGCGAGTCCCAGCTTTGGCTGCCAGTCGTGCAAGCAGGGCTTCAACCGGCGTACCGGTACGCCGCTTGCGCGCCTACGCAGCCCAGAGAAGCTGCGGTACCTGATTCCGTGGCTCGGACAGCAAACATCGATTGAATCCGTTGCAGATGACCTCGGCGCAGGACGAGGCGCTGTAAGCCGCTGGGTTACAGCGGTCCGGCAGTGGCTGCTGCAACTTGATCCCGATGGTGTCTGGGAGGCGCGCGTGCGGCTGGGGGTCCGGTTTGCGGCGCGCACGACCTGCTACGAGTGCCACTATAGCGGCGCGGTGCTCCATGGGGGCTTCAACATTGATCGCACACGCAAGTTCCTGTGCCCGACGTGCGGCGCGACGTTGCAGCGGCTGAAACTCGAAGCGCTCGGCATCGTGCTGGACATGATCATCATTCAAGATGTCGCGAATACCGTGCTGCGCAATCAGTCGCGGCAGGGCCGCGCCCCGGCGTTCGCGCTGCCGCCGAACACGGAGGTGGCACCGTTGGCCCCGCCCGCGCCGAAGCGCATTCAACCGCGCAAACTTCGCTTGGACATCGGTGCGCTGCCGGCGCGTTCGTCAGTCGTGCGGGCGGATCGGCCTGTGTGGGGGAAGCGCTCGCGTGTAGAACCCGATGCTTTGCCGGACCGGGAGAACAAAGCGCTCACGAACTTCCTGATGGATGCGATCACGCGCGCGTATGCGCCGGACGTCGAGCCGCGCCCGGCGTGTCCGTGGTGTGGCGAATCACACGTCAACCCTGCACACAACAGCCGCGGCGTGCCGCAATACGGCTGCACGCAGTGCGGCAAGGTGTTCTCTCGGCTCACCGGCACGCCGCTCTCGGGCATGCGGCATCGAGACCGGCTCGCGCGGTTCGTGCAATTGCTTTCGCAGCCGCTTTCGTACACACAGGCCGCCGAAGAGCTTGCCGTATCGACGCTGCTGGTTAGCCGCCACTGGGTGCCCAAGTTCCGTCGCTGGCTGCTCGAACTCGATCCGTCCGGAGTCCACGAGCGTCTGGCGCAGCTCGGAGCCAAGCCGCAGGCGCCGCCGATGGTATGCCCTAAGTGCGCGTGGGAGGGCACCATGCAGCTGTACGGCTTCGCGAGCGAAACACACCACCTGCCGGTGGAGCACCGCATCCGTCAGTATCGTTGTCCGGCGTGCAAGCGCACCTTTCGGATTACAGCGCTCGAGCGGCGCGCTGCCTGAAGGGCAATGAGTTACGACGCGTCGGAGTCTTCGGGTCTTTCTGCGCCGCGGTCGCTCAGAATGGATCCGCTCGCAGCGGATGCTGAAGCGCGCCGGCCTAGCTTCGATACTATCTTGGCTAACCGGTTGTCGGCAGATCTGTACGACGCCTGTTTGGGACAGCAGAAGCAGGAGTTCTGCGAAATGCTAACGCTTTATCGACGCGCGGGTCGGGATGGGATCGACACGGCGTGCGTCGATCCCAGCGGCGTCCCAACCGTTACCCGCCGGCAGCGGTGTGCCGTAGGATGATCCGCCCTCTTGCGCGAAGAAGACCGGTTCCCCGTCGCGGCCGCGGCGAATGATAGAGTTCACTTCCTCCACACCGAATGCATCCCGCAGGTCCGACACCCACGCGGTGATTTCGGGCATATCCGACTTTTGTCGATGGGTGGTCATAGGAGGAACCCTCGCGGGGACGGTTAAACCTGAAACGGAGTGCGATCCTTCCCGTCGATCCAGCGCGGGGGCCTACCTCGGCCGGACCACGTTTCGCCGCTGGATGGATCACGGTAGCGGATTTCCGCGCGCCTTCGACTCTTTCGCCGGGCGGCGTTGGCTAGGTCACTGAGACTAATGCTGTAGGCATTCATCTTTTCGAGAATACTTTTCACCACTGCCGACTTCTCGGCGTTCTTTGCTGCCTCGATCTGCTTTTCAAGAGTCGCGCGTTGTGCCAGCAGCGTCTCGTACGTCGAGTCTGTCATCTCTCAAATCTCCCCTTCATCCTTCAAATTGCAACTAGCTGGCCCATGGACAAGGCCGGGCCATTCTTTAGTTATTCCGTTTCGATGCGGGCACCGCTAACCGGGTAGACGGCGTCGCAAGAATATGCCGCCGGACCAGCCACAGCGACTTGCATTCAGGATGAACGCCAAAGGCAGTGCGACTTTTGGCCGACCGGCTGACAAACCCCGTCTTAACCGCCGCATTGAACGCCCGCGACGAAAGGAGCGCAAGCGCCAGATACGCCCCGCCGGCAATACCCATCCACAGCCAATAGTCCCCGCCTTGAAGCACAGCCGCGAGAAAACCAATTGCGGCAAAAAGCAGAATCTCTCTCAATGCATATGCGGTCATCTTCACTCCGCCGTTATGTTCGGTTTGCCAATGAGTTGTTTCCACCGTCGTTCATTGGAACCCTTAAGATGTCCTTGCCACCACATTGCGTCCTTAAACGATTGCCGGTTGTAGGGCGACTCGGGAAAGATGCCCGCGAGGCCACAAGATCGCCCCTCGGCAAATTCCGTTTCGCCTGTGTCCCGTTCGATCGATTCATGTTCCGCAAGAATGTCGAACTGGTGCGGGCTGTACACCTCCAGCAGACCGGCCCAATATTGGATAGAGGGCAGATGTGCGTACCCAGTTCGGACAGCACAGTTAATCCGGTCGACCAGAGTATTACGAAGATGCTCCGCTCGAGCGGCCTCAGGCCAGTCGTTTGTCAGGCGTGTGAAGCAATGCCTCCGATACGCGATTAACTGCGCAACCAGATCCGGGCGATAGTCGCTCAGAAATTGCATGACCTCGCCGTCAGATGCGCTGACCCTTGCGCCTTGCTGTGCGAGCTCCAACAGGACCTGAACGATCGAGCACGGATCAATCAGATCGAGTTCGCTCGTCACGCCATGAATCTCGCGATAGTGATCCGACGCGTTACCAAGACGACCAGAGAGCCACTTAACTGCCGGGAGGAAAGCTTCTTCCTGGCTCATTTCACGCGATGCTGAGTCGCGGATTCGCTGCATGAGTTCTTCACGCGTAGCGCCAGCCATCCACTGTTCCAGCGACTCCGGAGAGTTGATATCCTGGTCAACTTCAATGCTATCAGTGTCGTCGTGGGTGCAACATTCACGCATAGCCAAGATTCGTATAAAAGTTAGTAGTACTTTACATAAGTAAAGTTATCAACAACATTGGTAAGTTTTACGGTGTTGCGTCTTTCGGGCATCCATCGACGGCAGTTCAAGGCCCACGGTCAAATTGCGCGCAACAGAAACAGCGCGCCACGCTGCGCAACAGTCCACTGGTTTTTTCATCACGTTTGCACGTGAAGACCGCGAGCATTTTCAAACCTTACTACTAGATTTCGCAGGTGGAAAAAGCCCATGCCGACTGCGGCCACGATCACGGCCGAAAGCGGTTTGTGAAGCGTAACCAGAACAGCAGCGGGAACGACTGCAATAGCCGAATGGGTGGCAAACATTATTGCGTGCGGGTTCGGAATTTCGTATCCAGCGACAACTAACGAAGCCTTGTGCGATAAACCGGGGTCCATTGGCTCATCGACAAATTTGACGGCGTGGCTGCCGTCAGGTGTGTGCGCATCTTCTGGCGAAGGAGCGAATGTGAAGGAATTGAGAAACTCACTTTCGGCAACGCCAACCGGCGTACGGCTTTGCTCTTCCTCAGCCGTTTCCGGTGCAGACGGTAGGACCAGTACGCCGTTGACGGGGCGAGCAGGCTTGTCCCAGCGCGCGGTTCCCCACGGCTCCCCCGAAAAATGGTGCTTGGAGAACGCCTCTAAAAGCGCCAGGTAGTCTTGCCCGTGCTGGCGTGCAATCCCGTGTATTCGCTCATTGTCTTTGTTGCCCTGCTTATAGACCGACGGATCATCTGAGAACGTAAAGTACCAGTCATGACGATCTAGGTTATGGTAGTACTTCTCAATGTTCATCGATGGATAGACGTCAACCTCGGCGTCAATGTGGTCCTCGGTGGCAATGTGATCAAGATCGCGCAACTCCAGCGATTCGACATTTTCGCCAGAAAGATCGATAACCGCGCCCACTTCCGGTGCGTCGCCGTCAACCACAACAAAGTGGCCTTCGCCAGTCTCTTCGTTGTAGTCGGTCAAGTAAGCATCGACTATCGCCTCGCCCAGCAGTTCGGTCATAGTTTGGCGATCAGGGACCTCGCCCGTCACGACGCGAAACGTTGCACGGTCGCTTCCTGCACCTGGAAGCAGATGGCTTGGCAGATCAGGTGCGGGAGCACTTGTCGCGGCAGTAATAGCAATTTCAAGTTTCATCAAAGGTTGTCCTCGTCATTGAACCTACACTAACGATGCGCAATGTATGCACCGCATGTACCGCGAATCAACGTTGACGACGTCGTCCGCTGGCTAGGCAACACCGCGTGTTCCTTGAAACGCGTCGCCTGAAAGCGACGCGTTTCCATTCATCAATGGCCAGATTGCTGCAAAAATGTCACGACCATTGCGATCGCGATCGCTATAAATGCAAGCCAGGTCCAGAAGCCGTTTTTCTTTGCTACAGACTTGCCAAACCGCTTCAGTGCAGACGGCTTGTCGTCGTTATTCTGCTGAGTCATTCGATGCCTCCTTTTGGCATTTACCGCTGGTTACACAAGCGTCCCAAATGGCGACGCGTTTTTCAAAATCTGCATGGCGGGACTGCTCGACAGCTGCCGGCGTCGTGTCTGCTCCCGTCAGCGTCACAATCGCCCTGACCAGCGCGTCGCGCTCGGCGTCCGCTGTCTTATCGCCACGATAGGCGATGAGGATCTCGCCTTGGATATCCGGTTTGAAGTCGACTCGCCAGACATCAAGCACCGTGTAGGCGCTGAGATCAAGATCTGGCAGCTCCACCGGAGTGAGCGCTGCCCTTTCTGGTCCTGGTAAGTTTTCAATCGCGTCCGGAATTCCTGAATTGAGCATTACTTGCGCACCGTCGCCCACACCCAGCACATGGGCAGGAATCAGCAACGAACCGATGGAGAGAGCGCCCCCGATGAACTTTCGTACGCTAGTGCGGCCTGACAGCGACCGCGGGTCACCCGCACGCATCACATGACGTTGATAGAACTCTGACTGAGCACGGGCGAAGGCGCTGTAGCCTGTAGCGGGAAGCGTAGCGGAGAAGCGAACGTGAAACCAGTACCGATCGTTGCTCACCAATCGCGTATCAGTGCCTTCGAGCGCGGTCTCAACACCCTCGGTGACCGGGTTGTCGCTAACGCCCTGAAATACGTTCGGGCTGCCGCGGTAGCGCTTTCCGTCTAGCGTGATGTCGTATGAAGTTCTGTGATGGGTAAGCGACTCCATCGACGACTCCAGCGCAGAACGGTCGCCAGACCACACATCGAGCGGGCGGACGACGATGACGTGTGCTCTGTCCGTGTCGAACTCGACCGGAGCGGCAATAGCCTGGCACGCTCCGCATAGCAGGACAGCGGAAATCAGCTCGATCAAAGGTAGTCTCATCTTCAAACCCCCGGCTCCTTGATATTCAACGTGCGCTTGAGCGTGTCGCAGGTCGCCGCCTGCATCGCGAACGCGCCAATACTGTCCTTCATTTTCTGATTGTCGGGCTGAAGCCGATCAAGCTGTTGCTGAGCCTCGGCGAGTTTCCGAGCGTTTGTGTCTCCTTCCTTTTTCAACCGACGAAGCTCTGCCTCGTTCTTCGCAAGCTCATCCGACTGGCGCTTGTAATCCTTCTCGAGCGCGTGCTTACCGACATACAGCAGCGATGCGAAGCAAGCTGTACCAATGAAGGCGACCAGACTGACTGACACAAGAGCTTTGGTCAGGATTTCTTTTCCGTTTTTCATGGTTTCTATTGCGAACTGGAAGGATAGGTTGGCAGGACGGAATTCGTGCTCTTCTGTGAGCTACCTTTTCCGGCTCCCTGCATCACCGGTTGGTAGTTCTTGCTCATATCGCCGCTGCTGGGCATGTATTGCTGAGCCTGCTGCACGATCTGTTGTTCAAACGCGCGGAAGTCAATCTTCCTGAAATCGATCTTGGTGATCTGTTGAGGCGTCAGTCCCTTACAGTCCGCGAGAGGTAGACCAAGCTGGGTCTTGCCCTGAATATTGATGGTTTCGGACAACAGTGAATTGAAGGAGCAGAAGTTATCGACGTGCTGTATGCACGAGCCGAGCGCGGTTTTCGAGCATGTTTCGTCGATGAAAGTGCTCAGATTTTCGCCTCTGTGAAGCGCGAGTAACTGTTCTGCCTGCGAGCAGTTCATCAGGTTCTCAATGATCTGGATGGCAACCATCGCGGCGAAGACATATGGGTTGAAGGCAAGATAGCCGTCTGCCCCACTCATCAGTTCGATATTCCCGCCGAGGACCCCTGCGGACATGGTGCCCGTCCCAACCGTGAACCCGTAGGCTCCGACCGACAGACCTCCAGCAGCAAGCGCTGTCCCTCCCGTGCTCGCTGCAGTCGAGGCGATCTGAAATGCACCATCTCCAAACAGGCCCGCCTGGTACATGAAGTCAAACACGTAGGGCGATGCCATATCTATGGCCTTCTCGCCAACGTATTTGACAACAGACATCGTGGCGCCCAGGGCGATGTTCGCGATCACCGAATTCGATTGGGCACCCGGAGAACTTTTGCAGCAATTCTGGATGCCGCCGTAGCCCTTCCGGCACGATTCCGCAACTCCTGAAAATAGTGTCTGGCCGTTCGTGTAGTTCTGCCCCTCGCCGAGTGCTTCAAGGCCGACCGCGGCATAGACGAATGAGTTGTTCTGGTTCGCGGGCGCTGTGAACTGCGATGTATCGAACAGTCCGTTAGAACACTGCATTTGTGACGATACCTGCTGTGCCTGCGTCTGACATTGGTACGTGTACGTCCACTCGTCGCACTCGCCTGTCTCGGCGATCGTGTCGTTGCAAACGCTGGAGAGGACGCCGCATGCCGGGTTGCTCTGATACTGGCCGCACGTGTTCGTTGTTGCCCCTGGGCACGCGTACTGGTAGGTGTACTGCCAGCAGCTATAGGGGACCTGCTGGGCGCCTGTCGGCAGCGATGCGTTATCGAGACATACCTGCACGCCATTGGCCATCGTCTTGCAGGGAGTTGCATCGACGCAGGTTTGCGACCCCGGAATCTGGGTGCAGGCCGCCTGACCATATCCAGTCTCCGCATGGGCGAGAAGAATGGTAAGCGCAACTAGCACTAGGCGGCGAAAATCAAGACGTCTCAACATGGCTGGCTCTCCATCATTGCGATGGCGTCGGCAGCGCTGCACCACCCGTGAGCGGGCCGCAGTTGTCCGTCCAGTTATACGTAAAGGTTTTCGCGACGCAATTGGAGCCGCTCAGAGTTGCACCGGTGGGACAAACATAGCCTTGCCCGGTGCTGTACCACTCGGTTGCGATTCCAGTGTCTGTATAGTGGTTAAAGCCTGCATCGGCGAACGCCTCCTTGAAGCAGTTCAACGGGGTACCCGCCCCGGCACAGTGGGATGGATTGCCGCCGCTATAGGAGTTTACCCAGTCTTGCCACTCGTGGTCATAGCCGTCCCACCCATCCTTTTCCGCGTGGCCATAGGCGTCTACGGAATCCTTCTGGAATATGATCAAACCGTCGTACGTATCACCGGTATGCAAATTCTTACTGTCGGCTGCAACGATCAGGCAACCCATCGTTGTTCCTCCACCGGAATAGAGGGTAATCCACGGCGACACACAACCGACCTGCCCGAGGGTTGCCGGAGTATTCGCGGCACTTGCGTTGACATTCAACTGCTGTGTGCACCCGTCTGATTCCGCGTCCCTTGAGACAATGCAGGTGTTGTTGGCGTACTGGGCAGGCTGTGTCACTACTGCCTGTGACTTGCAGGTTTGCTGCATCACGCCAGAAGCATTCGTCCCGAGGTTGCTGATCGGGTTGAATATGTTGTCGTTCGACGTTTCCTGATCGGCAAACCCGAACTGGGACTGGCCGGCGCCATAGCTACCTGCGCAATTGGATGCCGATCCCTGTGTGGTCCCGGTATTTCCCAGAATTGATTTTTCACCAGTCGTAGGCTGCATGCACTGGTTGTTCAGGAAATTCACGGCCGCGCAGTACTGGTTCTGATACGGGTCAGCGCCCGGCACATAGTTCGCGCAATCGGTCATCGCCTGATTTCCCATCTGGGTGAGACTGCTTGATTTCGCTGTGCTGAGAAGCGTCGAACTCGTGTTGGGCGAAGAAAACCCGCCTAGCCCTGTTGGGACTGAGGTCGGCGTACCCGATTGACTACCCCAAGCCGACGCGTTGACGCCTGACGGATTCACGATCTGCGATGGCGAACTCGGCGCGATCGAATTCGCGAACGACTGACCTGCGGCGACGTTCGCCGCGTTCTGTGCGCAAACTACGTGCGCGAACAACGTCACGATGAGCGGGAGCGCGCGTTTCACTGATGAACTCCCTTCCCTTGCGTGGCAAATGCATCAGAGGCGGGACGCAGAGCCCGCTCACGCGCAGCAAAGGCGTCAGGAGTCAAACTGCCTTGTGCGACCGCCTGCTGAATCGCAGCTGTCACTTCGGGAGTATCGACGGGGCGTGTGCCCCCGGGGCACATCGCATCGACGGGCAGAAGCACGTCCGGTTTTCCCGGGCACATACGCAGCGGCGGACCGCCATCTTCACAGATATTCAGTTGTCCGCCCATGTCTTTCCATGCCTTGTGTGTAGCAGGCTGTCCAATCATGAAGACAACACGGCCACACCGAGGTTGATTCTGGAACCTCGTGATCCGCTCCGCGTAAATCGCGAGTGGAGCATCGCTGCCCGTACGTTGCTGCACGATCCTGATCGCGTTCTGGAAAGTGGGAATGTCTGGTAGCGGAGCACTTGCCGTCCCATCGACAACAGCGTGACTAAAGACATTCAGAAGATCCTCTGCAGACGCAGATGCGATGCCGAAGATTGCGAACAGTCCTGAGAAGACACTGGCCGTGCAAACCTTGATCGCCACAACCCGAACGGGACCTCGCGGTGAACGCCCGTCGTGAGTGTCGCGGATTTGATGGTGGGTTTGCTTTGTTTTATCGTACATGCTGTTGTTCGCACGGGTTTGACCGGTGAATTATAATCAGTTCACGGATGGACTCCAATTATTATTTATTCCATACGCCTATGGATAACGACCGCCGATCCTGCGATGTATTTCCGCTTTGAGACAAGCGGATGAGTCGGCTTGACCATGGTGATAGACCTTTCGAACGACGTCGGCTTATCGCGGTCGATGACTGTCTCCTACCTACAGACGGATGAACCTCATGAGTGCGCAATACGCAGCACACGAAAAGCTGTTCGCATCCCTACCTGGACTCGCGGAAATTGATGCGCAAATTGCCGCGATGACTAACAAGGCTGAGCGCCGCTCGATCATGCTGATCGATGAAGGATCGAGCGACAAGGCCCCAGTAGAACGCCTGATACGAAGTCTTTATACATGGGCCATTGTCTACAGGTGTTCCGACATACATATCTCAGGGCGAGGTTTACGCAATCGTCCTCATATATTTGTGAACATTCGTACGCCGGATGGCTTCAGGAATTTCCGCCTTCGCTATGAGACGGATGACGCTGCTTCACGATGGGAAACCAAGCTGTTCGAACTAGCGGGAACACCACAGGGGGCAACCACCCCTGATATCGAGTCGACGCGATTCGACTTGTCTCTTCCCGATCATTTTTCGGCACTTCATGGTCTGAAGTTGTTCGAAGACGAGATGACGTACAACGTTGATGTCCGCGTTGAATATACGAAGACCTACAACGGCTTCGCTTTCATCACGCGATTGCTCGATGCACAGCGTGCGCCGCAGCTGGACGACATCGGAATCTCATATGTACTGATGAAGGAGATCCTGGTTGCGCTCCATCTGCCGAGCGGCTTGATTCTTACTACGGGGCCGACCGGATCGGGCAAGACGACGCTGCAAAACGCGATGCTTTGTGTACGCAATGACGGAAGTTCAGCGATCCATACGGTCGAGGATCCCGTCGAAATCGCACTGCGGGGCATCGGTCCAATCAAACAGGTTCAGATCGGCGGCAACATCACATACCCCCGGGCGCTCAGGTCTGCGCTTCGCAGCGATCCGGACATCATCCAGATCGGCGAAATACGCGACCTGGAAACTCTCGATATTGCTCTTCAGGCCGCGTCGACGGGACACATTGTTCTCGCCACCCTTCACACCAACAGCGCGGCGGAGGCTGTGACCCGCATGCTCGACATGACACCGCCAGAAGACCGCGCCAACTATGCCTACAAAATCGCCGCAGCGCTCAAGCTTGTACTCGCCCAACGGCTGTTGAGTCGATATGACGGCGAGGTTGAAACGCGGAAGATCACGAGTGGGGAGCGTGACTGGATCAGAACGAACGGAATCGACTTGTGCGGCGAGGTCGCGGAGGTGGTGCCCAACGGAAAGTCTGCGGGCAAGGTTCCGGTCATCGAGGGAATTGTCGTCACCCCGGATATTCAGCGTTTGATCAAGGAGCCGAATGTGGACGTGTCACATATCTACAAAGTGGCGTGCGAGCAATTATCGTTTGAGCCGCTTGCAGTTGGTGGGGTGAGAGCGGTGCAAAGTCACGGTGCAACTTTGCCCGAGACTATGTCGAGAGTAGAGGGAAACCCCGACGCGGAACGGCACCCGGGTCTGCGGGTCAGGCTCGCAAAGGAACATGCGCTCAGCTTCCAGGCAGTGTCGGATGCAATTGATGCACACAGCCGCGCGCGTGACAACGGAGAGAACGTCGAACTGTCATCGTTTATCGAACAGGCAAAGGTTGGCACCCTAATCAAATTCCTTCAAGAGGAGGCCGCTTGAGATGAAACGACGTCATTTGCTGCTCGCCATGCTGACGGTCATTGCACCGCCCACTGCTTTCGCTAAGGTCCCGCAAGGGATGGACGAGCTTAAGCCTTACCTCCAGGTCAAGCCTGTCGCCGGAGATGAGGAAACGGTGCGGGTCTTCTTCTCGCCCGCCTGTCCTTTCTCACGGTCTTACTTTCAGTTCTTCAAAAATCTGGAGGCGACGTTGCCGGCGGGCAAGGCCTTCATTTTCACGCCGTTGGTCAACAAAGGGGACGGCCTTGAATTCGCACTCAGCTTCCTCGCGGTCCAGAAATACTATCCGGCCTACGTGCATAACTTTATGGAAGCATCGTTCATCGGGGTGCAGGATAAAAGCATTGCGACCCGAAACTGGGCGGGTATCGACCGTATAGGACAGGCGGCGCACGTCCCTGTTTCTGTTCCTCTGCTGGTACATCAGCACGCCGATGCACTGCGGGTGAATCTCGAAACGTTGCTTGTCACGCAGAAGGGTCTTGAAGTCACCAACACGCCGGCCGTCACAGTCGCAGGCACGTACATCGTAACGCCCGAATTCACACAGGGAGACGCGCAGATGTTCAGCCAGCTCGTGAACGGCATTATTTCTATGGCACGTTGAACGGCACAATTGCGCGTCTTTGGATGGATGGACATGACGAGTCGGTCATCCAGGACCACTCCTCACCAATTCTTACAAAGCTTTCGTTTGTCGTCGCGCCTATCGGTTAAAATCGGCACTTTCGAACCGAGAGAGCGCGGCGACGAACATTGCTGCATAAGCCGTAGCGGCTTATGCAGCAATGTTGTATTGAACGACTCCCAAGAACACTCAGCCAGGCGCCGCCGCCGACTCAGTCCCTGTTTTTGCAACGCCGGCCTACCGCCCTTATGCGATATCTCGCCCATGCTGACTGACGAACAGAGAAAACTGGCAAAGAAAGGCCTCGACAGAGGACTCATGGACACCGTTATTGCCGAGATGATTGGTGCCAAACATATCGACGTCTACAAGTACCGTCACGAGCTAGGCATCACCAAAGACGACATCCTCAACACCCGATACGACCAGTGGGTTCGACTTCTTACTTCTGGCAGGAGCCTCGAGGCGATCGCCAAGATTTACAACGTCAAGCCAGACACGATCCTGAGCACCCTCTACCGAAAGCGCGCCTTTTCCTATGTTGAGGTCAAAAAGAAGGCCGAGCGGGCTCGTGCCGTGCAGTTCCGCCGCGCAATGGGCATTACCGAGAAGCAGACACGCGAGGAACGGCTCGTTGCCTGGATGAAGTTGACCAAGGAAGGTGTCGACGTCGAAACGATTGCGGCGATGTATAAACTGGCACCAGCCACGGTACGCAATGCGCTAAGGGCTCACATGGATCTGCAGCCCGATCGCGAGGATGGAGGGGTATTTGACTGGTAAGGGTTCCCCGGGACACGTCGGAAAGTAGAAAGGCCGTTTTCGCATGCGAAAACGGCCCTCTACATTGCGCCACGGAAATGTGAACTTAGAATCCCGTGCCGCTCTTCATCCCGAAGCCATTCTTCGGGCCCGGCAGTCCGAGGCCCACCCCGGAACTGGTCGAGATCGCAGAACGGCGTCGCGAACGTACCCTCTTCATCCGCAACTCATCGCCAGCCGGCGAAAGACCAGTTCGTGCCCCTGGCCGCGCTACGCCGAGGAGAGCTTGAAGCGCTTTCATGATCCTCATCGTATCCCCCGAAAGTATCGTTCCTGTTATCCCAACGTACCACAGTTCCCGAATACCGGTCAAACGACAACGCCAGCCTTTGGACAGGCATCCCGTTTGTATCACCTTCGCACGAATTTCGAAGGCGTGGGTTTCGGCGAAGGCGCAGGCTCCTGCCCAGGGAGCGGTTTGTTCGGGTCGCCCATTCCAGTCATCGATGCTGTTCCCGCTTTTCGAGCGAGATCGGCCGCGTTGTTGTTGACCAGATTGACCGTTCTGCGGATTGTCCCCGGCCCCTCCTCCGTCAGACCCGCATACTCCGCGTACCGGTCTGCACCCTTGATCGCGTTGCCCATAGCGGCGCTTCCGTGCGTTAGCCCACCTTCCACCTTGGCCCTGACATCTTCCCCCAGATCCGATTGAGGAGCCGAAACGGGCGTGGCGGCCGGTCCCGGATGCGCGACATTAGGCCTCGCCGGAGGTGCCCCGTCGCCTTGGGGGGCCCGCGATTGCGGCAGTACCCCACCTGGCGTGGCGGCCGGTCCCGGGTGCGCGACATGAGGCCTCGCCGGAGGTACCCCGCCGCCTTGGGGCGCCCGCGATTGCGGCAGTACCCCACCCTGCGGCCCAAATCCAGGCAAGCCGGTAGCATTCGAAGGCGAATCAATATGCATGTTTTTGGGCTGTGGAACATCGCGTTCCACGCCTCCATGGAACATCGCGCTGCCTTCCTTCGCGAGATATTCCAGCCCCTGCTTGCGATCTGCCGCGCTCGCGCCGCTATCGTGTGCCAACAGGTAAGCCGCACGGTGCCGGTTGACCATGTCCTGCGTGGCTGGCGAGGACACAATACTGTCGGTCGCGCCGGATTTCGCCTCCTCTTCTGCAAGGCCGAGATATTTCGAGAACGCTGGATTTTGCTGAGCGAGCCGACCCTCCGTCATCTGGAAGGTCCGGTACTCTCCATTGGTCTGACTCTGCCGGACAATCTGATCCGCGTGAAGGCTTCCCGCCATGTCCACAAACGAATCAGAGTCGCGAACCGCCTGCGCAGCGATATCGCTCGTCGATTGGACCTGGGAAATCGTCTTCTGGTACGACTGCTGACGATCCAGTGCCTTCGTCAGATCGCTGGACGCCTGCGTTCCGTGACTCGTGTTCGCCAGCTGCTGCATGGTCTTCGACAGCACACTCGCCATGGCTTGGGATTCACTCAGTGCCTCGTTCTTTCCGACTGACGTGGTTCGGGTGGCGCTGTCCTGCGTGCCGGCCTCGGTCGAAGTGCTCCCGCCGACACCCCAACCAACCCCGTCGGTGCCGACCCCCGCATGCGCAGTGGCCCCTATCCGCGATGTGTTGGAGTTAGCCCTCGCGTCAGACGTGTTGGCGCCCCGGTGCTCGTCGTTCCCCGCTCGATGTTCATCGGCCCAGTTCCTGGCCAGCGCAGTAGCAACCACACTGTCGTTCGTGAAGCGGGAAAAGTCCCCCGTACTGTTAGCCCGACGAAAATCGCGCAGATCCTGCTCACCCTGGGTTATCGACTGGCTGCGTTGATCCGCCTGACTCAACGTCTGTGACACCTCACGTGCGCTGTTGCCGTAGCTGACGCTCGATGCCGCAGCTTCGATCCCCCCGTTGTACATCAAGCGTCCCATTCCGTCGCCATACTGCGTTCCCATGGCAACCTGACTTTGCTGGAACATCGGCGCTGTGCTTTCCGGTCGCGGCGCCAGGTTCTCGGCAACCTCCGTGCTCTTCGGGGAGATACTCGATCCCACGTTCGTCATTGCGGACGACTCGCCGAGTCCGAAAATAACGCTCATCAGCACTGGAAGGCTCGCCATGATGTGCGAGCCCGTACCGATCTGCAGACTGAGTTCCTTGTACGCTGCAAACGTCACTGCATGGGATAGCCAGCCACCCTGGCGCAACTCGTTCAGAAAATTCGCGTAGCTGATACAGATCATTCCGTTGACCAGTTCCGCACCAACGTTCACGACGAGCAGTGGCCACACGATGATATGTGCCGCACTCTTGATCGTCTTGCCCGCGCCGATTCCTGCGAACATCATGAACATCACGATCACCGGGCCAAGCCCGATGATCAGCGCGATCAGGTAATTACCGAAACTCCCGGCATAGCGCAACATCGGCACCTCGCTCGCAGCCTCCTGAAGGTTGTTACGCTCGACTTCGGATGCCTGCAAAGCCGTCGACTGACACTGGGTCAGCGAGTCGCCACTGGCCCGCAGACAGGAAATGTCGTTCTCGACCATCTCCGAAAACAGCATGTTCATGAACTCAGCTTCACTCTGAGCGGTGCCGCCCGTAAACGTGCTTCCTAGTGTGTTTGCGACGGAAATCGCATTGAATTGACCGGCAACCGTCGAAAAACTGAAATCAGCGTTCGCCAAAGGCTGATCCATACCATTGACGGCGCCCTGCAGTACGCGCGGAAACTCGACAGACGTGAGTGCAGTCGAAATGTCATTCGCCACCTGCTGGGCCGCGTCGGCACAGGTTAGATAGTTATTCGCGCTAAGAGACACGTCATTGACCATGCCACTTGTATTCTGTGCCGCCTGATATAGCAATGCACCGATTGACGTAGGATTGACGCCATTAATCGCGATCGACTTCGCGGCAGTTGCACCCGAGTTGCCCGAGTTCATCACCTGGTTCTGGATGGCCGCGTAATTTACCCCCGCGTCCGGGCCAAGGCATGTCGAGACGACACTTTTGATCTCCGAATCGATGCCACCCAGCCGGTACATCGCTGTACGCGAACTGAGCAGTATCTTCATCGGATTCATGAACCCGTTCGCTGTCGACGAAATAACTGGATATTCCGCGTCAACGTTGCCGAATGCAGTCGAAACATACTGGTTCAGGTTCATCGACAGGACACTGCCAGCAGCAGGAATCGCCGAGATGACGAACGGGACATGGTCAACCTCCGACAGAGCACCGTTGACGGTCGCTTCGATCTGAACGGTTCCCTGCAGGCCCGGGTTCGTCAGGACGAATGCCGCCACAAACGGGACAAAGGCGCTCATGCCCCCGGTGGAAAGCGTCGAGATACCGGCCTGCGCTCCGCCCGAACTCTGGAACACGGCCCCAACGGACGTAGAGAGTAGACGCCACAGGGAAACTGCGAGTGCGAACGCCCAGATAAATACCGTCTGCTGGCAGATCATCGCGACGGCGTTAAGGATCGCGTAGAGCGTCGTCAGGTCGGCACTGGTCGAGTAGTAAGTTAGGGTAGGCATGCCTGTCTCCGCCCAGGATTATCGGTTGCTGGTACTCATGAGCCGCGCGTCGTCGTTCAACTCGCCAACGATCTTGTGCATCGAATCGGCTTCATTGCAGAAGTTCTGGTAGCGGAGATAGTCCGTACGCAATTGCTCGATGTTGTCCTTCTGGTCCTTGTCGAGATCGAAGCCAGTCGACGTCTGAATCAGATTCGCGCCCCTGTACAAAACCTCACCGATCTGCGCGGTGACACATTGCTCAATGAGTGGTTCGAGTCGCTGCGCAATCGCAGTCCGTGTGCCTGGGTTTGAGGTCTTTGACAGAAGCGCCATAAGGGGCGTGCCCATCTGATGAATGAACTGGATCTGTTGCGGCGTAAAACTCGTTGAGGTGCCTCCGTTAAACTCCCCAACGATAGAGCTCGAGGTGGCAATCTGACTCGGATCAGGACTACCAAAGAGCATTGTTCGCACGTATCCCTGGACCCCTTGATAGTTGAAGTCCCTCGTCTGCATGATCGTGCACGGCTGGTTGTCGATCCCACCAAACACACTGCCGCTCGGGTTCTGGCATTGGTAGAGCTGCAGCGCTGCGTTCGGATACGGAGAGCCAATACCACCGCCCTTAAAAATCGAGTCAAGGGTAATGAGCTTCGGCCCCGAACACATGACCTGCCCCACCGAATTGTTCGGTGGCGTGCTGGTGCTTGCCGGCGTTCCGTCCTGGTTCTGGCTGCTACACGGCACTCCGTTGATCTTGTAGCCGAGCAACGCATAGAGAAGCTGATTGTTCAGGCTGTTCGGGTCTGTCGGATTGTCGCTAGTCCCGTCGACATTCGTCAGCCCGGCCATCCCCATGATCGACGAGGCGCCGGAGCTGATGACCGTCTTGACTACCTGATTGCCTTGCTTGGGGCTATTCGACGACACGTTCTTCAGGTAGGAATTCGCCTGGCTAAGGTAACCCGTCAGCGATGCCATGCCATCTGTAAACGCGTTCGACTGCGTGCTCGAAACAGTGCCGTCGCCGTTGACTGCATTGGACAAGGCGTTCTCCGCCGGGTCGACGAGTAGGTGCGCAAGCTGACAGGAGTTCTTCGAGAGATTATTCATGTTCTGCAGCAGCGCCTGAAATTCGCTGAGCAGTGCATCGAGAGAAGGCGAAATCGCCTTGATCGCGGCCTTGAAAGCCAGGCCCGCAGCATTGGCTGCTACGTTCCGGAAGATCTGGATCAGTTGCGCGCCGTTAATGAATGAAAACGATCCACCGTAGAGGTCGATGCCTCCACAACCAGCATCGATGCGCGGCGGGTCGAAGGTGAGCAGGTGAACATTCTGGATCGGCGTGCGCATGGAGAACCCGCCCATGAACATGCCCACCCGATCCTGTGTACTCATGGTACTCGGGGCAGTCGAGTTGCTCATCACCATCGAGCCAAGATCGGCCAGAATGCCCGCAGTCGCGAACACCGGGGCGATCGCCAGAACGGCCGCAGCCAAAAGATGTTTTGCGCGCATCGGCGGTCCTTAATACTGCTTGAGCAGGTACGGTTGAAGTGTTGCCCTGAAGGTTCCGGGCTTGTTCGGATCGAGCTGGAGATGCTGTAGATCCGTGGTGCTGGCCACGCCGCGATCCCATACGTTCAGATCACGCATCGTTGACGCACTCAGCAACTCAGTCTGGTGCCCGGCATAGGCGATCTGCTTTCTCAGTTCGTCGGCTGCGTAGAATCCCTGTGACACGATCAGATAGCGGTTTGGGTCCCGGCCATCCTGATATGAACGAGGTTTTGCCACGTATACGATCGAGGGGGTCAGCTTAAGGCCCAGCTTGCCGTAAAGCCCATTGTCGGCTGTCACCGTGCCCTTGTACCCCTTGGGACGCGTGCCATCGATCGAGATCACCAGATACTCCAGGTTGTCCGTGTGTTTGAGCATGTCGAGCACCGGCAACTGCATCGCACAGAAGCGACAGTTGCCGTCGACGAAGATCAGCAGACCGCCGATCTGTGCGAGTTCCTGAACGGCCTTTTCCTGCGCCTGATAGTCGGCGTTGCGTACAGTCTGGGCACCGGTAGACGCGTATGGGATCCGATTGTTTTCGTCGAGCATCGGGTCCTCGTGCAATACGCGTGTGACCGCCTCGCTAAACCGCTGGCTTTTGTCGAGGATGACCCGCTTTGTGTACATGTAGGCCGACACGTTGTCGTCCGTCGGGTCGTTGATCGCCCGCTCTTCCAGCATCGGGTAGTTCTGCCGCAACCACGCGACGTTTACGCTGGATTCGCTTGAGGGCTTAGCCGGAGCTCCAGTGACGTCCTGGCGCGGTGACTGCTTCGGTGTATCGTCCTTCCTGACGCCCGGGGTTACATACGGCTCGTAGTGCAGAAAGGCGTCGCCGTACTCGTCGCCGCGCGAGGTGACCTGCGCGCTGACGATTCCCGAGGCCGCTACGCCAAGGCACAAGAAGGTCACGAGAGTGACAAGGTGGCGAAGGTGCATATTAGAAAAGACGGTAGGCAAAGCCAGAGACGCGAGTGACATCCAGATAGCCCCAGTAGCGCGAATCGTTGGAAAGCGGATGCGTGCCGATCATGAACAGCTTGCCGGCCGGGATGATCTCGCTTCGATCGAATGCGTTTGCCGGCTTGTGGTAATAGCGGGCCAGGGGAAAACCTTCGACCACCGTGTGGCCGTTGATCATGACCTTGCCGCCGGCTACGGTGACGAGGTCACCTGGGACGCCGGCGACCTCCTTCATGATGTACTGTTCCCTGAAATGCGAAAGCGCGCCTTGTGGCTTCCAGAAAACCAGATCGCCATCCCTTACCTCACGCGGAGCCCGGTGGACCATCAGCGCCGCGTGCAGGTCAGGCAGGCAGCGTTCCTTCTGCGGATCAACGCCAATCGTCAGCAAAGGCTTGAACCAGAACGCGTCCGCAAGCAGGAGGCCGGTCAGAAACAGGGCGACGAAAAACCGCCTGTCAGCGGCCGATTTCCGTTTCGTAAGGACAGTGCCTGCAATATCAGTCATTGCCCGCCCCGCTCGCTGCTTTCGGCACATCCGGCGCGCTTGCCGGCTTGGCATTGATCTGATGAGGCACAGAGGGTGTCGAGGGCGGAAGGTGGACCGCGTGACGCAATTCGTTCGTGATGTCAATCGCATTTGCCGGCACCGCCGCCACCGTCATTTCGCCTGCGTCATTCCTGCTCATGTCGATAACTGCAAAGCCTTGCGTCTGATACTTCCGCATTACGTCCAGGATCGGCGTAACGATGTTGGTTTTCCGCTGGTCTTTCGACATTTCCGGATTCGCCAGCAGGGCTTCAAGTATCACCTCACCCTTGTCCGCAACTGCTATCCCGCATGCCGGTTTCGCCAGACCAGATGAAGTCACCTGGCTCATCTTTCCGCCGAATAAATACGCCGCGAGCACAAGGGCGATCAGCACCGAATACGGCATGTTGCCGCCTAGCAAGAGCTTTTTCATTCGCAGAGTTCCTCCATTTCGGCCAGAATTTCCCTGTCGGTCAGGCCATCGTGTTCACGGTACATCCTGATGACGTTCAGCATCGACTCTCGCAGCCTCGCCTTCTTGTCGCCCATCACCCTGATCGTCGCCTCGATCACGCTCATACCGACGTCTACGAGGCGGAATACCTCGTCCCGGTCATCCTCGGAACTGAAAAGCGTCGCGGTGAACTTATCCACGTAGAGGCGCACCACCTCGTAGGTCTGTTCACCCATGATCAGCGTTTCGCTCCACGCGAACTTTTTCGACTCAACACCGCGCAATAGCTTGGCGAAGTAGGCATCGCCCGAAAAAGCTGTCATCACCTTCTTGTCGATAACCTGGTCGATCTCCTCTGGCTCCTGCGCCATGATCATTTTCCACGCCGACTGCCGCAGGATGACCTCGCCCGCGGCGTAGCGTGAAAGGGCAAGCAGCGATTGAACGATGATCCAGACCGCGAGCTTCTCCTTTCGACCCTTCAAATAGAGGCCTTCCATTGCGGCGCCGGCAGACTCCACCTTGAAGAGGTCAATCGCTTCGTCGACCCAGAAGCGCTTCTTGGCGGATGTTTTGCGCAGGCGGGTCATCAGCACGTTCATTGCGCAGAAAAGAACGCATCGCTTCAGGTGTTCATCGCTGCCGAGGCTCGCGAGCTCGAACACCGTGAGCTGCTTGCTTGCATCCAGCGTGCTGGGCCCGCGGAAGTACACACCCCGAGTTGGGGATTCGATAAAAGACCGGAGGCGGGGAACCACATTTGATGCGGCGATGACCACCTGATTCTGAAAAGTATCCTGTGCGGCCGACTCAACAATCTTGCGCAAGCAGTCGATAACTGTAGAAATCTCCGCCTCGTCGTTCTTCTGTGCCCACGCGGCCTTTACCGCTTCATTCACTGCAATCCGGGCACCCGGATCGACCTTTTCATCGCCGTACGCCATCATGACGACGAGGTCCGTGATCCCCTCCTGCTGCTCCGCAAACTCGTCATCGGTCAGCCCGGTGAACGGATTGAGCGAAGGCCTGAAATCGCCTTCGCCGAACTCGTTGAATTCCCCACCGACAGCCCTGCAGAAGTTCTTCGAGCTGCGCCCGTTGTCGAAGAGAATGACCATACGGCCCATCGCCAGATCGCATTCAATCTGGTACTGCAGGCTGAACGACTTGCCGGCGCCTGACTTCGCACACATCGTCCCGCAGAAGTTCGAGTTGCTTGTGAAGGGGTCGAAATAGTGCGCACGGCCCCGACGCGTAATGAAGGCGGCACCCGTGATGGGAGAATTGGCATTGACGTTTCCAAGGTAGTCGCCGTAGACGGGCAGCAGACACCCCACTTCTGAGGCCGCAGTCGTAGTCTCACCCTGAAGCGCTTCTGCGATTTTTACAGAGAAGTTCAGCGGCAGCATCTGCGCGAACCTCACCAGCATATTCCCGACCACCAGACGAGCGTCGAACTCCAGCCTGTCCAGTGTGCCCTTCAGGGTCGTTGCGGCGACCCGAGCCTCCTTCGGAGTCCGGCCGAACACGAAGGCGGTGGTGGAAACGTGCACGTACCTGTTTCCGTCCCCGGAAACCATCTTTTTCAGCGCCAGCAGGTCGTTGAGCTTCGCATTGCTGTCCTCAACGCCGAGTTTGAGCGGCACATTCTGGACCGTCGTGCGGGACTTGATCGCGCTCTCAACGCGGCGCCATTCCTTGCGCTGGTTACCAACACGCACGGTTGTCGAGAGAATGAATGGTGTGTTGTTCCGCTGGCCGCCGCCTTCCTTTGTCTGCCCCTTGTTAAATGGCGCTCCGCTCACGAGATTCATGATCCCGTGGAACGGATGTTCCGGGTACGACTTGCAGGTGATCACCGCACAATACGTGTCCTCGCCGAAAGCACCAATGCGGCGGTCGCGGCTAAAGTCAAAATCTTCGTCCGGCCCGTAAATCTGTTGCTTCAGATCAAGGAAAGGATCGAGTTGAACTTCCTTCTGGAGTTTCGCGTAGATATTCGCGAATTTCCGGTACACGCCGGCGAGCTGTGCGGCGCTCAATCGCTCAACATCGTAGAAGCCGCAGTTGCGCAGTTCCGCCAGAAAATCGTTTTGAAGATTTTCGCTTTCCTCGAGCGCAGCGCCTTCCACCCGGTTTGTCGGGACAGCCAGAGCGATGATGACTTCGGACACGTTCAGCATCGGCATGTCCTGCAACGCGTCAGTCTTTGTCGCAGAGGCGAAAAGCTTCTTCTGCCGCTCTATCAGATCCTGCACCACGTGCCCGCCGTGTACTTTCCCCTTCGCGAAAGTTTCGGCAGCTTCGTGGTCTGGCGATACAACAAGGCATACCTGGATGACAGAATCCTCAGGCAGGCTCTTGAAAACGTTCTGGACAACCGTGCTGAACTCACCGCCGCCGCCTGCCAGGGGACTCATCCGGTAGACCCCGCCGATGACAGCCTTTTCCGTCGGCGGGCGTGAGATGACCAGCCGGGTGTCGGGTGTGTACGTTTCGAGGTTGACGATCTTGCTCGTCTTCTCAGTCTTGATCTTCGAGGTAGTGACGGCCACGGTTTGTGTCTCTGCGGATCGGGGAGAGACAGCGCAGCAATGTTCGCCGCGCTGTCAGGGACGGAAGGTCTCTCGGGGCTCGACCGGCTACTGCGCGGTTCCGAGATCCATCTGTACGGATACGGCGTCGCCGGGGCCCGTCGCCGTTGCAACCGTGGTCGCAATCGACGGACCGATTAGCCCAACCACCAGAACGCCGAGTACCACTGTCAGGTTGCGGTATCCGCTACCGTGTGCGAGCTGCCATACGGTGATCAGCAGGCCCAGCATGATCAGGAACATGATGAACGTGCTGGACATCACGGTCTGAATCGTGGTGACAAACACGTCCCAGGCGCTCGATCCGAGGGCGGAACCACCGTTGAGCGCGCCGATAGACATCAGCATTGCGGTCATGGCGGCGACCATGACCATGGTGGTACGTGTCGATCTGACCGGTTCCGGCGTTGGCGCCGGAACCATGATCGGTGCGTTGAGGGTATGGGTGTCTTGGTGCATGAGCTCCTCTTCCTTACTGTGGCATGGACATGGCTGTGGGACTGCCTGGGTTTTCAGACGGGGCCGGAGCGGTGCCCGGCTGAATGAAATCGGTTTGCGATGAAAGCGGCCGGGAGAGCGACGGAGGAATCTGCAGTCCGCCCATTGCCGTCTTTGTTTCTTGCACCTTGTGTGGATACATGCCTCGTTCGACACTCTGGGGGTCGCCACCATCAAAGCCGACCCAATGTGTCGGGACGACCTCCTTGTAGACGACCGTGTCGCCTATACGCGCATCGTTGGCGTTGACGAAGTGTTTGATCCAGGTGCGCTGAATGACCGGGCCCGCCCGCACCGGCGTGTCGTCTGCGGGCGGCAGCGAAGGCCCTCCTAGTTGCGCAAGCGGCGACGAGCCCATTGCGATTGACTCGCCGGCCCCTCCTTTGATCACTGCTCCCGTCGATGCGCCGACCGGCGCAATCTCAGTGGCCTTGTCGTACTGACTGAACTTCAGTTCCTGGTCAAAACGGCTGTCAGGTAGTTCCCCGTTCGTCGAAGCCTCGACCGACTTGAAACTGTGGCAATAAATACTGCTCGGATCCTGCTTGCGATTGCAGTCATACGAGTTGGAGCCGATCGGGTTGAAGGCAGTACTGCAGCCAGAAAGCCCGACAAGCAATCCCGCGCCGATCAGACAGGCAATGTTTGTGGACAAGTTTCGATAACTCATGAATTGGCTCCCTTCGATTCGACTCGTTTCTTCAACGTGATGTCTTCTTCAAGAATCCACGTGACACGGGTACCGGCCGTTACTTCCACCACAGGAAACGTCTCCTTCGCGAAGTTGAGATAGAACTGCGAGAGCTCGGTCGCCGCATGGTTAACACCCTGCCCGACAGCGGTCCCCGCGAGATAACCAGGCGACGGCACGGTAAAGCTTTGTTGCGAGCCGCTGCCGGCGTTCGAGTTGTATGAGGGCACTGCAGTCGGTGCAAGAGCCGAGCCGAGGCCTGCGGCCATCCCTGTCAGCGCGGCTTGCATCAGCATCGCGCCCTGCTTGTTCACTACCTTTCCCGCGATACCGAGGGTGCCGTCGACGTCCAGGGCGTAGGCTTTGATCGGTGCCTCGTAGACGTCTCCATTCTTGAAAATGCAGCTGATGTGGTCCGCAATTCCGTACGCCCGCTCGGCGCTGAGCACGGCGGTCGCTGAACCACCGATGAAGCAGTTTTCGAGATCGGACGTCTTCCACGAGTTCGGCATGATCGCTACACCTTTGACGCGCGAGACGAACGGCGCACCAACATTCAAGGCGGCAGTTACACTGCCGGCCGCCCCACCGCTGGAACCATTGTTCGAGCCGCTCGGGCGGGCGTTGACCCCCGATAGCATCACCGCCTCGAGGCCGGTGTAGATCGGCAGCACCAGATCTGGACGGGAACCGCTGCCGTCGTCCTGTGCGTTCTTATCAATAGGATCGGAAACCATCAGCGGCCGGCTCGGTACGGGTGCCGCCGCCATCGAATCGGACGGCGCATCCGCTCCATCGGCAGATTTCCCATTGCCACGGCCAGCCGGTTGCTTCCCCGGCTGATCAAAACTGACAGACTCGGGGAGATCCTTACCCAATCCGTTTCCTGTAGTCGCAACAGCGGTGCCGCTAGCGGCATCCGCGGGCGATCCGGGTGGCAGTGGCGAATGGCCAAACTGTGCACCCACCGTCGGCAATCTGACGGGCTGACCTGAGTTCGCGCCTACCTGGCCCTTCAGTTTCTGCACGTCCGCTGAAAGCGCGTCCATCTTGGCCAGCACCGTTTCCAGCCCCTGGTTGCGCGGCGAGTCGGGAAGAATCCGCTGTCCACCCCAGCCGTCAGTAGCCCCGCCTGTCGTCGGCAAGGCTGCACCCTGCGCATTAGCTTGCCCAGGCGCGCTGCCAGGACCGGCTGTCTTCATGGACTGCATAATCGACTTCGCCGGCGGCTGACGAAAGTGCGCAGCAATGATTAGCGGCACGAACACCGCCACGATTGCGAGCATAAGGTAGCGAAAGACCGCATCAAGTTCTTTCCATTCCTTGTACTTGTCCGCACCCCACGCCTTGATAGATTCCCACATGCTTACTGTTCCTCCCGTTTGCGGGCCAGAACAATGACCCTGGTCTGTTCGCCCGGAAGAAGCACTGGTTTCGGGAAAATTGAGACAGCCAGCACATTCGCGCCGTCAAACTCCTGCTCGTTAAGTACCGCGCGCGACTGGCTGGGATTGCGCACACCGTAGACGTAAAGGTCGCCTTCCCTGCTGCTGTAGCGCTTCGCGACCATCACCGCGAGTCCATCCATGACAATCGGTGGCAGCGCAATGTCGACGCTTGCATAGCCATCCGGCGCGTGGCCGAGCGCCACCGACTCCATGAGATCCTGGACGTGCCCGATATAGTCGTCACTACGATTCTTCGACTTCTCCTTCCCTGCGACGATTCCGCTGTCGTCGGTGACGATATATGTCTGGGCCGGAACCTCTTTCGGCTTGATATCGAGTCCAAGCACTGGACCACCACCAGGCGGCTCGATATACAACGTCTCTTCAGTCGCCGGCAGGGACTTCCAGTACACGTAGATATTCTGACCAGTGCTCTTGTCGACCTGCAGCGTATCGCGGTGAATTGTGTGCGGGTTCTTGAACGGCAGCTCGATACGGTTCGGTGCGTTGACGCTCATGTAAATCGTGACCACACCGCCATCCGTCATTGGTATGGGGTGCGCACGAGTCGGATCCAGCGCGCCCACCGACTGACCTTCCACTTTCATCACGCCTGGCAGGTCGATCTCTTTCGCGGGGGTATCCTTCACCGCAATGGTCGGATTGAGTGCGAGTGGATCATAGGGCTTGGCGCCAGCCGAACGGTGAACCACCTCGGACTTTGCCCGTGCGGTTTGATGACCACTCGTCGAGGACGTGCCAGCCGACTCACCAGTTCCGAACGACACTGCAGCGGGCGCTACTGTTTGCATTGACGCTGACGTCTGGGCGGGCGCAGAGGGTGAGGCGGCGATTCCGACTGCTGCCACCGGCGATAACACGCCAACGACGAGGGCGCGAAGATAGTTCAGAGATGTTCGTTTCATTTCTTGTTCTGCGCCTCAATCCAGTCCGAGTTATGGATCTTGTCGCCCACATAGGCCGTCACTCCGTCGAACCACATCCGGTAGTTCGCAAAACGCACCGGAAATTCAAACACCCAGGGCTCTGACGTGTCTCGCGCGGCATTCACCGTGTGCAGCTCACCCGACACAAAAACTCTTCCCAGCTTGTCGTCGTGATAGAACGGGCGAGCGCCAAGAACGAGGTAATAGCTGCCCAGCTCGTGTTGCTGTGCAAGTTGCGCAGCCTTGTTGTCGATCGCCTTGCTCACCACCGTATAAGCGTCCGGTGACAGGAACGGCTGAACGAACTTCTTCACGCTTTCGGCGTTACTGGGATTCACGGAGGCAAGCGCATTGGCCACCGCGAACGCCTGCGCTTCCACAGCGCCTTCGTCCATGCCATTCCTCCAGATCTTTGCGCCGTCGGGCATGCCTGGCACCTGATTCACGACAATCTCTGACATGAACGTTACCTTGGCGGCAAGAAGCAGAAACCCGACGCAGGCACAGGTCACTGCGACGGTAAGCAGCCGATTATTACTGCGGTATTCACCCACCGCCTTATCACGGTTCCCCACATTCATAACCCGATCACTCCTTCTTGTCTGATTCGAGCAGCACGCGCTTGTTACCTGGTGTGATTGCGCGATCGTCACCGATGAACACGACTTTTTGCGACCTGAACGCCTTTGAATACCCCCACAGACCAATTTCAAAGAGAAAGGTCCGAAAGAAGCCTGGCAGGCTGCGCGATTTCCATTCCAGGTATTGCTTGTTGACGTGATATCCCACGAACGGAATCCCAAGATAGAACATCGCACCGAAGAGCCGGCCGACACCGATGCCGACGAAGATGCTGACAATCAGGATGTAGGTGTCCTTGAACTCAACTCCCAGTAGTGAGGGGCCTGCCCCACCATGCCGCGGAATATGAAATTGGTTATTCGACACGTTGGGTCCCCACGTTCCAGCAAACAAGATGGCTCTTCCAGTCAACGTCACTGGCGTGACCAGAAGACGGTACACATGTCCGGTCACCCTCAACGATTACCTGCGGCCAGTTCAATTTCGGCTTAACCCGGTGCTTTACGTGGCGTTGGTGGAGCCGGTCATAAGTCGCCTGAATCTCTCCCAGCTGCTCAGCGCGGAGCTTTGCAAGTGCAGCCTCTTCTTCGCCACTGAACATTTCGACATCCTGACGTTGCGGCTTGCCGAGTAGAAATCGCATGTGTACACGCCGGTCGCTCTCAGGCTTCGAAGAAAATACATACTCGCCTCCGTTCTGCGGCGCAAGTTCCACCGCACCGAGCATATGTGGCCCGCGACGGGCGAAAGTGACTCCGTCATCAGTTGCTGCCGCAGACGAGGTCGCCGACACAGAAAACACGCAGATGAGCATCAGGCTTTTAAATTTCATGAGGATATTCTACCCAGTCAATGTACTGACTACCATTACTCACTATTTCCGAACGCAGAAGAATAGGTCTGCGTTGCATACTCTCGCGCGGCCTGATGTCGCGAACCCTGCGCGAAGAACTTCAGTGCCTGCGACAGGCTCATGTCGCCTGCAACCGCCGAGTACTCCCCCGCGTTCTCGCTTTCGCCGTGCGCAACCACGAATGTTGGCGCTGACTTGACCCGATACCGCTGGGCTATGACGGGATCGATGATCCAGTGTGCCGGCCGCTTGCCGCAGCACAGCGCATTGATCTGGGTCGCATAGCGCTCGGTCGACATAAGCGTGTCGTCCGATCCACCGAACCCGTTCAGCACGATAGTGGCCTTTGCTGCACTCGCCTCGCGAGCCAGCGCAACTACGTCTCGTTGCGGCATGCGCGTCGAGACGAAAATGTAGGTGTTCCATTTCGCAGTCATCGTGCCAAGCAACGATTCATCGGCGTGGCCAATCGATGGAATCAGAAGGACGGAAAGTAGTGCCGCGATTGTTCGCATTTAAGTCTCCTAGTCGCCCGCAGAATTGGCACCCACAAGTGGAGTGCAGCAATCCTTCCGCTGAAAGATGAAGTACCCATAGTCTTTGTCTTGCGGACGGGCTGCACCGATCTCCTGGAAAGCCAGCGGGCGGCCGATGGGGGTGCACAGGTTGTCGGGAAAGGGGAAGGTGCGGTTTGTCTTGTACTGCCGCTTGTCCATGACGATCTGCGGCACGCCAAGTGCGCCACAGGAGTTAAGCGCGTCCTGTCCCGCAGACGTCTGCTGCGTTCCGGCCGCGTGCAGTTTTGCCAAAAGGCGGGCGATCATCAGGTGGGACATCTGCTCCGGTGTGTTTGCTACGGCCACATTGCCGTCGAGTGGATACATCGGCCCCCACGCACCAGCGACCCAGAAAAGTGTCTCGAGCGGAAAGCCGACGGTCGCAGCGATTGCATCGGGCATTTCGGCAGCGACGCTCAGCACGCTGGCGAACGGGTACGCGTAGGGAGTCAGAATCAATGAAAGCGCGTCGTCGCCCCATGTCGGATCGGCCCAACTCAGGAACGGGGCGTCGAAGGAACGGTTATCCAGGCAAGGATTCGCCACAACGGCACCAATCGCGGACATGACCGGATTGATGTATTCATTGGCCTGCATGAAGGCCGCCTTGCGTGTGCCCCTCAGATGCTGGTTGGTACGGACCTCACCACCGTATTCGTCCGAGTTGTATGGCGTGTTGATATCGATCCCTCCAAGCAACGGCATGCACCCCGGCTTGTTGGTCGTATCGACCATGTAGCGTGGCTCCCAGAACGACACCGGCGTTCCGATGGAAAGACTCTGTTCGCAGAGGCACACGGGTGATGAACTGACACCCGTGTCGTAGTCTTCGCCGTCGATACCGAAATTCAGTGACGCTCCCATGATCGACATCGGGAAGACGCAGTCGTAGCAGACGTCGGTGATGAGGTTCGGAAATGCACCGTTGCATGCCTGCTGCGCCTGTGCGGCAGTGGGTATCGCAACAGCCGACAGCAGCATCGCGAATGCAATCCAGAAGTTGAGCAGTGTCTTTCTCAATTGCCCGCTCCCATGCCGAACTGAAGGGCGAGCTGGTCGCCTTTCTGGTAAAGCGCCACCGGCACACTGCTGATACCGATGCCGTACAGTTTCCGCAGCGTGTTGATGATGATTTTTCGCTGATCGAGGTAGAACGGCACGCCTGCCACTCCGTGCCAGTCCACGTTCCTGTACTTGATACGCATCAGATACGCGGACCCAGCGGTCAGGACAATCTTTAAGGGTTCCGCACGACTACGCTCGACTGCCCAATCAACCTGACGTGGGTCGTTTCCATCGATGAACAACAGCCCCATCGTGAGGGGAAGTGCTTTCAGGGGATCAACCACTGTGCCTTTTCTGACGACGACCTTGCCGTTCTGGTCGCGGTAGTCCTGCGGCATTACGAACCGCAGATCGTGCAACTCTGTACGCGTCCCGTAGTCCGTGCGGATGCCCAGCGACGGCGGACTCTTGATGGAATCCAGCACCCGGTTCCGGTAGTTCTTCCAGAACTGGTCAAGCTCGCCAGTCGCCTGCTTGTGACGCATCACACTGCGAATTTCTTCGCGCGCATCCGGATCGAGGGCATAGGTCTGCGCTTTCGTGCCAAGATCCTCACCCTGAGCGACACCAGCTCCCATCATCACACCGAAGACAATGCCAAACGACAGCAGCCCCGCTCTGCGCAACGAGTTCGTTTTCATCAATCCACCACCATCATTGGTCGCCCACCCAGACGCGCACGCTGATTCACGGCTGGCGTGGGTGATTTGGTTGAGTCTGTCGCGCGCCCGCGCGGCTCGCGTGTAATGCGGAGATACTCGGCCTGGACCAGCTGCGCGTACCCGTTGCGTGCCGTCTCCTTGTCTCGAGCATTGCCGGCCCCGTAAGCGCCGACTGCGCGCCATGTATTCCCGTACATGCGGATGAAGTCGGAAAGGAGGAATGCTCCGACGTTGATATTCGTGCACTCGTCATACAGGTCGCGTTCGGATATCCCGTATTTCGACAGCCACTTCAGGTGTGACGGGTGAATTTGCATTTCGCCCATCGCCCCCGTCTTGTCGTTCGTTGCGGCAGGATTGAAGCGCGATTCGACATGGGCCATCGCGTACAGGAGATTGACGTTCACATGCCGGCGCGCGGCGGCATTTTCAAAGCACTGATCGGCCGCGGCCCGAACTGCGCCACATTGCGTCGTCAGAACTGCGGCAAGAATGAGGGAACTCACGCGCATGCCGCCCCCTATCGATCCAACGGACCTGTGACGACTCCCGAACCCAGCACCCTGCGAGCGAGATTGCGGAGCACGGCAGAGCCAAGAAGGACCATTTCAGCCAGCACTGCTGCGATCATTACGTAGCAGGAAATGGCAATCACGATTGCACCCATCACACCCCACGCACTAGCGGTACGCAGCATGAGCGCCGCCGTAAGGATCAGGGCGATGACCACGGCGTGGAATACCGGGTGTCGGCCCCGACGCGTGAGGCGCGAAGCAATTCTATTTACTAGATAGGTCATTTCCCTGCTCCAGCTAGCGCCATCGCAACCTTTCGAAACTGGGCCTCAATCCGCTCTGCCGACACCGCGCCAGGGATAAGCGAGCCGTCCGCGAAAATTAGCGCTGGGGTGCCGAAGATGTTCAGCTTCTGTCCGAGGGCAAGATTGCGGTCAATCGGGTTGTCGCAGGTTGGCTGGTCTGGCTGGCGATGGGCGTGCAGATAGGCCAGCCACGCATTCTTTAGACGCAGCCTAGCCTGCGCTTCCAGTTCGTTGGGATCAGTCGCGGTCGCAGCGCCGAGCGCAGTCACGGCGGTCGACGTATCGCGAGCCATCCGTTGGTAGTCACTCCACGCCTGCGCACGATCACGCTGACACCAGATTGCCTCTGCGACATTTGCCGCGTTGGGATGCAGCGAGGTGAGTGGGAACGGGAACACGTAGATCGTTGCGTCATGCAGTCTCGACAGATCACCATCGAGGTGCCGACAGTAAGGACAGTCTGGATCGTCGAACACATAGAGTCGATGAGATCCGTTACCGAACTTGATCGCGTCGCGAACGTCAAGTGTTGTCACATCGATCTTCGGGCGGCCCGCTTCCTTGATGTCAGTTGCCAACGAGTGTCGCGTTTTAAGGTTGATCACGTCGCCCGGTATCAGGATTGACAGATCGTCGTTGACGAAGAAAACTTCGCCCCCTTTCAGGACCGACCAGAAACCAGGAAACGCAGGAGCCACTTTTGCTCCTTCCGTCGCCGGGAAGCGCTTAACCAGATCAGCCTGAAAATCCGCATGCGCAACAAGTGCGTAGACGGCACACATACATGCAACGATGGATTTCAACCAGTAACGCATGATTCCTCGTCATTAATTGTCCGGCGCGTGGACTGGTGTCCGGCCAGGTTGTGAAGGAGAGTCAGAGGTATAGAGCCGGGGCATCGCCGGACGGAACTCACACCACGTAGTTATTGAACACCGCCAGACCGTAGGCGATAGCCAATATCGAAAGACAGGCTCCGTACTCCAGTTCGTAGAGCCCCTTGTGTCGTCGCCAGTACAGGTATCCGAGCAACAGGACGGCGAGAAATACAAGCTTCACGCAAGACAGCACCACCGCGAAGCGTGCCCACTGTCCCAACCAGTTCAATACCGAATTGGTTTCGCCCCGCTTCGTGTGAGCAACGAGTGTGCTATGCCAGTCAAGGATCTGAAGCAATGCGACTGTGCCAAGCAGTAGAGGCGTTCGGACGTAAGAAACCTTCCTGGCCAAATCGTGATTAACAATCCGCATATCTACTCCGCTATCCGTCGTGAATTCTGATACGTGTATGTACTGAGTATAATTTATTAGGCTTGTAAGTGCACAGTCCCGCCTCGATTCCTAATTTCGATATCGAGTCAGGTCGTTCGAATCAGGTGACTCGCACGTTGTTTTAATCGTCACCCATTTCATCCTGCCCTCGGAGTACCTGTGGAACTAGAGAACATCCGCTACGTCAATTACGAACAGCCTGACCGGCAACGAGTCCAGGACAATGCAATCAGGGCGGTAAAGGAGGACCCGGGGAGACTGATCGAAGCCTACCGGCACGACGCGCGATCTTTCGACGGTCGATACGTTGCCGCTGATCTGTTCAAGGAAACATTTCCGGAATTCAGCGCATCGAAGGAGGCTCGAAATCGCTACAACAATCCGGTGCACAACGCGGCTGCGGTGCTGTCATCGGCCCTCTTTTCGGAGAATCTGAAAGAGCCCCGCGAATCGGGCCGGGAGACTGTGTACTTCCTTACCGGCGTTCCGGGGGCTGGAAAGACTTCCCTCATCCTCGGTGAAGGACGCCTGCCGCGCGACGCGCACATGGTCTTTGAGGGTCAGATGTCCGACTACGCCACGAGCGAAGCTAAGATCAGCCAGGTGATCGCTGCCGGGTTCCGGCCTCACATCATGGTCGTCCACGTCCGATCCGAGTACGCGCTGGACAAGACTATCCAGCGCTTCTATGAAGAAGGGCGCGGCTCAAGCATCGCAACGATTGCAAAGATTCAGGGTGGGCTTCCGGAGTCTCTCGCGCGACTTGGCGCATACTTTGGAAATGACCTGCTTCTGGACATTGTCGACGTCCGGGATCGCGCGAACCCCGTCCGGCTTAGCGGACACGAAAACATCCATATCCTTAAATCAGAAGGTAGCCATGAACACATCCAGCAAAGACTCGAAGCCCGACTCCAACAACACCGGCAAGACGGACGAATCAACGACGATGCCTACCGGCAAGCAGCCGGACTCGCCCCCGGATCCGGCCACGGAGTGGATCGAGAGCGCAATGGAAACCTCAAAGAGAATGAGTCAGGACGAGGTGTTCCGCAAAGAGATCGCGTCCCGTCTGTTCTAACTCATGCACCAGGCGGTGACTCGCCGTCGACGTCGCAAGCCGCTCAGCACACTCCCCTCCGAATTACGGATGCCCACAACCTGCCGCCAGAAATCAGGAAGGCAGGTATTCGTGGGCACGTCATAGAAGCCAACGACAAGACCGTTCTGGTTCGCACCGGCAAGACAGACGCCGTTCGATTTTCCCGCTCCGAGATCAGCGGCAAGGTAGAACCCGGGAAGCGAATCGAGATGACTTTCAAGCCTCTTGAGCAAGAGCAGGGGCAGAGTCCGAAGATCGAACAGAAACGCGGGCTGAACAACTGAGCTCGGGGAACGACATGCACTACTACCTTATCGACGGCAGGAAGTTCAGCGATGCCGATCACGGCCTGCAGGCAGCGCTCGCGCGCGTGCATCACTCAGCCCAACGCCCTTTGTGTCTGTGCACGCATCCGGGCGTGCCAATGTACGTCGCAAAGGTCGACGGACATTTCCAGATCAAGCGAATGCCTGACTCCGGGGCACGTCACGCGGCGGAGTGCGAGTCCTTCGAACCACCCGCTGCGCTCAGTGGTCTCGGGGAAGTCCTCGGGCATGCGATCAAGGAGGACGTTAACGATGGTCTGACGACGCTACGACTCGACTTCGCGCTGAACAAGATTGCTGGCCGGGCACCGCCGGCGCCCTCGGGGGCCGAACCGGGCAGCATCAAGGCGGAAAGCGCGAAGCTCACGATTCGCTCTCTGCTGCACTACCTATGGGATTCCGCGCATCTCACGCACTGGAATCCTCGCATGGCCGGCAAGCGCAGCTGGGCGACGGTTCACAAATACCTGCTGCGTGCTTCGGAGGGCAACGTCACAAAGGGTATGCAGCTCGCCAGCACCCTCTACGTGCCGGAGCCCTTCTACCTCGATCGCAAGGCAGAAATCGTCCAGCGACGTGCTGCACTGATTTCCGCGGCCGATAAATCCAACCGTCCCGGGCAAAAACTCTTCATCGTGATTGGCGACCTCAAGGAGATCACGGAAGCGCGCTATGGCTGGAAGATGACCCTGAAACAGGTACCCGATTTTCCTTTCATGATCAGTACGGATCTGAACAACAAGCTGAAGGTGTTCCGGCCGGAGCTCGACTTGTGGAATGCCTACGGGTCCGAGGCTCACTTCATCGTCATCGCTACTTTTGGTGTCGGCAGCACGGGGGTCGCGCAGATAGAGGAAATGTCCGTCATGGTGACGAACGAGCAGTGGATTCCATTTTCCAACGTTCACGAAAAAGAACTGATCGACTCGCTTATCGCGGGAGGTCGACGTTTCGTGAAAGGACTCGCCTATAACCTGCCGAAGTCGAGGCCGCTTGCATGCGCTGTCCTCACGGACACGCAGCCCACCGATACTGCTATTCACCTGGTCCCAGCGAATGCTCCGGAGAGCTATCAAACCGCACTCGCCGACCTCATCGAAAGCAGCCGTGACCTCGCCCACATTCAATGGATTTCAGGCGAAGTACTACCGGCGATTCCCCCTGCGGTCATTCCCGACAAACACGATAACTAAT
Organism: Paraburkholderia sp. WS6; assembly: GCF_030464835.1. Classification (NCBI taxonomy): domain Bacteria; kingdom Pseudomonadati; phylum Pseudomonadota; class Betaproteobacteria; order Burkholderiales; family Burkholderiaceae; genus Paraburkholderia; species Paraburkholderia sp. WS6. The sequence continues at coordinate 65,183 of NZ_JALQCK010000048.1, forward strand.
CCCAGCGCAATCCGACGCCCACACTTTCGCATGCGAAAATTTACGTTGATTCTGATCTCACGGTTTCGACACCATGTCCACTTCCGTTCCTGCGATCGCGGTTTATCTTGTGCCGGCTATCGCCGGCGCGATCGGCCTGTCTGCGTGTTTTCGAGCCAACGTGGTGTTCGCGTTGCTCGCACTTCCGGGCACAGTCGCACACGAGTTGCTGCACTGGATTGCGGGACTGGTTTCGTTTGCTCGGCCCGAAGGTTTGAGCGTTATTCCGAGGCGGCTTCCTGATGGTCGGTATCAGCTCGGCTCGGCGACATTCGCGAATGTGCGCTGGTGGAACGCGGCCATTGTTTCGCTTGCGCCGCTCGCCGGGTACCCCCTTGCCTGCGCTGTCGCCGCGATCCGTCTGCGAAATGGCTGGGCATTCCACCCTTATGATCTTGTCATCTGGTTTTCACTCGCCCAATTGACATTTGCCTCGTGGCCGTCCCTTACCGACTGGCATCTTGCCTTGCGGTCGTGGCCGATGCTCGCGCTCGGCGGATTGCTGGCGTGGTGGGGAGACTGGCATACCCTATTCGGGGCAGCCTTGCATCCGTATCTTCAATAGGAAGATGGGTACACGAGCGTGTCTCGAACTATCGCAACCCAGGAGTGTCGGGGGCGCGCGGAGACTGAGCCGAGGTAGCCTTGTGCTGCGTCGCGCGGGGGGCTTTCCTGTCAATGGATGCGTCTGTTGCCATCACCGGGAGATCGCGCTTTAGAACCTGACGAAAGGCTGGCTTTGCGACTCGGTCCGAGGTAATCAGGACCGATAGTTTGCGGCAGGATTCGATGTGCTCGAACGCGAATTCTGCAGCACCGTGGAGTGTGCGATGCCAACGGACGCGGACCCGTGAATCATCTAACTCTACGTCAGCCAGCATCAGCACGCGGACGCGCCCTGCGGCATTGCTGACATATTCGCACGGCATCAGCACGCCAGCGACTACGACGTTCTCTGCTTTTATCCTTCCTGCCGGTTCGCCCTTCGCGTGCGTAGCCGATCGCATAAAACACCCTCGTTAGCGCTGACTGGTTGCGGCCAGGTCGCTCATCTTCACGCATCTGTGCAAAAAGAATACCGATCTGGGCGCTGCTGCCGTGAATTGTAGTATCCATCAGGGGTGACTACAATTCATTACATCGAAATTCAGCAAGTTCAACGACTTCCTTCTTGGCACCCATGCGCATGCCTACCATTCGCGACATTGCTATCGCTATCCCACTGCTATTGGCAGCGCAAGGCCATGCGCAGCAAGCGCCATTCGCTCCGGACGCCGTCAAGGGAATCGCCGACTCGACTTTCGACTCTCCTGTCTTCAAGACAATGGTCCAGCGGCTGCAGCAGCAGAGTGCGAGTGCGATTCAAAGCATTGGAGGAGCGGAACTTGCCCGTGTGAAGGCATCGCTGCCGAAGGGTGCTGATCTTGGGCACCTACGCTACGGCACTCACAACGTCGTGAGCAACGACGGCGATGCCGTCGTGACCCTAATCATTCAGGCAGCACACGAGACGCCCACGGATCGCGCTCCCATTCTCGCGCGGCTCGCGGACCTGGCCGGGCAGCGTATTCCGGAAGCGCTCAATGTTGAGGGTTTTCTGTCCGAATATGGCATATGGGGAACGCCGCAGAGCATGCCTCGTGCGCTGCAGATGTATCGCTCAGCTGCTTCGTTGAATTACCAGCCGGCCGTCTACAACCTCGCGCTTGCCGCGGCGTATGGCAAAGGCTCGCAGGCAGACGTCAACAATGCTACTGCCCTGATCAGCGAAGCGTACTCAATCGCTCCGGATCCGTCTGGCCGGGTCTGCGGGTTTGGAGCATTCCTAAGCTACCGTCAGGGTGATCGCGAGGAGTCGCTGAGGTACGCGTCGAAAGGTTGCATGTCGGACCTTGCCAGCATTCCAAAAGCGCTGTACGACGATCAGGTTGTTCCTGCCCAACGCATCATGCTGCTGCGCGCCTCGATCGCGACGGGCGTCGACGATGGATACGGCCTGCTCGAGCGCACGACTCGTGCGATGAAACCCGACTCGCAGTATCTGTGGTGCAAATATGCGCTTGTCAACAAGTATCGGCGTTCGCTGGTCGGAAACAGACTGATGGACGATGCACTGTCTTGCTACCACGACCTGCAGCCGGCCGGAGCTGATCCCCGGCAGGAATTGATTCGGCGCGAGACGACCATTCCCGGCATTGTTGGTTTTGTGCCCATCGAGATCCGCGCGCTCCAGAAGCTGCGTGAATCGAACCATTTCCATTACGCGTGGAGCGTTCCTTATCTGCCCTTCCGGCAGGACGATGCTGACCTGTTCGAACCGTTTGTTAAGCATGCCAAATCGTAGTGACGAAGATATTCCGTCACTACCCTTCTGGGGTTATTTCTATCTGAAGTGTGTACGACGCATTCCGGCAATGAGTGAGTCTCGCTTTCAAAAAATTCGTCCGCTTGATGACCACAGCAGTCCGGTTCGTTTGGCGGTCTCTTCTGTTTTCTGACTTCCATACCTCAAAACTATGACCGCCGCACTCAATACCCAAACTCCCGCAGATCTGGAGCGCTCAGTCATTCAGGAGCCGCGCCTCTCTTCCGTCCCCGTCCAGCCCGTACAGGTGATCAAGCGGGCCTTTCTTGCACCTGCAGAGGTCAACACGCAACAAGGCCCGGACGGTATCCGTTATGACTTCAATGACGGGTGTCGGGTCTCAGTCCCCGAGGGAAATTGGCGAGTGGAGATGCGGGATAGCAGTTCGGATTACGTTCTGTACAGGATGCCGCTGAACAACAGTGGCGTATCCACGAACAAGAAATTCTTTGTCCCTTTTGGCATCCGTGTATGGAAAGACGATGCACTGGTTTTTGAGCACAACCTTAGTCTCAAGGGTAAGAAGGTGCTCATCCAGTTTCCGGTCGGGACGCTTGGCGACCTGATCGCATGGTTCCCCTACGCCGTCAGGTTCGAGCAGATTCACGGATGCAAGCTGACGTGCTCGATGGGCGCGCCCATCATCGCCCTCTTCAAGGGTACGTACCCTTCGATCGAGTTCCGGACTCCGGAGGAAGTCAATACTGCCGAGTTCTACGCGACCTACAACATTGGGCTCTTTTTCAATGACGTCGAGAACCGGTTGCAGCCGATCGATTTTCGTCACGCAGGTCTGCATCGAACTGCCGCCTACATCCTCGGCGTCGACACGGCGGAGGAGCCACCGAAGCTCGACCTCCCCGACGCCCACCGGCCGATCCCTGAGAAGTATGTCTGCATTGCGGTCAATGCTTCCACACAGTGCAAGTACTGGAACTATCCCGGCGGCTGGCTGGAAATCGTCCGTTTCCTGAAGGAAAACGGCTACCGCGTGATCTGCATTGACAAGGCACCGACACACGACGTCGGATTGATGCGCAATCAGATTCCGCATGGCTGCGAGGACGAGACAGGCGATCGCCCCTTGATCGAACGAGCCCACTGGCTCAAACACGCGGAGTTTTTCATCGGCCTGAGCAGCGGCCTCGCGTGGCTTGCATGGGCCGCTGGTACGCCTGTCGTGATGATCAGCGGCTTTACCCTTCCCAGCAATGAATTCTGGACTCCGTATCGCGTGATCAATTACCACGTATGCAACGGATGCTGGAACGACGCTGCCCTGATGTTCAAGCACGACGATTTTATGTGGTGCCCTCGTAAGGCAGGCACCCCACAACAGTTCGAATGCACAACCCAGATAACGCCTGAGCAGGTCCGTCAGGTTATCCGGACGATTCCGAATTTTGGTAGTTGATTGAAGTAGTCATTCCGCTTTTCAGCCCATTGCGCCGGCGCGTCGTTCCCAGGAAGCCGCCATTAGACGACTGAGCGTCTGTCGTAATTTTCGCATCCAGTCGTCTGGTCGTCAGAGATCCGGCTTAGCGCGTCACCTTTAGATCAACACCAGGAAACAACATGAATCGATTGACGTTTCGGCGCAAGTACGGAACCCGGCGTTTTGGCGTGAAAAGGGTTCGGCTGGCTTCACTGCTTTGTGGCCTGCTCGCCGTTGTCGCGGCGCAACTCCCATCGTCGACAGCTCGTGCATATATGTTGACGCCGTACGAAATCACGTCTGGGCAGGTAGTTTCAGGTTGGACCTGGGACGGCCTAACTTCGGAACTTATCGTCGATTCCGGCGCCGTACTGGAGTACACCAATCCAGGCGTTGCGATTCAGCTTAATGGCGGCACAGGTCTCTCCAATACAGTTGCAGCGGGGAAGATCGAATTCGTGTACGCGGGAGGGGTGGACCAGGCGAGTTTTGTTGCTGGTAGCGCAGTGATATCTAGCGGCGGACTGGTGCTTGGCGATACCGTCGCGCCGGGTGGGATCATGGCCGTCAGCAGTGGCGGCGTCGTTTCGGGGGTGCTCGTAAGTGGGGGCACTCTGAATATCAGCCTCGGCGGCATCGGGAACAACACGAATGTCGTCGGTGGAGGGAGTGAGAACGTCTCCAGCGGTGGCGGAGGTAACGGGTCCGTTGTGAATGGCGGGTCGGAAACGGTGTATGCCGGTGGAACGGAGACCAACGGCACGCTACTGGGCGGTACCCTGAACGACTACGGCCTCGTCGTTAATGAAACGGTTGCGGGCGGAACAGCGAATGTTTTCAGTGGCGGCACCGCTAGCGGTGGGTTGGTGAAAGCTGGTGGCACCCAGAATGTCGCCGTGGGTGGAACAACCAGCAATGTGGTTGTGAGTGGCGGCACCCAAAACGACGCAGGTACGGCGACAGGCACGCTCATAGAAGGCGCTGGTAATCAGAGCGTAACTGGTAGCGCAAACAACACGACTGTCAACGGTGGCGTTCAGACCGTTCAGGTTGGCGGCACGGCCAATACGACCACGGTTACGAACGGCTCGCAGACCGTTTCGGGTACCGCGAACGGCACAACGATTAGTGCTGGTGGCGCGCAAAACGTCTGGGGCACGGCGGGCGGCACGACGATCAGCAGTGGCGGCACTGAGACCGTTGAGAACGGTGGCGTGGCGAGTGGTGGCTCGATCGGTGCAGGCGGCCTCCAAACCGTGCTGAACGGCGGCTCGGCTGCATCCGTCAGCGTCAGCGGTGGCACGCAGACCATCGCCGCGGGCGCTACCGCGACGTCGACTACGGTCAGCAATGGCACCCAGGCGGTCAGCGGCACCGCGAACAACACCATCGTCACTGGCGGTGGCGTTGAAAACGTCTACGGCACAGCGAACTCAAGCACGGTCAGCGGTGGCGGCACGGAGACGGTTGAGAACGGTGGCCGCGCCAGCGGTGGCTCGATCGGCGCGGGCGGCCTGCAAGCCATATTGAACGGGGGCTCGGCCGCATTTGTCAACGTCAACGGCGGCACGCAGACTATCGCCGCCGGCGCCACCGCCACGGCGACCACGCTCGCCAGCGGGACGCAGACGGTCAGCGGCACGGCGAATAGCACCATCGTGACTGGCAGCGGCATCGAGAATGTCTACGGCACGGCGAACTCGACCACGGTGAGCAGCGGCGGCAACGAGACCGTCGAAGGCGGCGGTCTGGCCAGTGGAGGCTCCATCGGTGCCGGCGGCCTGCAAACGGTAGCGAGCGGCGGCTCGGCCACCGCCGTTGTCGTCAACGGTGGCTCGCAGACTGTCGCCGCTGGCGGTACCACGACGTCGACCACGGTCAGCAGCGGTACTCAGACGGTCAGCGGCACGGCGAATAGCACCGTCGTGACTGGCAGCGGCATCGAGAATGTCTACGGCACGGCGAACTCGACCACGGTGNGTGAGCAGCGGCGGCAACGAGACCGTCGAAGGCGGCGGTCTGGCCAGTGGAGGCTCCATCGGTGCCGGCGGCCTGCAAACGGTAGCGAGCGGCGGCTCGGCCACCGCCGCCGTCGTCAACGGTGGCTCGCAGACTGTCGCCGCGGGTGGCACCGCGACGTCGACCACGATCAGCAGCGGCACTCAGACGGTAAGCGGCGCGGCCAACAACACCGTCGTCAACGGGGGCACGCAGACTGTCGCCGCAGGCGGCACCGCAACGTCGACCACGGTCAGCAGCGGTACCCAGACCGTCAGCGGCACGGCGAATAGCACCATCGTGACTGGCAGTGGCATCGAGAACGTCTACGGCACGGCAAACTCGACGGCAGTGAGCAGCGGCGGCACCGAGACCGTCGAGGGCGGCGGTCTGGCCAGCGGAGGTACCATCGGCGCCGGCGGCCTGCAAACGGTAGCAGGGGGCGGCTCGGCCACAGCCGTCGCCGTCAACGGTGGCTCGCAGACTGTCGCCGCTGGCGGCACCGCGACGTCGACCACGCTGACCGGTGGTACCCAGACCGTCAGCGGCACGGCGAATAGCACCATCGTGACCGGCAGTGGCATCGAGTACGTCTACGGCACGGCAAACTCAACCACGGTCAGCAGCGGGGGCACCGAGACCGTCGAAGGCGGCGGCCTGGCCAGCGGGGGCATCATCAGCGCGGGCGGCCTGCAAACGGTAACGAGCGGCGGCTCGGCCACAGCCGTCGTCGGCAACGGCGGCTCGCAGACTGTCGCCGCTGGCGGCACCGCAACGTCGACCACGGTGACCGGTGGTGCCCAGACTGTCAGCGGCACGGCGAACAATACCGTCGTCACCGGCAGCGGTGTCGAAAACGTCTACGGCACGGCGAACTCAAGCACAGTCAGCAGCGGTGGCACCGAGACCGTCAAGGGCGGCGGTCTGGCCAGCGGAGGCACCATCCGTGCCGGCGGCCTGCAATCGGTAGCGAGCGGCGGTTCGGCCACAGCCGTCGTCGTCAACGGCGGCTTGCAGACTGTTGCCGCTGGCGGCACCGCGACGTCGACTGCGCTCAGCAGCGGTACACAGACTGTTAGCGGCACCGCCAACAACACCATCGTCGGCAACGGTGGCGTCGAAAACGTCTACGGCACAGCAAACTCGACCACAGTCAGTAGCGGCGGCGTCGAGACAGTCGGGAGCGGTGGCCTGGCCAGCGGGGGCACAATCAGCGCGGGCGGCACCCAAACTGTATCGAGCGGTGGTTCTGCCGTGTCGATCGGTGTCGCCGGTGGCAACGAGGTCATCCAGAGCGGCGGCACGGTCACGTCAGCCACGATAGGGAGTGGCGGCACGCAATCTGTTCTGGGCGGTGGCGCCGCGTACGCTACCACCGTGAATGGCGGGGGCCTGCAGTATGTGGATGGTGTGGTGGAGGGCTACGCCTATTCCAGTGTGATCAATAGTGGCGGTACGCAGGAAGTTGTATCCGGGGGCTCGGCCGTGGATACAACCGTGAATAGCGGAGGCCTCCAGGAGGTGACATCCGGTGGCTCGGCCACCGGTACCACGGCAAACAGCGGCGGTACGCTTAACGTCCAGGCGGGTGGCACGGCAACCGGCGTCACGCAGAACAGCGGCGCAGCGCTCGAAACAAACACGTCGGCGACACTCTCGGGTACGTATGTTTCCAACGGTACGTCCAGCACCTTTTCGATTGCCGGGAACAACGCCAGCGGCGTCGTGCTTGAGAATGGCGGCTCGCTAACCGATCTGGCCAACGGCACCGCCCTCAATACCACGGTGAACAGCGGCGGCTCGGAATACGTCTCGTCGGGCGGTGTATCGTCGGACACAACCGTGAACAGTGGTGGCACACAGTACGTACTGTCGTCCGGTTCCGCCGTCGGTGTGTCCATCAACAACGGTGGCAACCAGACCGTCTCCAGTGGAGGCGCCGCGATCAACACCGCCGTCAACAGTGGCGGCACACAGACGATTTCAAGCGGCGGAAACGCAGTCGGCACGACGCTCGGTAGCAGTGGCACGGGAGTCGTCCTGGCCGGCGGCAGCGCCACCAGCCTGACGCAGGAAAGCGGCGCGGCGTTAGTAACGAATACATTGGCGACGGTCTCCGGCACTTACGTCTCAGGCGGCTCGTCAAGCACCTTCGCCATTGCCAGCAACCACGCCAGCGGCATCGTTGTTGAAGACGGCGGTTCACTAACCGAGCTCGCCGGTGGCACCGCGATTGATACGACCATCAACAGTGGCGGCACGGAAACCATTTCCTCAGGAAGCGTCGCGACCAGTACGACCATCAACAACAGTGGTGAACAGTACGTGCTGTCAGCGGGTTCGGCAGTCAACGCCACCGTCAATGATGGTGGTGAGCAGATCGTTTCCAGTGGCGGCGTCGTCATCACCACGCACGTGAACAGCGGCGGGACAGATGTGATCCTGGGTGGCGCCACGGCGACTGGTACGACTGTCACAAGCGGCGGCAACGAAGTCATCTCGTCAGGCGGCACGGCGACCGGTACGACGGTCGACAACGGCGGCACCCAGACAATTTCGGGCGGCGGCTCGTCGGTCGATACGACCGTCAGCAGCGGCGGCAACCAAGTGGTTTCATCCGGGGGCGCCGCGGCCAGCACGACGGTCGGCAACGGTGGCACCCAGACAATTTCGAGCGGTGGCTCGTCGGTGGATACGACCGTCAGCAGCGGCGGCAACGAAGTGGTTTCGTCCGGGGGCGCCGCGGCCAGCACGACGGTCGGCAACGGTGGCACNGGCGGTGGCTCGTCGGTGGATACGACCGTCAGCAGCGGCGGCAACGAAGTGGTTTCGTCCGGGGGCACCGCGACCAGTACGACGGTTGGAAACGGTGGCGCCCAGACGATTTCGAGCGGTGGCTCGTCGGTTGATACCGCCGTCAACAGCGGCGGCACAGAGCTCATTTCGTCCGGTGGTGTCGCCCGCAACACCACCGTGAATAGCGGAGGCCTCCAGGAGGTGACATCCGGTGGCTCGGCCACCGGTACCACGGCAGACAGCGGCGGTACGCTTAACGTCCAGGCGGGTGGCACGGCAACCGGCGTCACGCAGAACAGCGGCGCAGCGCTCGAAACAAACACGTCGGCGACACTCTCGGGTACGTATGTTTCCAACGGTACGTCCAGCACCTTTTCGATTGCCGGGAACAACGCCAGCGGCGTCGTGCTTGAGAATGGCGGCTCGCTAACCGATCTGGCCAACGGCACCGCCCTCAATACCACGGTGAACAGCGGCGGCTCGGAATACGTCTCGTCGGGCGGTGTATCGTCGGACACAACCGTGAACAGTGGTGGCACACAGTACGTACTGTCGTCCGGTTCCGCCGTCGGTGTGTCCATCAACAACGGTGGCAACCAGACCGTCTCCAGTGGAGGCGCCGCGATCAACACCGCCGTCAGCAGTGGCGGCACACAGACGATTTCAAGCGGCGGCTCGTCGATTGATACCACCGTCAGTAGCGGTGGGAATGAAGTGGTCTCGTCCGGGGGCACGGCGACCAGCACGAAGGTGAGCGCGGGTGGTACGCAGACGATATCGGCCGGTGGCTCGTCCATTGATACTACCGTCGGTAGCGGCGGCAATGAAGTCGTCTCCTCCGGCGGTTCGTCGGTCAATACAATCGTCGGCAGTGGCGGCAACGAAACGGTCTCGTCCAGCGGCACGGCGATCGGCACAATCGTAGACGGCGGCGGCATACAGACCGTCGACGATGGCGGCACCGCCGTCAGTACGACCCTCAGTAGCGGTGGCCACGAAGTGGTCTCTTCAGGCGGCACGGCTACCAGCACAACCATTGACAACGGTGGCAGCCAGACCGTTGCGAACGGTGGCTCAGCTGTCGATGCGACCATCAACAGCGGCGGGACCCAGACTGTCCAGAGCGGCGGCTCTGCTATCGGCAGCATCCTGAATAGCGGAGGTACCGAAACGGTTCTGTCCGGCGGAAGCGCCACAAGTACTACTGTCGGGAACGGCGCGACCGAAAACGTTTCAAGCGGCGGCGCTTCCACCGGCACGATCGTTGATAGTGGCGGCAGCGAAGTCGTATCGGCAGGTGGGATCGCCAGCGGCACAACCGTCGAGGGCGGTGGCACACAAACCATCGTCGCCGGCGGTTCGTCGATCGATACGACGGTCAGTGGCGGCGGCAACGAGGTCGTCTCGTCCGGCGGAACGGCGACCAGCACGATAGTCAGCGCTGGCGGAACGCAGACGATTTCAAGCGGCGGTTCGTCGATCGATACTACCGTCCGCAGCGGTGGGAATGAAGTGGTTTCGTCCGGGGGCACGGCGACCAGCACGACGGTCAGCGCGGGTGGTACGCAGACGATATCGGGCGGAGGCTTGTCCGTTGACACCTCGGTCAGCAGCGGAGGCGTTGAAGTGGTCGCGTCGGGGGGCACGGCGACCAGCACGACGGTCAGCGCGGGTGGTACGCAGACGATATCGGGCGGNGGCGGAGGCTCGTCCGTTGACACCTCGGTCAGCAGCGGAGGCGTTGAAGTGGTCGCGTCCGGGGGCACGGCGACCAGCACGACGGTCAGCGCGAGTGGCACGCAGACGGTTTTCAGTGGCGGCTCGTCGGTCGATACCACCGTCAGCAGCGGCGGCAACGAAACCGTCTCCTCCGGCGGCACTGCGACCAGTACGACGGTCGACAGCGGCGGCACCCAGACAATTTCAAGCGGTGGCTCGTCAGTCGATACGACCGTGAGTAGCGGCGGCAACGAGGTGGTTTCGTCCGTAGGTACCGCCACCAGCACTACGGTCGACAGCGGCGGCACCCAGACGATTTCGAGCGGTG